>DASYAM010000043.1:0-135838 GCA_036501315.1 Solirubrobacteraceae bacterium
CGTTCGCCCTCACGGATCTTCCGAACAGCCTGCTCCGGCGTGTGTCTACGTCGCTTCATGATCGTGTCCATCCTCCCATCCCATCAAAGGGACATGACGAACACGCATACCACCCGGCTCACATCACAGGGACCCCGTCACAGCGACCACGACATAGGGTGGCCCATCAGGCGGCAGAGCGCGGGCGATGCAGGTCCCGAGGCCGGCGAGATCTGCGGCCAGCAAAGCCCCGAGCATGAACGTTTGGAACGTTGTGACCCGTGCAAGGCGGCCTCGCAGGCTCCCCATTCCGGGTGTTGGCGCGATCGTGAAAGCGCCTAGCATAAGCCGCTCTTCTAGTTCGCGCTTACGATCGCGAGTGCTCTTGTAGTAGCTACGCCCCGTCGCGTTCGCGAGCATCGCGAGGACCGCGCTGGTCGCACCGACGGCGAAGACCGATATCGCGACCGGCAGCGGCGCTCGCGGTGTCGAGAGCACTGCGATCCCGGCAGCGATGACCGCCACGTTCAGGACGAAGTAGTACTGAGAACGGCTCCAGTTCAGATTGACCTGGAAGCGGTACTCGTCGAGGACTCGCCCGTAGTGCTCCCAGAGCTTGTCGTCGTCTAGATCTTCGCCGTTGTTAGTCGTTGTTGGTAGAACCGATAGACATGTAGAAAGGTCGGCGTAAAGATAGCCGAGCTGCTCTCTACGGCGTCTTCTAGATCCGGTTGGTCCCAGTACGCGAGCTCGGCGATGTGACCGGGCTCGTTGATGCGGGCTGGGCCGTCCTCGAGCGTGTACAGCTCAACGAACTTCAGCGATCGCTCGTCTCTCATCTCCGTCTTTCCGACTCGGGTGAGGTCTCCCTCAAGGCCCAGCTCTTCGGCGAGGCGCCGCCTCGCAGCTTCCTCGTAGCTCTCGCCCGAGTGGAGGTATGCCGCCGCAGATGAGCCCCAGCGGCCTGGGTGCCGCTCACGTGAGGGGGCCAACTGCTGTAGAAGCAGCTGATCGTCGTGCAACACGAAGACATGCACAGTCCTGAAGTTCGCGCCCAGCCGCAACGCGTCGCCGCGTCGGACACCCCCGATTGGCCGGTCATCTTCGTCGACTCGATCGATGAGCGAACTCGCGCCTGGCGCTGGCATGTTGCCTCCTGCCTCCGTAATCCAAGTCCTATTGTATTTCAGCCTCCTGGACGATACAAGTCTCCTTGGATGGAACAAGATGACTTGGACGGGAGGTTGCCGGCGCCGTTCGGCCCAGCACTTCGACAGCTACTCACGATGCGCGGCCTAAGGGCAAAGGATCTCGCTGGGATGGTGGGCGTATCGACGAACACCGTCTCAAGCTGGGCCACCGGCAAACATTCACCAGGGCGCGCACACAGCGAACAGATAGCTACGTCGCTGGGTGTCTCGCTCGACGAGCTGTACGGGCGCGCTTCGGGGAGCTCGGTGCCGAAGGCTGCAGGACCCGACCCCGACGACCTAAGCGCCGATGCCGCTCAGCGACTGGTGCAACAGCTCGCCGCCCTACACGCAGCCGGCACGGCGCTTCGGGAGATCTCCAACGCCGCACCGCCGCTACTAGATGTCTTGGCGCAGGCTCAAACGCTCGCAGAACGTTGGTCTGGCCCGGACGCGGACTAACTGTTAGACCCGAGGAGGTTGTTCAGCTCGTGTAGGCGAGTTCCGGGTGGCTTGTGGCTGAGGGAGTCGTGTGGTCGTCGCCAGTTGTACTCCTCGAGCCAGCCGGATAGTGCGCTGGGCGGCGTAGATCGCGCCGTAGGCCCAGCCGCCGAGCAGCGTGCGGATGAAGCGCTCTGCCTTTCCGTTGGTGCGTGGCCGGTAAGGGCGTGTGCGAATGTGCTTCAGGCCGAGCGCGGCGCATGCGAGCTTATGTACGAAGGAGATGTAGGCCGGTCCGCTATCGGTCATCACGCGCTGCACCTGCACACCGTGGGAGCGGTAAACGGATGTAGCTCTCCTACTACGAGCAACATAAAACAGTAGGGGAACACTCGGAAAAAATCGATGAAGACGAATGCAACCAGAAATCCAGAAATTTGAATGAACTGGCTATCCAAATGAACTGAGCGAGTATGTGCTGGGGCCGGTCGGGCGCACGCACAAATGGCCGCGCAGCGCGTCGAGCTGTCGCGTTCGACGCCGGCTCGACTGCGATGAAGGCCTATGCTGCGAAGCCTACCCCCACCAGAAGCCGACGAGACAAGGGAGGCGCACATGCCCAGCCATGACCGCCTGCAGATGGCTCGCGAAGTGTATGGAGCGTACGTGTCCGGCGATCGCCGCATCGTCGAGGATCTGCTGAGCGACGACTTCACCTTCTACAGCCCCGCCGACGTGGGTATCGGTCGCGACCGATACTTCGAGCGCTGCTGGCCCAATGCTGAGCTGATCGAAGACACCGAGCTCGTGCGTCTGATGCAGGACGGCGATGAGGTTGTGGTCACTTACGAGAGCACGAAGACCGACGGGCATCGGTTCCGCAACACGGAGGTGCTCACGTTCGCGGGGGAGAAGATCCACAAGGCCGAGGTCTACTTCGGCTGGAACCTCTAGTGCTCGCCACGGAGGCGATGATCCTGCTCACCACCGGCCGAGCGTAAGGCTCACGTCGTACGCACCCGTGAGCGTCCGACCGCACCACGAGCATGCGACGACAGGCCGGCCACGAAGCCAATCTGGGAAGGTGGAAGATGGAAGCCCGAATCGACGTGATCACGCTCGCCGTCGCCGACTTGGAGCGGGCGCACGCCTTCTACCGGGACGGTCTCGGCCTCGAGTCGCGCGGGGTGATCGGCACCGAGTTCGCCGGCGACGATGACCACCCCGCCGGGGCTGTCGCGCTGTTCGAGCTTCGCAACGGGCTGTTCCTCTCGCTCTATCCCCGGTCTGAGCTGGCGAAGGACGCCAAGGTTCCCCTCGGCCCACCAAAAACCGGGGAGTTCAGCATCGGACATGCGCTCGCAAGCGCAGCCGAGGTCGACTCGCTGCTCGCCCAAGCCGAGGCCGCCGGAGCCACGCTCACCGACCGGGCGCACGACCGTCCTTGGGGTATCTACTCCGGCTACTTCCGCGATCCGGACGGACACCTGTGGGAGGTCCTCTGGAACCCACGACTCCTCGTCGCGCAGGAGTGATTGCGATGCCGTTAGAGCTCTCTCGCGCAGCCCTCCTCGAGCGGCGCTCGATCGCCGGAAAGCCGGTGGGGATGCTCGCGTCGAGCCCGGCCGGTGCCGTCTTTCATACAAAGCTCAAACGCGGCGGATGGCCGCGGGATCGGAGGACTCATGGCTGACCGACTCCACGCAACCGTCGCGCTCGTCACCGGCGCGAGCAGCGGCATCGGCGCGGCGAGCGCCCGCGCGCTCGCCTCCGAAGGGGCGACGGTCGCGGTGGCAGCCAGGCGCAAGGACCGCCTCGACGAGCTCGTACGCGACGTCGAGCACAGCGGCGGCCGCGCCCTCGCGATCGAGACCGACGTCACCGACCGCGCCCAGGCCGAAGCGGCCATTGCCCGCACCGTGGAGGAGTTCGGACGCCTGGACACCGTGGTCAACAACGCTGGCGTGATGCTGCTCGGCCCGCTACTTGACGCGCCGGTCGAGGAATGGGATCGCATGATCGAGCTAAACCTCCAAGGCCTGCTCTACGTCGCGCACGCCGCCCTGCCCCATCTGCTGAAAGCGGCCGGCGAGGAGCCGCGCCGGGTCGCCGACCTCATCAACGTCAGCTCCGTCGCCGGCCGCGTCGCCCGCTCCGGCTCAGGCGTCTACAACCTGACCAAGCACGGCGTCGGCGCGTTCAGCGAGTCCGCGCGCCAGGAGTTCGCCGGGCGGCATCTGCGCGTCTCGCTCGTCGAGCCGGGCGCGGTCGACACCGAGCTGTCAGACCACGTGCGCTCAGACGTGCGCGAGCAGATGATGAAGCGCTTCGGCGACATCGACCGCCTGCAGGCCGAGGACATCGCCGACGCGATCTCCTACATTGTCACCCGCCCGCGTCATGTCGCGATCAACGAGCTGCTCATCCGCCCCACGGAGCAGACCGGCTGACCGGCTCGACCTCACAGCGTTCCTCCACTCGCGACCGCCCGTATCGGGCGCCGCGAGCAGACTCAGCTAGCGTCGGCTCGCCCCGGTTCGGGCAGCGGCGTCAGCACACTTTCGATCCGCGCGCGCATCGCCTCGAGCTGTGGCGGCAGCGACAGGCGCTCGCCAAGATGTTGCTCGTCCTCGTCGACCCCGAACCCCGGGCCGATCGTCGCGATCTCGCACAGCACGCCACTCGGCTCAAAGAAATACACCGAGCGGAAATAGAGCCTGTCGATCACGTCCGTCGGCCGCGCCCCCGCCGCGCTCAGCCGCTCGCGCCACGCCTCCTCCTCGCCCGCCTGCGCGGCGAACGCCACATGGTGCACCGTGCCGGCGCCGCGCCTGCCGCGACCCTCCGGAGGCGCGTCGTAGGTGTAGAAACCACTGCGCTGCTCACCGCGCACCTGCCATTCAGACCCGCTCTCCTGCCGCGTGAAACCGAGCGCTCCGCCGAGGAACTGCGCGCTGCCGGCGGGCTCGGAGCTGTAAACCCGCACACCGGCGAAACCCTGCAACGCGAGCCCGCCCGGGATCTCACGCGAACGCGCGATCAACGGCTCCTCCCCGCCGATGGACGCGACGACCAGCTCGTGCGCCAAACCCTCGGGATCGGCGAACAGCAGGCCGTCCCCGCTCGATTCGAGCCCCACCCCGCGCCGTGCCAGCCGCTCCCGCCAGAAGGCCAGCGCATCGACTGAGCCGACCCGCCAGACGATCCTGTGCACCATGCCGTCACCCGGCCGGCCAAGCGCAGCATGGGGATACTCAAAGAACGTCAGGTCAGCCCCCGGCGAGCCGTGCTCGTCGCCGTAGAACAGGTGATAGACCGTCGGTTCGTCCTGGTTGACGGTCCGCTTCACCAGCTTCAGCCCGAGCACGCCCGTGTAGAACTCGACGTTGCCCGCCGCGTCGCCCGTGATCGCAGTGATGTGGTGGATCCCCTCGAGCCTCATCCCGCTCTCTATACCATCGGCGCGTGCACGACGGATCGTCCCGGGCAGCCGGCGCCCTCGTCCCGCGCTTCGGCCGCGCTCGGCGCGACCCCTCCCTCGCGGTGCTCGAAGGCTTCCACCCGCTCAAGCACGCGTTGCGCTTCGGCGCCAACGTGCTCGAGGTCGTCTCCTCCGATAATGACGAGCTCGACCGGCTGGCCGCCGCGCTTGCTCCCGACATCGCCTCGCGCATGCGCGAGCTCGCGCGCGAGGTCGACCCTGCCATCTTCTCCCAGCTCGCGCCGCTCGCGCCGCCGACGGGCGTCATCGGACTGGCCGAGCGTCCAGCGGTCGACCCCCTCGCCGTGATCGCCGACCAGCGCGCGCTGCCGGTCGTTCTGCTCGAGGATCCACGCGACCTCGGCAACATGGGCGCCTGCGTGCGCGTCGCCGCAGCGGCCGACGTCGCCGGCGTGCTCACCACCGGCAGCCACGACCCATGGCATCCCGACGCGCTGCGCGGCGCCGCCGGGCTGCACTATGCCGTGCCCGTCGCCCGTGTCGCGAGCGTTCTCTGCGCAGATCGGCCTCTGCTCGCGGTCGACCCCGCCGGAGAGCGCCTCGACCCGGACACGCTGCCGCCGCGGGCGGTGCTCGCCTTCGGCACCGAGCGCCACGGTCTCAGCGACGAGCTCCTTGCCCGCGCTGACGCGCGCGTCAGTATCCCGATGCGCCCAGGGGTCTCGAGCCTCAACCTCGCCACCTCGGTCGCCGCCGTCCTGTTCGCGTGGCGGCTCTGCTCGCCGGTCCCCGACGGGGATTAGCATCGCAATGACAGCCGGTGAGGCCGGTCCGTCGAGCGGGGAGTCGGACTTCGACTCGGAGCTCTAGGAGGAGACGGTCAGCGTGCCTTCCATCCCCGCCTGACGATGACCGGGGACTGTGCAGTAGAAGGTGTACGTGCCGGGCTTCAAGCTCAGCGTCAGCGCCCGGCTCCCACCTTGAAACGTCGGCGTGGAGCCGAGCACCGTACTGCCCTGCGCGACCGCCACGTCGTGTTCGATCGGCGACATGTTCGTCATCGTGATCGTCACCTTGCCCGCCTTTGCCGCAAGCTGCTTCGTGTCGTAGCTGAGCTGCCCGCCCGGTTCTGCCGCTAGCTTGAGCGCCGTCGTCGCGCTGCCGGCCGCGGGCGAGGACGGCGGCGCCGGCGTTCCCGTCGTCGCCTTGGGCGACGCGGCGGGAGCGGTGGAGGGGCCCGACGTGGAGGTGGTGGTGGACGCCACGGCGGGCGCTTCGCCGGCGCCTGTCGGAGACGTCTGCGTCGCGGCCGCATTCGTCGCCGTCGCCGTCTGCGCGGGCGTGCCCGACGTGAGCACTGCCGTAGCTGCCGCCGCAATCACGAGCACCACCGTGATCGCGATCACCGTCCGCTCGCCCCCCGTGCCACCGGGGAAGTCCGGGCGGCGCAGGCCGAGCCCGAGCGACACGATCAGCGCCCACACCACCAGCGCGCCGCCGGCTATGTAGAAGGGAACCTTGCTCTTCTCCGCCCCCAAAATGGGCGCCAGGTGAAGCGCTGCCGCATGCATGGGCGCGAGCCTAACCGATGGAGCCCCGGTTATGCTCTTTGCCACGATGACCGATGCGGTGCGCGTGCCCGATGAGGCGCTCGAAGATCTCCCCGACTTTCCCTTCGCCTCTAGCTACCGCGTGGTGGACGATCTGCGGCTGGCCCATCTCGACGAGGGCTCCGGCGCACCCGTCATCTTCCTGCACGGTGAGCCCACCTGGTCGTTTCTGTGGCGCAAGGTCATCCCGCCCGTGCGCGACTCCGGCTTCCGCTGCATCGCCCCCGACCTCGCCGGCTTCGGCCGCTCGGACAAGCCGGTCGACATGGGCTGGTATTCCTACGACGGCCACGTCGAGCTCACCGCCACGCTGCTCGAAGACCTCGACCTGCGCGGCGCCACGATCGTCGTGCACGACTGGGGTGGGCCGATCGGCCTGCGCCTCGCGGTCGAGCACTCAGAGCGGATCGACCGGATCGTGATCCTCGACACCGGCCTCGCGACCGGGTACCAGAAGTCGACCGAGGCCTGGCTCGCGTTCCGCGACTTCGTCGCGCGCACCGAGGACCTGCCGATCGGCATGCTCGTCCGCGGCGCCTGCAAGCTCGACCCGGGCGACGAGGTGATCGCCGCATACGAGGCGCCCTTCCCAGATATCCCCTCTAAGGCCGGCGCGCGTGCCTTCCCGACGCTGCTGCCCCAAACCCCCGACGCGCCTGGAGCGGCGGCCGGGCGACGCACGCAGGAGGCGCTACGCGAGGATCACCGGCCGACCCTGATGCTGTGGGGTGACTCCGACCCAGTCCTGCCGCTGGCGGTCGGAGAGCGCTTCGCCGCTTCGATCGGCCAGCCGACACCTCGCACGATCGAGGACGCCGGCCACTTCCTGCAGGAGGACCAAGGGCCGCTGATCGGCCGGCTGATCGCCGACTGGCTCGTCTCTGACTGAACGGAAGTCGGTGGTGGGGTCGGTGCGTGACTGGGCGTGGCTGGCGTCGCACGGTGGGTGCCCGCGTGCTGGTGGCACGTGGGCGACCGGGTGGCGTCAGGCGCGCTCAGTCGCCCGCGACCGGCGTGATCTGCGGCTGCTCCGGCGGCGCCTCCAGCGCCGGCTCCGACCGCGAAGCCCGCAGCTCGTATGCCCGCCTCGTGCTCGCGTTGGTGTCGACGAGCACGCGATCGGCCTTCATCGCGCGGGCCATCCCCTCGGCCAGCCGCCGGGGCAGGACCGCGCCGAGGACGTTCGTGCGCTTGGACGACTTCGGCACCCACACTTCGACCGTGCCCTGTTGGAGCGCCTCGACGATCGCCTCGGCTACGTCGCCCGGCTCGAGGTTGCTCAACCCGCGCGCCTCTCCCAGCCCCGAGCCGAGCTCGGTGTTGACGACGAACGGCATCACATAGCTGAGGTTGATGTGAGCGCCCATCAGGCGCAGCTCGCCGCGTACGGCCTCGGTCAGCCCAACCACGGCGTGCTTCGTCGCGGAGTAGGTCGCGCCGCCCGGCGCGCCGAACTTGCCCGCTTGGGAGGAGATGTTCACGATGTGACCACGGTCACGCGGGATCATGCGCACGAGCGCGAGCTTCGTGCCGAGGATCACCCCGTGGATATTGATGTCGACCATCCTCTGCGCGGTCAGGTCCTCCTCGTCGACGAACCGGCCGAGCTGCATGATCCCGGCGTTGTTCACCAGCACGTCGATCGGGCCCAGCTGCTCCTCGGCGCCGTCGAGAAACGCCGAGAACGACTCCCGCTCGGTCACGTCGAGTGGCAGCGCCACGGCGCTCGGCCCCAGCTCGGAAGCCGTCTGACGTGCCGCCTCTATGTCCACGTCTCCAATCGCCACCCTCATTCCCTGGCTCAACAAAGCCTGGGCGGTGGCACGACCGATTCCGCGCGCGCCTCCCGTGATCGCAGCGGTCTCTCCGGCGAGAATGCGGGGTTGCTTGGCCATCGTCTTCTCCTCCTCTGGACGCCCTTGATTCCGCTCGGTGGGCTCGTTACAGGCCATTGAAGCGGTGCTCGGACAGTAGCGCGCGCCATCTCCGAGCGCACCTTCAGGCCCACTGATGGGTTTTACATGCGGGTCGCCTGTCGGGACGGTCACCTGCCGAGCCGTCCTGCGGCAAAGCCCATGGAGAGGGGATAACGCTGGCCCGGGCGATCCACGGCATCGTCCGGGTCCGCGTGTGGCTGTAGGCTGGAGACGTGTCCTCCTTCAAGTTCAAAGGGCAGCGCATCGCATACACGGAGTTCGGCGGCGGCCCGGCGGAGGTGAAGGCCGGCGGTGGGCGCGGGCGCACGGCGAAGAGCTCCTCGGCGCACGCGCGGCCGTTGATCCTCGTCCACGGCCTGCTGCTCTCCCAGGAAATGCACCGGCCCCTGGCCGAAGACCTGGCGGCGCGCGGCAATCGCGTGATCACCATCGATCTGCTCGGCCACGGCCAGTCCGATCGACCACGCGACATGTGGCGCTACTCGATGGCCTTCTTCGCTGCGCAGATCATCGCCCTGATGGACCATCTGGAGATCGACGACGCAGTCGTGATGGGCACATCGCTAGGCGCCAACGCTGCTCTGGAGATCGCCTCCACCTCACCCGAGCGGTTGCGGGGCATGGTGATCGAGATGCCGGTGCTCGACAACGGGCTGCTGTCGAGCGCCCTTACGTTCACGCCCCTGCTCGTCGCGCTCACGTTCGGTGAGCCATTGATGGAACTGCTGGCGCGGACCACCCGCCTGATTCCGCGCCGGCTGCTCCCCCACTACGGAAACGTCGTGCTCGACACGGTGCGCCAGGCGCCCGGCCCCGGCGGCGCGCTGCTGCAGGGACTTTTCTTCGGGCGCATCGCTCCCCATCGTGACGAGCGACGCACGTTCCCGATGCCGACGCTCGTGCTCGGCCACCATCGCGATCCAGTACACCCCTTCTCCGATGCCGGCCAGCTAGCGGAGGAGCTGCCGAACGCACGCCTGCTCGAAGCCGACTCGCTCGTCGAGCTGCGCCTGCAACCCGAGCGGCTGACCGGCGAGATCGCCTCGTTCTTGGACGATGTCTGGGCGAAGCCAACCGCGGGCCGCGCAAGACGTCCAGCCAAGCCGACCAAACGCACACCGGCCAAACGCACACCGGCGAAACGTGCGCCCAAACGCGCGCGCGCCGCCTCCGCCTGACAGGCAGGCAAGGAGGCACACTTGGGCGCCTGACGGCGAGAGCGCCTGCACCCGAGGGGTGAGGACGCAGCATGGCGCCGCTCCCCGACCGTCAGGTCAGGCTTTGGCCGGGAAGAGCTCCAGTTCGTTCACGCTCACGTGGCCGGGCGCTTGGGGCGTGCCGACCGCGGCGGCAGGAGCGCTCGAAATCCACAGCACGACAAACCGGAACGCTTTCGCCGAGTGGCGCAGCTTGATACGTACGTGCTTCTTCTTCTCGATGAAGTACGGGCTCAGCTGCGCCCACGTGGGGTCGGTGATCGACGTCGGCAGCGCGCTGCCGTTGGCGCCGTACACCTGCACCGTCATGCCCGGGGTCGACGTGACGAGCGTGAGCGCGGACACACGTCGAGGGGTCTTCAGGTCGATCGCGAGCCCCTCCGCCATCTTCGGCGCGACCGCCGGTTCGACCTGCGCGGTCCAGCCCGTATTGGATTCGCCGTCGATCGCCAGACTGGGATCGCCGAAGCTGCTCGCCGGATAGTTGTATGGGTTGTAGGTCGAGGCAGCGTTGGTGTCGAGCACGATCGACGTCGGCTGCGGTTCGTTCGCGGGAGGCGTGCCTTCGGTCGATTTTGGCGTCGCGGTCGACGGACCCCCTTCGGAAGCGCCGGGCGTGCCGGCTTTGGGGGAGGTGCCCGACGATTTCGGCGTAGGCGCGGTAAGTGGGATTTTTGGTGGTTTGGCGCCCCCGGTGGGAAGCAACGGGTTGACGGTGGTGGGCGTTCCCGGCGCGGTGGGCGTGGGCGTTGGCGTCGTCGCCGTCGCACCTGGGGTCGTGGGCGTCGGTGTCAGCGGCGTGGTGGGAGTCGTGGTTGCCGGCACAGTCGCCTGTGCGACCGTGGTTACCACCGAGCGATGCTTGGGACCGCCTTTGCTCAGCGCGGCATACGCCGCTGTGGCCGCTCCGACCGCGAGGACCGCGGCAATGGCGAGGATCGCCGCTGCCGAGCGCCAGCTGGGAGCCCGCGTGGTGAGGCTCTCGGGTGTGCCGGCGCCGCACTGCAAGCACCAGTCCTGATCGGGGTTTAGCGGCGAGCCACAGTTCGCGCAGGCGCGCTCGGGCGGCGGGGGCCCATCCGATCCTGGGGCGGTGGTCTGCTGAGGCGGGGTCTGCTCTGAGCTGGAGACAGTCGGCGAGTCGGCGAGCAATGCGTTCACAGCCTCTGATTCTTGCACTTCGGGCAGATTCTCCGGGTCGGTTGGACGCCTCCGGGTCGGCGCGGGCCGGTTGGAACCTGTCGCAAAACATCCGGCATGCCCGGAACGCCTGTTTTGAGACAGGTTCTTGGGCCGTCGAGCCCGGGAACGCTCACGCGCTCAGCGGGGGCGTGCCGGGCCGTCCGGCACGATCTCCCGCCCGGTCGGCACGAGACGCTCGTCGAGCTCGAGCTGCCAGTAGTAGCGGGTGAACGTCATCCCGGCGTTGAACTCGCCGACGTGGGGGACGATGGCCTCGCCTGCGGCGAGACGCACGATCAGCTCGGGATAGGTGCGCCCGGGCAGGGCGGCGTAGGCGGGGGCTGGGAAGGCGCCGCCGAAACGGGTGTTCACGTCGGTTATCCCCAGCCCGATATCGGGATCGCGAAACACCTGGACCGTCGCCGGGCCGCGCACCTCAAGCGCCTCCATGACCCGCCGTCCCAGCTCGATCAGCTCGCCGTCATGGACGACTTCGCCCTTGATCGACTCGCCTCCGCGCGACTCGAGCATCGTGCGCGGGATCGCGTTCAGACAGCGCCCGTCGAGGTCACCGAGGCAGTCGATCGACAGCTCGGGGCCACGCATCGCGCGCTGCACCATCACTGGCTCGGCGACGTAGTCCACGAAGAATCGCGCCTGGTCGGGGTCGTTCGCGAGGTGGATCGAGCGCGCGCCGGAGCCACGCCGTGGCTTGACCATGACGGGGTAGGCCAGCGCCTCCAGATCGTCCTCGGGCAGCACGGTCGGAGGCGAGGGCAGTCCCAGACGCTCGAGCAGCAGGTGGGCCTCGTACTTGTCATATGTCGCCCGTGCAACCTCCGGTGACGGCACTAGCGCGGGCAGGCGCCCATCGGCGCGGGCGCAGGCGAGCACCTCGATGTCGAGGTCGGTCAGCGGCAGCACCGCGCCGACGCCGTGCTCCTTGCACAGGAGCTCAAGCGCCGGCACGTACTGCGGGTCGTCGATCAGTGGGACCGGCGCGCGCACCTGAGCCGCGTACTGCGCAGGCGCGCGCGGCGATGGGTCGGCGACGATCGTGGTGGTCAGATGCGCGAAGCAGGAGACGATGTCGTAGCGCTTACCCGCCCCCGTGAGCAGGATCGCGGGCCTCTGCGGGACAGCAGAGGCCCGCACGGCCGCCGCGTCTGCCTGTGGCTGCGCCGGCTCTTCCTGGGATGTCACGTGCCCTCCCCCTCAGGACGTGGATCCTCGGACTCCCAGCCGCCGGTCTGGCCCTTGTACAGGTCCGAGCCGCCGAGCACCATTGCCACGGTACGCCACAGGATGCGCGCGTCGAGCGCGAGCGAGCGGTGCTCGATGTAGTACAGGTCGAGCTCGATCCGCTCGCTCCACGGCAGCGATGCGCGGCCGTTGACCTGAGCCCAGCCGGTGATACCCGGCTTGATCTGCAGACGCCCGCGCTGGCGGGGGGTGTACTGCGCGACCTGCGCGGGCAGCGTCGGGCGGGGGCCGATCAGCGACATGTCGCCGCGCAGCACGTTGACCAGATTCGGCAGCTCATCGAGCGAGGTCCGGCGCAGGAACGCGCCGACGTGGGTGATGCGCGAGTCGTTCTCGTTGATCGCCAGCCCCGCGCCGATGTGCTCGGCGCCGTCGACCATCGTGCGTAGCTTGATCACGTCGAACGGTTTGCCGTCCCGTCCGGCGCGGCGCTGGCGATAGATCGGGTGGCCGGCGGACTCGAGCCGAACGGCGAGCACCGCCACGAGCAGCACGGGGGTCGAGAGCACGAGCAACACGGCGGAGACGGCGATGTCGATAGCACGGCGAATCATCGGCCGGACAATAGGCCCATCACGCGACGCTGACGGCGGAGGGTCGAGCGGGGCGCGGACGCAAGGAGCGTGGCCTGCTTCGCAGGCGAGCGACTGAGGACAAAGCATCCGCGAAGGCCATCTGCCGTCAGCGGGTGCCCTCGGCCGCGTCCCAGCTTGCCTCGGTGCCGTGGCGCAGCCAGTCCCACAGGCCGGCAGCGAGGGAGGTGGTGGTGAGCACGTAGTAGCGCGCCACGAGCAGCCACCTCGCTTGCATCCTTCCCGCGAGCGCGGCCGCAGCGAGCAGGGCGAGCTGCAACGCGAGCGTGACCACGTAGAGGGAACCGGCCCCTACGAGCACCAGGATCGTGTTTGCGAGCAGCGCGACAGCGTGCAAAAACGGTGTGGCGTAGCGGAGGATCCGGTGGGAGAGGATCATCAGCCCGTAGCCGAGCCCGTAGCCACGGGGGGAGAGCATGCCGCCGCGCAGGACGATCGGCCACGTGTGGCTCATCATGCGGCGCTTGCGCGCGAACTCGCCCTCGATCGACGGGACCATCTTCTCGCGCGCCTGCGCGGCGGGAACGTAGACGGCGCGAAAGCCGCGCTTGACCATGTTAAACGGGAACGACAAGTCGTGGCCCATAATCGGGTCGACCTCGAAATAGGCATCTCGGCGAGTGGCGTAGATCGCGCCGTTGCCCGCCGTGATCGAGCGCAGGCGCGACTCCAGCGAGCGGACTGCCATCTCATAACGCCAGTACAAGCCCTCCTGGTTGGTGGCATTCGCACCGGACGCTGCCTGGACGAAGCGGACCTGTCCGCAGGCGTAGCCGACGAGAGGGTCGGCAAACGCGCTCACGAGCGCGCGCGCGGCAGCGGGCGCCCACGACGCGTTGGCGTCGGAGAAAGCGACGATCTCCCCGCGTGCGCTCCGTACCGCGGCGTCCTGCGCGCGGACCTTGCCGCCGCGCGGCAGCTCGATGACGACGTCGGCGCCTGCCTCACGCGCGTGTTTGGCCGTCGCATCCGAGCAACCGTCGCAGGCGACGATCAGCTCGAGCAGCTCGCGCGGGTAGTCGAGCGCCAGCGCGTTCTCGACCTTCACGGCGATCACCGACTGCTCGTCGTGCGCGGCGACAATCAGAGACAGGGACGGCAGCTGCGCGAGTTGCGCGAGGGTGGACGGCTGACCCAGCACGCGCGCGAGCGCGGCCAGCGCGATGGCGTAGCCGACCTGCGTCCACACGACCAGGCCCGCGCATAGCCAGAAGAGGATCTCTAGAGCAGATTTCACCGGCAGGGATTCTCTCGTGAGAAGGAGCTCACGACAGCGACTCGTACAGATCGAGCGTGCGACGTGCGATGGCGTCCCACGAGTAGGGGCCGGCCGCTGCCACACGGGCTCGCTCTGCCATCGCGGCGCGGGCTCCCGGGTCGGACAGCAGCTCTCGCAACGAGTTGCGCAGGGTGACGGGATCGCCTGCCGGAAACGTGCGCGCGGCGCCGGTCGCCGCCAGCTCGGGGAAGCCTCCGACGTCGCTGAGCAGCAGCGGAACGCGCGAGCCGAGCGCCGTGAACGCGACGCCCGACTGGTCGATCTCGCGGTAGGGGAGCACGACTAGATCGGCGCGCGCGAAGTATCTGGCCATCTCGGCATCGGGGACGAAGCGAGGGACGAAGCGTACGCTCGCCGGCGCAGCGGCTCGCAGCGAGGAGATGTCCATGCGGGGCATGCCGACGATCCACAGCTCCGCGCCGTCGATCCCGCGCCAGGCGTCGAGCAGCAGGTCGAGCCCCTTGTAGGGACGCAGCAGGCCGAAGAAGAGCACGACGGGACCGTCCGTCTGAGACGGCAGCAGCGGTGGCGCGGATGACAAATCAGGCGCAGGTGACAGCTCAGGCGACGCGACGAACGCCCCGTGGGGAATGACGTGGATCCGCGCAGAGTCGATTCCCAGCTCGGTCGTCAGTCGCCGGCGGCCGTGCTCGGAGTGGACCACCAGCGCGTCGAAGCGCTCGTACAGGCGCCGCTGCGCCGCGAGCTGACCAGGGCGGGGCTCGCGGGGGAGGATGTCATGCGCGGTCAGCACCAACTGCCGACGCCCGCCGGAGGGCAAGCGACGAGCGGGCAGTAGATACCCGTCCAGATGTTGCACCGTCAGCCACTGGAAGTGAACGATGTCGGCCGCGCGCGCGGCGTGGCGGTAGCGCAGCATGTCGGGCACGTGCTCGGCCAACTTGGCGACGCGTCGCGCGCGCGAGCCCGGCGGGCCGAGGGCAGCGCGATAGAAGAAGTCCCGGCGGGCGTAGCTCTGCGGCGACGGGACCGAGCCATAGGCGAAGCGGCTCGTGAACAGCTCGACCTCCGCCCCGGCCGCCGCCAGCGCGCCGCAGAGCGCGTTGTCATAGGGAGGCGTGTAGGCCGAGGGATCGACGACATGGACGCGCACGGGGAAGACAATAGGCGCAGGTTCGCGCGGGCACGAGATGGAGCCCTGGGAGAGAATGGGTCCATGGCTTCCTCAGATCCATTCGACGAAGCCGGTCGCGGGACCGGGGAGATCGAGCTGAGCTACTGCGTGGTGAACACCTCCCAACGCGAGCTCATGCTGCGTGGGCTGGATGCGATCGCGCGCGAGCGCGAGACGCTGCCGTTCGCGAGCGAGGTGCTCGTGCTCGACAACGGCTCGCGCGACGGCTCCGCGACGGCGGCGCGCGCCAACCCGGTGGTGGACGAGACGATCGCGATCGGGGAGAGGCGCAGCAAGGCGCTGAACGACTCCGAGCTGTTGCGTTGCGCGCGCGGACGCTACGCGCTGCTGCTGAACGAGGATTCCGAGCTTCTACCCGGCGCGACGCTCGCTCTGTACGAAGCGCTAGAGCAGCGCGCCCAGGCTGCGTGCGCGGGCGCTGCGTTGCGACGGCCGGACGGGACCGCGCAACCATCGGCCTGGCGCTTTCCTACGCCGCTGACCGCGCTCGCGGGCGCGCTGTTCGTGCATCGCATCTTCACCGTGCAGAGCGGCGGCACGCACACACGCGAGGTCGACTGGTGCCAATCCGCCGCGTTGCTCGTGCGCACGCGCGCGGCCGCGCAGATCGACTATTTGGACGAGGACTTCTTCGTGTACTCCGACGAGGTCGACTTCGCCCGCCGCCTGCGCGACGCGGGCTGGCGCAGCGTGCACGTGCCGGGCGCCGTGGCGATCCACCACGAGCAGCTCTCTACCGACGCAGTGCCCGAGCGGCGGATCGTGGAAATGGCGCGCAACCGCGATCGATACATGCGCAAGCACCATTCCACCGCGTCGGCGCGCACGGTGCGCTGGCTGACAGCCTGGACATACGCGCTGCGCGCGCTCGTCGCGCTCGTCCTGCCCGGTCACTCATCCCAGCGCTACTGGCGTCACGTCACCGCGACGCTGCACCCCGAGCAGGGCGAAGGGCTGCGGGAGGCCGCCCGCGAGTACAACCGTCTCGCCGACCCTTCAGCGGGCTGATTCTGACAAACCGCGGAGCCGCGGCCGCAACTACTCGGAGGCGTCGAGCTCGGCCAGCAGCGCCGCGACGGCGCGCTCGTCCAGCTGCGTGCCGGCCACCCGTCGAAGCTCCGTGCGCGCCTGGTCCGGTGTGCGCGCCGCTCGGTAGGGCCGGTCGGTGACGATCGCGTCGTAGCTGTCACATGCGGCGATGATGCGCGCCGCGAGCGGGATCTGCTCTCCGGCGAGACCGTCGGGATAGCCAGCGCCGTCCCAGCGCTCGTGGCTCGCACGCACGGCAGTGGCGAGATGCGCGAAGGCATCGATACGGCCCACGAGATCGCCGCCGACGGCGGCGTGGCTGCGCATCTTCTCCCACTCCTCCTCGGTCAACGGGGCCGGCTTCAACAGGATCTCGCTCGGCACGGCGATCTTGCCGACGTCGTGCAGCATCGCGGCGTAACGCACGTCGCGGGCGTGCGCGCGCGAAAGATCCATCCGCAGAGCTACGCGCTCAGCGAGGTCGGCGACGTCTCCGCCGTGGTTGGCCGTGTAGTCGTCCTTCGCCTCGACCGTGCTCGTGAGCGCGGCCAGCGTGGTCGTGAACGCGCGCTCGAGGTCGGCGATCAGGCCCGCCCGATGCAGGGCGACGCCGAGGCTGGCGGCGACCGTCTCGACGAGCACGGTGTCGGTCTCGCCGAACGCGCCCGGCTCGGCCGCCTCGATGTTGAGCACGCCCCACACCGACCCGTCGACGAGGATCGCGACGCCGAGCTCCGAGCGGGGATCGGTCTGGGGATCGCGCACGACGTAGTCGGCGTCCGCGCGCGTGTCGGGCACGAGCGCGGTGGTCCCAAGTCGAGCCACGCGCCCGTTGACACCCTCCTCGGCGGACTGCTCGACGAGCAGGAACTCGGTCATCACCTCCGCAAGCGGGCCGGCGGCAGCGACGAGCCGTAGCACGCCGTCATCGTCCAGGCGCTGGATCGCGGCGAGGTAGAAGGCGAACGTGCCGTGCAGCTCGTCGACGACGAGCCGTGCCATCTCCTCCACCTCGCGCGTCGCCGCCAGGCGCGCGGTGAGGCTGGCCGCGACCCGCAGCTGCGAGCGCAGGTAGGCAAGCTCGCCGGCGCTCGCGATGCGCTTGACACGCGCGTCGGCGCGATGGCGGCGCAGCGCCTCCGCGCGCCACTCACGCTCGCGCGCACCGGCTCGCGGGGACAGCGTGGCGGATAGCTCGGGCATGGCCACGGCCCCATCGGCCGTTCTATGGGAGGGCTTGAGCAGTACGAGCGTGACTCGACGGCCTGCCGGCGCGCTGCCTGGCGAGGAGGCCTGTCCCGCTTAGTGTCACCGCCGTCAGAGTCGCGCAGCCAACAGTCGTCAGAGGTCGCGCAGCGGATCCTCGGCGTATTCCTCGACGCCTCCGTGACCGCTTCGATAGACCGCGAGGCGGCTGCGCCCGTCGGCCACGAGCGCGTGTGCCTGCGCCCACTCGTGGGGATGGAAGAAGCGCGTGAGCAGCAGCAGCGCCGGGACGAGCGCGAGCCATATGGCACGCAGCGCGAGGCCGGCAAAGCCGTGGGTCGGGAGCAGCAGCTCGCCGGAGACCGCGACGGAGGCAAGGATCGCCACGAGCTGCGCCAGCCTGAGCCATTCGAAGCCGACGCGAAACAGCGAGCGAGTGAGCAGGTAGATGACGGCGATCATCGCCGCGTAGGCGCCGCACAGCGCGATCCCCGCGCCTTCGATTCCGAGCCCGGCGGCGGAGCGCGGAACGAGCAGCACGAGCAGCACCACGTTGAGCGCGAGGCCGGCCGCGGCGGCGGGGAAGTTGCGCGAGGTCACGCGCGCACGGCCGGCGATCACGACGAACACCAGGTACAGCCCGTACAGCGCCCAGCCGAGCGCGAGCCACGGCAGCGCTTTGTAAGCGCCGAAATAAGCGGGTCCCGCCAGCAGCCGCACCATCCACCGTCCGAGCAAGGTCACCCCGCACACCACCACGCCGGTGGCGAGCGCGTAGTAGGTGGTCACGAGCGAGTAGAGCTGCGCCGCTTCCTCGTCGCTCTCGATCGAGTACGCAAGCGGCGGCCAAGCGTATTGAAAGCCCCGTACCGCGACGAACACGACGGTCGCGAGCTTCAGCGCGACCGCGTACAGCCCGGCCGCGCCTTCGCTGTAGACGCGCAGCAGGTAGAAGCGGTCGGCGACCTGCAGCGCGTATACGCTCGCGTCGGCCGGGACGGTGGGCAGCCCAAAGCGCAGCATCGCGCTCAGATCCTCGCCGCGGATGCGCAGGGAGAAACGACGGCGCAGCACCCACCACAGCCCGAGCACGACGACCGTCGAGGCGCCGAAGTTGCCGAGCAAGAGACCGCGCGCGCCCTGGCCGGCGAAGACCACGAGCACCACCGTGAACGCGACCGTCATCAACACGTTCGCGCCCGAAGCGTAGACGTAGGTGCGCGTGCGCTCGTCGACGCGCAGCTGGGCGTAGACCATCTCGAGGTTCGTAAACGCCCATAGGCCGAGGATCGCGCAGTCGACCAGCAGCGGGTCCTCGTGGCCAAGCAGCAATCGCGAGATTCCGGCGGCAAAGACGACCGCGAGGAGCGACGCCACGGTCGTGGTCCACGCCACCACCGCCGTCGCCGAGCGCGTAATCCGGTCGCGGCGGGCGGGATCCTCGTCGAGGAAGTAGAAGCGGATGAACGCCTCGCCGACGCCCGCGCGCAAGAGGATGCTCGACAGGATCACCGCCGTCAGCAGCGATTCCGCGGCGCCGTATGAGCTCGTGCCGACGTGGCGCGTATACAGCGGCAGCGTCAGCAGCGCGAGGCTCTTGGCGAGGATGTCCCCGAACTGGTACGCCGCGCCGGTGGTGACGAGGCGCTTTAGGTAGCCGAGCACGTTTAGAAGCTACACATAGGCCCGGCCCGCGCTGTGACTGCTCACGGACGCCGACACGTGACCCACGGCTACGCCGCGTGTGCCCGGCCAGGGCCTGCGGCGCTGGGCGAAGCAAGCTCGCGCGTCTCCCAAAAACCACGCCCGTCCCGGGCGAACGCGACACCGAGCGCGAGCAGCGTCCAAGTGAGCGGGTCCTCGAGGAAGTCCGCGTATGTCCATGTGTGCAGGACGAGCGCGGCGAAGCAGACGGCGATCGCGATCCGCGGGGGCGAGCGGCCGGCGCCGCGAAAGAGTACGACGAAGGCGCAGAGCAGCAGCGCGATGTACACGGCCAGGCCGACGATGCCCTGCTCAGCGGCAACCGTGATCGGGATCGTGTGCGACGCCGAGGTCGCGTTCTCGCTTGACGCGTTTGCCTTTGCCGCGTGGCGTTTGTACTCCGTTTCAAACGAGCCCGAGCCATAGCCCTGCAGCGGCCGATCGACGAACAGGTCAAGGCCGCCCGTGACGAGGTTTGCGCGCCCGCTCGTCGCGTTGTTGGCGCCGCCGCCGGAGCCCTTCAGGCCAAAGTGAAGGCTCGACGGCGCGGCCAGCAGCACGACCGCCGCGATCGCCAGCAGCGCGGCCGACACATACACGGTCGCAAGCACGTCCCAGCGGTAGGCCGCCAGCGCCGCCAGGCCGAGCAGGAGCGCGGCGATGCTCGACTCCGAGAAGCTCGTCACCAGCCCGGCGAGCAGCCACGCGAGCACACCGGCGCCGATCAGCACCTCGCGCCGGCGCCGGCTCCACAGCACGGCAGTGCTCACCGCGAGCATCACCAGCGCGAGAAACCGCCCGTAGATGCTCGGGTCGAAGAACACCGAGTTGACCCGGAAATAGTTGTCGTACTGGTTCGCCGAGACGACCTTAGGGTTGAGGAGGAGCGACTTGCGGTAGTACTCGACGAAGCCGACACCGGCGAACAGGACCGCGAGCATGACAGCGACGCCGAGACACCTGAGCAGTAGCTCGCGCGTCCAGCGCACATCGCGCAGCAGCAGGAACAGCAGCCCGAACGGCACGTAGAAGAACGCGATGTTCTCAGCTGCCTTGCCGTGATCGGGCGAATAGGCCGCCTGCAGCGCATACAGCACGATCGCTGCCAGCAGCAGCCATTCCACTCCGCGCGGAGTAAGCCATGTGCGGATTTTTGTGGGAGACACATGAGCCTCGTTCTCCATCATTTCCTGCCGGCGCCGGTCACCACAGCCGTCGGCGTTGCGTGGGCCTTTTACACCGCGCGCGGGGACGAGCTTGGGCAGGAGGTATGTCACCGTGCCCGCGGCCACGACCAGGTACAGGGGGATCAGCAGGTTCACCGTTCTGCCGCCGGCTGAGATCGGCAGTCTGAACGGAAGCGCGAAGATCGCAAGCAGCGGCAGGGCATCGGGGTTTTTGCGCATTAACAGTGAAAGCGCCGCAATTACCACCAGCGCAGCGATCAGGCCGACAGCGATCATCCCGCCGCTGGGCAGCGCGGTCGCAAACGGGGTCACCGCCGCGATCGGGCGGGCTGGGCTCATGGGCGCACCAGCGTGAAACTGCGGGGCGAGAGAACTTCGCGATTCTGCTCGCGCAGCCGCACGCGCACGCGGTATTCACCGGCAGGCGCAAGCTTGCCAAGGGTGACGGGCGTGACGATCTTGCTGAGCCCGTCGGCGCTGAGCGCGACCGTGTAAGCATGCGCGGTCCCCTCGTGTCCGCTCCAGCGCAGCGAGAGCTGTTTGTAGCGAGGTACCGACCGGCCGCGCACGAGCGTGGCGACGGTGTCGCCACTCGAGTCGATCACCGTGACCGTAACCTCGTCAGCGCGCGCGAGCTTGAAGGAGATGCGCTCCGCTTTGATGTGGCCGAGCGGCGTCGGCGAGAAGAACGGAGTCAGCTTGAAGCTCTGCACGGCGGTCGGCGTGTGCTTGAGGCGCTGCGTGACGAAGAACGCGACGAAGCAGGCGAGCACCAGCAGCGCGAACACGATCCTTCCCACGCGCTCGGCGCCCTGCTCGTCTTCCTCCCCGCCGGAGCCCGCGGTCAATCTTGCCCAGCCGGTCGGGGATCGTCGAGCGCGAAGCGCTCGACCGTGTCCGAGCGCAGCCCGAGGCGCAGCGTCTCCAGCGAGAGCACGTCCGCGGGCGCGATGTTGCCGAGGTTGCACTCCGTGCCGAAGCGGTGCAGCAGCCACACCTGCTGCTCCTTGAGCGGCGCCTCGAAGATCAGCCGATCGGCGTCGACCGCGTGCACGATCTCGTCGATCAGCCCAGTGCGCACCTCGCCGTCGGCGCGATAGATCCCGGCGGTCCCCGACTCGCGCGCCTCGGCGATCACCTTCCACGCGCCCGCCTCGAGGTCGCGTTCGATCTGCTCGACCCACACGTAGGGAGCCATGATGAAGTCTGCGTCCTTGCTGCCCACCTCCGCCAGCACGACGAACTCGTTCGCTACGAGCGAGCGGATCAGGTGGGCCTTGACCTCGCCGTCCAATGCGATCGTGCCGTCTGACACCTCCACATGGCGCAGGCCCAGTTCTCGCAACCACGCGATCAGTCCCTCGACGCGGCCCTGCTTGATCGCAAGCTCGGTCAGCGTTCCTCCCAGCACGACCGGGATGGAGCGCGCGGCGTAGCGCTCGAGCTTCGGTCTCAGATTGGCGGAAACCAGCGCGGTGCCCCAGCCGAGCTTTACGATGTCGACGCTTTCGCCGGCGACCTCCAGCATCGAGTCCACCTCGGCGATGGACAGCCCGCGATCGATCACGTGCGTGATGCCGCGCTCGCGCGGCTTGGCCGAGCGGGCGGGAATGTCCAGGAAGCTATCTATCGGACCGCACCCGGACTTGCGCCTTGTGCTTAGCCGGAATGCCAGCTGCCGGCCCGCTCATCGGAGGGCGCCGGTCACGGCGTCGCCCCACTGGGCGTGGCGGCTTCGCCTCCTCCACTCACGGGTGGTGTCGCCTTGTCGAGCCCGGCGAGCACCACCACCGTGGCCGAGCCAACCAGCGAGGACACCGCCGCTTCCAGCGGCTGGATCCGCGTCACTTCGAGCGCCTGGGCGACGTGCGTGGCGTCCGCACGATGGCCGCTCGCATACTCGACGACCGTAGCGGGGTGCGACCCAGGCGGGGTTCCGTTGAGCGCCTGCGACTGCGAGTAGCCGCTTTGTTGCAGATTCGCCGACAGTTTGTGAGCGAGCCCGGTCGTGTTCGTCCCGTTGAGCACCACAACCTGCGTTTCCGCAGGACTCGCCGCGGGCGCCGAGGCTTCGCCGTGGGTCGTGGCGTGTTCACCGGCGGTGTGAGTCTTCTTCGCCGTCGCTCCGGTCGTAGTCGCGGCCGAGCCGGTGGATCGATGGCCATTCGAGGAGGAGCCGCCCCCGAGCGAGGTGAGCGCTACGACGAGCACCGCGATACCGACGATCACGCCACCGACGATCAGCATCGTGACGCGCGCGGGCGAGCGCTGCTCGCGCGCGGACACGACCGCGACGGGAGCGGCCGCAGCGGGAATGCGCGACGGGGTGCGGCGCTGAGCCGTCGCCCGTGTCGTCCCCTCTCGTGGCGCCGGAGGGCGACGCGCGGCGGGCGTTGAGCCTTCCGGCGCGCGCGCGGTCGCCTGCCGGGCTGCAGCGGCCGCGGCGGGTGGCGCTTTCGGCGAGGGCTGAGAAGGGGAAGGTGCGGACGGCGACGGCGGGAGTGGAGCGCGTGGAGCGGTCATCGCGCCGGCCGCGGCGGTAGCGGGCGGGGGCGACCCTGCAGCCGGGACGGGCGCTGAAGACACGGGCGACGGCGTGCTCGGTTCGGGCGCGGTGGCCTCGGTCTTCCCGAGCCTCTCCGCTCGCTCCGAGCCCACCCGCGGCACGGGCGCCGCGTTCGCCCCCCCGCGCGCGGCCGGTGTCGCAGCAGCCGGGACCATAGCGGCGGGCGACGTGGCGACACCAGCGGGAGGAGCAGCCGAGGGCTGCTTCGCCGAGTCGGGACGGGCGGGCGACGACGGGGGTGGCGTGCCGGGAGCAGGCGTCCCCGTGAGGGCCTCGGCCGCCCCGCCGTTCTCAGCGGCCGCGACGACGGGCATCGCACCGGCCGGAGCTTGCGAAGGCACGGCCGCACCGGCTCCCTCGGCCGGCACGCCGGCAGGGGTTGCGGCAGGCGCCGTTGCGGCGGCCTGACCGACTGGAGTGCCGCTCGGCGCGGGCGGGACGACCTGGCCGGGGACGGGTGGGGTGCCGGGAGCAGGCGGCGCCGGAGAGACACCGGCAGCAGACACGGCTCCTGTGGCGGCGGGCGCGGCTCCCACGGCGGGCGCTCCAGCCAGAGGGGTAGCACCAGCCGCAGAAGCTGGGACGCCCGCTACCTGCGTGGCCGGGCCCGCGGCGCTTACGGACCGAGCGGCGAGCGGCGTTGTACGCGGGACCGGGCGCACCGATTGAGCGGCGGTGGTGGACGGCTGCTGGATGCGAGCCGCGGCCTGAGCGGTGACGCGCTGCTCATGCTCGGCGGCGCGCTCCGGCGCGCGGCCAGCCCATTCGCGCAAACGTTTCAGCTCGCGCGCCTGCGCGAAGACGAGCAGCGACAGCACCGCGATCCCCAGCAGCGCGGCAAATGCCGCGATGGCGCCGATCTTGGTAACCGAGCTCGATAGTGAGAGCGCGAGCAGCGAAGCCGTCATGAGCTGTAGGAGTGTACGAGGGGTGCAGGCGCTGGGGCGGGGCGAGCGGCGGACAGCTCGGAGACCTTTGCCGCCAGTCCTGCGGCGTCGCCCTCGAGCACGAGCAGGCCGATCTCCGCGAACATCGACTCGACCGTCTCCGCCGCCAGTGGCGCGCGCTCGGCCAGCAGGATCTTCTCGGCGCTCGTCTGCCGGGCGTGCTCGTAGCTGTTGAACAGCTCCTCGTGCAGCTTCTCCCCCGCGCGGCGCCCCACGATCTCGACCTCGACGTCGCGATCGGGATCGAGGCCGGACAGCTCGATCATCGCGCGGGCGAGCTCGAGGATGCGCACCGGCTCGCCCATGTCGAGCACGAACACCTCGGCTCCGGGAGCATCCGCGCAGACGAGCGAGCCGGAGCGGATGATCAGCTGCACCGCCTCGGGGATCGTCATGAAGTAGCGCGTCATCCGCTCGTCGGTCACCGTCACCGGGCCGCCGCGCTCGATCTGGCGGCGGAAGATCGGCACGACGGAGCCGGAGGAGCCGAGCACGTTGCCGAAGCGCACCGCGTTGTAGCGCGTCCCCACCCAGCGCGTCGCGGAGGCCTCCAGCGCGAACTCCGCGAGCGCCTTCGACGCCCCCATCACCGTCGCCGGCGCCACCGCCTTGTCGGTCGAGACGAGCACGAAGCGCTTGCAGCCGAGCTCGCCGGCGACGTGCGCGACGACGCGGGTGGCGAGCGCGTTGTTGCGCACGGCCTCGACCGGGTTGGCCTCCATCAGCCCGACGTGCTTGTAGGCGGCGGCGTGGAACACGACGGTCGGGCGGTGCTCGGCGAAGACCTCGCGCATGCGCTCCTCCTCCTTGCAGTCGGCGAGCACCGCCGCGAGCATCGTGCCCGGCACGTGGCGCTCGTCCTCGAGCTCGCGCTGGATCGAGAAGAGGTTGTCCTCGGCGTGGTCGAGCAGCACGATCCGGTGGGGCTCCACGCGCGCGATCTGGCGGCACAGCTCCGAGCCGATCGAGCCGCCGGCGCCGGTCACGAGCACGGTCTCGCCCGCCAGATAGGCGCCGACGCGGTCCAGCTCCATCAGCACCGGCTCGCGCCCGAGCACGTCCTCCACGCGCACCTCGCGCACCTGCCTGGCGATCGCGCCATGCTCCTGCAGCAGCTCAAACACGGTCGGAAGCGTCCGCACCTGAATCCCGCGCTGGCGGCACTCGCGCACGATCCGCGCGCGCGTGCTGCCCGGCGCAGAGGGGATCGCGATGATGACTTCGTCCGGCTCGGCCTCCTCGAGGATGCGGGGAAGGTCGCTCTCGGTGTTGCCCCTGACGCGCACCCCGTCGACGCGCAGGCCGCGCTTGTGCGGATCGTCGTCGAGGAAGCCCACCGGCGCGAGCCCCAGCTCGCGGTTGCGCGCGATCTCGCGCAATACCAACCGCCCGCCGTCGCCCGCGCCCGCGATCAGGACGCTGCGCTCGCCCTTGCGCCCACCGCGGAACGCGGCCAGCGGACGGCGCTCGTACACGCTGCGCGCAAGCGCCCGCACCCCCACGAGGAACACGAGCGAGAGCAGCGCGAACAGCACGATCACGCCGTTCGGCAGCGCGATCGTCGACGTGCCGTGGCTGGTGGGGTGCTGCACGGGGCGGATCGCGACGATCGCGACGACGGTGAGCAGCACGATCGCGACGATCGCGCGCATCACCGCCTCGTAGTCACGCTGGCCGGAATAGCGCCAGCGGCGCTGGTACACGCGCGAGAAGACCAGCACCGGCAGGCTTCCCGCCAGCACCCACCAGAGCGTCCGTTCGCGCAGCTCGGCGTAGTGCCCGGTCGGGCCGTGCTCGAAGCGCAGCTGAAACGCGAGGTAGTACGCGAGCGCGACCAACGCGCCGTCCACGGCGAGTTGCGGGATAGAGCGGCGGTGGAGAGGAACTAGGGCCGCCGAGCTGATCCGTCGGCGCATCGTGTGAATTGTAGGGGCCTTTCCCGATGAGAACGCGCGCCGTAGGAACCGGATGGACCCCGGCGCGCTAGCCGAGGACCGGCGACAGGAGCCGCTCGACCAGCGCGCGCGGATCGCGGCGGATACGGGCTGTCTCGGTCGCCGGCGCGCGCTTGCCCAGGTCGAGCTGCTCGGCGCTCGACAGCTTGCGCAGCCGGCCTTCGGCGATCAACCGCTCGTCCACCGCCCCGATGCGCCCCTCGAACGTGGTGTAGACGGGTGTGCCGAGCGCGACCGCCTCCCGGTTCATGGTGCCTCCGGCGGAGATCACCAGGTCGGCGTAGGCGATCAGCGACTGCGCGTCGATCGCGTGCGGCGGGACGATGAAGCCGGGCACCTGGTTGAGCGCGGCCCGCTGAGCGTCGGTGCGGGGTAGGAGGACCGGCTGCAGCTTCTCCTCGGCGGCCGTATCGCGTACGCGCGCGAGCACGCGCGCGAACAAGTCGTTCTCGAAGCGGTGATACAGAGACACTTCAGGCGGCGTACGCACCACGACGATCGCCCGCTCGGGGTCCAGCGCCAGCTCGCTCAGCACGGCAGGGTCCGGCGCGAAGTCGGCCAGGTAGTACTCCTCCTTGAGACCCTCATACGCACGGATCTTGCCGCTCGCGCCATATGGCGCGAGGCGCTCGGGCGGGATCGCATCGGGTATGACGACCGCACGCGCCAGGCGGCAGTTGACGTGATGCTGCACCGCAGCCCACTCGTAGTCGAACGTCGTCGCGCTCGGCACGCGCAGTAGCGCCGCCGCCACCGAGATGTCGTTGGAGCCATGCCCCAGCGCGATGTCGAACCGCGCCCCACCGGCGGCGCGCTGCTCCGCGCGCGCCCAGCGCACGAGCGCGCTCGAACGCGATGCGAGGCCGCCCGCCTTGGCGAGCAGCTGCTCGCCGCGATGGTGCCCGACCGCGGCGTGGACAATGTCGAAGCGCTCGCACAGCTCGAGTGTCTGCGCGAAGTCGCGCGCGGTCACCCGCACCTCGTGGCCGTCCTCGAGCAGCAGCTCGATCACGGGCCGCATGACCAGCACGTGCGGGCTGTTCGTCAGATCGATCCAGATACGCATCCGCAGCACGGTATCCCCATCGCCGGCTTCCTCCCCAAGCCGACTAGGGATGGCCGGCCATGTAACGGCCGTGGCGGCCGGAACGGTCACAAGTTGTATCGAGAAGCGCAGGCCGGCTCGGCGAGAAGGCCGGATGCCGGTCACATCCCCTTGTCGTCCCCCCCGCTATGGTGCCCACCAATGCTGATCCTCGCCTCGATCTCCGAAACGCTCGTCAACGAAACCTCGCACTTCGTGCGCGACGCCGGCCTGCCGGGGATCTTTGCGTTGATGGCGATCTCGAGCGCCTGCATCCCGATCCCGTCGGAGGTCGTGATGCTGTTCGCCGGCTTCGCCGTCGCCGACCCCGGCCAGAGCGGCGCCCACCACCACCTGACGATGGTCGGGATCGTGCTCGCGGGGCTGCTCGGCACGATGGTCGGCTCGTGGGTCACCTACGCGATCGGCCGCGGCGGTCGCTTGGAGCTGCTCGAACGCCACGGCGCGAAGCTGCACATGGGCCCCACCCAGATCGAGCGCGCCGACCGCTGGTTTCAGCGCTATGGCCAGCCGGCCGTCCTGTTCGGACGGATGATCCCTCTAATCAGGGCATTCGTCTCGCTGCCCGCCGGGATCGCCAAGATGCCTTTCTGGCGCTTCACCGTGCTCTCGCTGATCGGCACCGTCCCGTGGGTGTTGGCGCTTGCACTGATCGGCCATGCGGTCGGTGGCGACTGGACGAGCGTGCGCAAGGGCTTCGAGTACCTCGACTATGCGATCGTCGCGCTCCTCGTCGCGGGGATCGCCTATCTCGTCGTACGCAGGCGAGGACGCGCCAAGCCGGCGTCCGATACCGCCGGATAAGGATTCACGGCCGGAGGCCGGCGCTCCCTGTCACACCGTCCAAATCCCTGCGGCCTTGCGCAGGCGCGTCCAGGCGCCGGGAAACACCAGCGAATTCATGACTCAGGACACTAGATCCGCGCAACCTCTCTCCCTCCCCCAGGCGATCGCCCTGGGGCTCCTGCAGGGCCCGACCGAGCTGCTCCCCGTCTCCTCCTCCGGCCACACCTCGCTGCTCCCGTGGCTCGCGCGCTGGCCCTATGCCCGGGCTGACCCAGAGCTGCGCAAGTCATTCGAGGTCGCCCTCCACACCGGCTCGGGCCTTGCCCTGGCGATCGCCTTGCGCGGAGAGCTCGCCGACGCGCTGCGCGAGCTGGACGGCCGTCAGGGGGGCATGGTCGCGCTGTCGCTCGCGCCACCCACGGTCGCCGGGTACTCACTCGAGCGCGTCATCGAGCGCCGGCTCGGAGGCCCCCGCTCGATCGCCGCCGGCCTCGTCGCGGGCGCCGTTGCGATGGCGCTGGCCGATGGGCGGGGCTCGCGACGGAAAGCGTCTCGCGGGCGCGGCGAAGCCGGCCCGCGCGACGGGCTGGCGCTCGGGCTGGCCCAGGCCGCAGCGCTGATTCCCGGCGTCTCGCGCAGCGGGGCGACGCTCGCGGCCGCGCGGGCGCGCGGTTTCGACCGCGCCGCCGCCACCTCCCTCTCCTGGCACGCGGGGCTGCCGGTCCTGCTCGGCGCGAGCGCGCTCAAGGGCTATCGGCTGGCACGAGACGGGATCCCGAAGGAGACCGCAGCGTTGCTAGCCGCGGGCGGGTCGAGCGCCTTCCTCTCGACCTTCGCCGCCGCGCGCCTGCTCGGCCGCAACCGGCGCGAGGGACCTCCCCTGCTGCCCTACGCCCTCTACCGCTGTGTCCTCGCCGCCTTTGTGCTCCAGCGTCTGCGTCGTGACCGAGCAACGAACGCCGAGCAAATCAAAAAATAGAAATACCGATCGCGCGACGATGCGCGCCGCCTGCCTTGCACCCACAATAAGACGACATGGCCCCTTTGGGAACGCTGCTCGGCGGGCGCTACCGCCTCGATGCCGAGATCGGGCGTGGCGGCATGTCGACCGTCTACCGCGCTTTCGACATGGTGCTCGAGCGGCCGGTCGCGATCAAGCTGATGCACCGCGAGATCGCCGCGGACTCCGACCAGCTCGAGCGCTTCCGCCGCGAGGCGCGCTCGGTTGCGCAGCTCAGCCACGCTCACATCGTCACCGTGATCGACGCAGGCGAGGAGCCGACGCCCGGCGGGGCCTCGGGCACGGTCATGGCCGTGGGCACTCCCTACATCGTGCTCGAGTACGTCGACGGCGAGACCCTCAAGGACCTCATCCGCCGCGACGGCCCGCTCGACATCCCCCAGGCGATCGCCTACGCGATCGAGATCGCGCGCGCGCTCGGCGCCGCGCACGAGCGCCAGATCGTGCATCGCGATGTCAAGCCCCAGAACGTTCTCCTCGACCCCGAAGGAGGCGCCAAGATCACCGACTTCGGTATCGCCCGCACGCTCTCAGAGGAGGGACTGACGATCGCGGGGAGGGTGCTCGGCACGACCGATTACGTCTCCCCCGAGCAGGCCCTCGGTCAGCCCGTCACCGGGCAGTCCGACCTGTACTCGCTCGGCATCGTCCTCTACGAGATGCTCACCGGCGAGACGCCGTTCAAAGGCGCCTCGCCGGTCGCCGTCGCGATGCGCCACGTCCGCGAGGAAGTGCCCGACGTGCAGCTGCTCCGCCCCCGCGTCTCGGCGGCGACCGCGGCGATCCTCGATCGCGCGACCGCCCACGACCTCGACCGGCGCTATCCCGACGCGCAGAGCATGGTCGCGGACCTCGAGGAGGCGCTCGCGATCGAGGCTTCGCGCTCCGGACAGGCCACAGGCGAGGTTACGACTGTCCTGCGTACCCTCCAGGGCACCGCGCGTCGGCGTTTGCCGTGGCGGATGCGCCACCCCGCGCGCTGGGTGGTCTCGCTCGCCCTGCTCGTCGCGATCGTCGCGATCGTGCTCGTGATCGCTGCCGGGCGGGCTCACAAAGGCACCGGCGTCGCCCAGGGCGTCGTCTCGCGGCCGGGGCTGAGCGCGGTCTCGCTGGGACAGAACGCCGCGCACGATTACAACCCGTTCGGCACCGGGCCGGAAAATCGCGATCAGGCGCCGAACGCGATCGACAGCGACCCGAACACGACGTGGAGCACCGAGCAGTACTACGACGGCACGCTGAAGAAGGCGGGCGGCGTGGGCGTGGGGCTCTACCTCGACGCCTCACCGGGCGTGATCGGCAAGGCGATCGAGATCCAGACGCCCACACCGGGGTTCACCGCGCAGGTGTACGTCGCCAACCACATCCGCCTCGGGCTGCCCTACGGCGATTCCACCCCCCTCGCCGCTCGCGGCTGGCAGGGTCCCGTGGGCAAGAGCCACTTCGTGCACAACCGCGAACGCGTCCAGCTCAATGTCACAGGTAGGCGCTTTCGCTATTACCTCCTGTGGATCACCACGCTGCCCGCCGGCATGCAGTCGGCGTCGCTGGCTGAGCTGACGCTGTTCCAGTGATCATCGCCTCCTCGCAGTACGACCATCACCTCGGCGGCGGCGGCGATCAGCTCCGATGGGCGCGCCGTTCCTGCCAACGCTCGAGCCCCAGCCGGCAGAGGCGATCGACGAGCTCGGGATAGGCGATGCCCGAGGCCGTCATCAGCTTTGCGTAGACGCTCGTCGGCGTGAAGCCCGGCATCGTGTTCAGCTCGTTCACCAGCACCCGCTCGCCGTCGACGAAGAAGTCCACGCGCGCCAACCCTTCGCAGCCGACACGCGCGAACGTCTGCACCGCGAGCCCCATCACGCGCTCCCTCGCGGTCGCCGAGATCTGGGCGGGCACCCTCAGCTCCATCCCTCCCGTGGCGTACTTCGCCTCGTAGTCGTACCACTCGCCCGCAAACACGATCTCACCCGGCTCCGACGCTCTCGCGTGTGCGCCCGCGGCGGCTTCGCGCTCGGCGCGCGCATAACCGAGCACACCGACCTCGACCTCGATCCCCGGCGCGGCCGCCTCCACGATCGCGAGCTCGTCGTGCACGAACGCGCCTTCGAGCGCCGCGCCCATTTGCTTCCCCTCGGCGACCCTGACGATGCCGACCGACGAGCCGAGGTGGGCCGGCTTGACGAATGCCGGCAAACCCAGCGCGGCGATCTCGGCGAGCACCTCCGCGCGCGCGCTCCTGAAGCGCTCCTCGCGCACCCCAACGAAGTCGACCTGCGGCACGGCGCCACCAGGCGCGGACATCAGCTCTTTGAACAGCACCTTGTCCATGCACACTGCAGACGGGGCCACCCCCGCACCGACATAGGCGACGTCGAGGGTCTCTAGCAATCCCTGCACGGCGCCGTCCTCACCGAACGGACCGTGCAGCGCCGGGAAGACCACATCCACGCCCTCCATCAGCCCCGTCCCCGGGCTGACGCTCAAGCGCTCGCCCTCGCCATGGCGCCACACGCCATCCCTGCCGATCTCCACCCACACGACCTCGTGTCCCGCCGCCACCAAGCCGTCGCGCACGGCAGCCGCCGAAGACAGCGACACCTCGTGCTCGGAGGAGCGTCCCCCGGCGAGCACCGCCACAGTCAGAGCTCCCGCGCTCGAGCCGGCTCGGTCGCTCATCCCGTGGGGGCCGGCGGCGGGGGAGCCGTCGTGGTGGTGGTCGTCGTCGTTGGCGTGGGCGTCGGCGTCGTGGGTGTCGTCTGCGGACCGAGCACGCCCACCGTGATCGTCACCGTCGCGCCCTTTTTCGCGCGCGCGCCAGCCGCCGGGCTCTGTTGCAGGACCACCCCGACCTGCGTCGGTTCGGTCGTCGTCGCGGAAGCGGTCTTCGGTACGAGCCCAGCCGCACCGAGCGCCGCCGCCGCCTGCGCCTCGTTCTGCCCGACGACCCCCGGCACGGCGATCTCCTGCGGCGCCTTAGCCACCACCAGGTCGACCTTACCGCCCGCCGCCAGCGACGTGCCGGAAGTGGGCGACTGCGAGAGCACGGTGCCGGGAGCCTGCGACGCGGATACGCGCGAGGCCACCGAGCCCACCGCCAGCCCGGCGTTCGTGAGCGCCGCTTCGGCCGCTTCTCGCGTCTGTCCCTCCAGGTCCGGGACATGCACCGGCGCCGGCCCGCTGGAGACGAGCACAGTAACGGCGCCTCCCACTTTCAGTTCGCTGCCCGCCGGCGGATCGGTTGCGATCGCTTCGCCCGCGGCCACGGTCGCGCTCGCCTCGGGCTTCGTCGTGGGTGCGAAGCCCGCCTTGCGCAGCCGCGCCACCGCTTGGGCAGCGCTCAGACCTTCCACGTTCGTCACGGTTGCGCTTCCCGGGCCGCTCGAGACGGCGATGCTCACGCTCGCGCCCCTCTTCGCCCGGCTCCCGCCCGACGGCGCCTGGCTCACCACCAGCCCGCTTGCCACAGTCGTGCTCGAGACTTGCGAGGCGGCCACGCTCAGACCGGCGCGGCGCAGCCTGGCGCTCGCAGCCTGTTCGGTCTGCCCAGCCACGTTCGGCACCGTCACCGTGCTCGTGGACGGAAGCAATACGAGCGCGAGCGCAACCAGGGCGGCGATCAGCACGCCCGCGATCGCCCACCACAGCCAAGCGCTCCCACCGCGACCCTCCTCGCCGGGCGCGAAGTCCTCCTCCTCGCCGAACCGTCCGCCTGGCGCCAGCAGCAGCGGGCCGGCCGGCGGCGGAGCGACCGAGCCACCGTGCTGCCCACCCTCGGGTGCGGCCGTCACCGTTGTGCCGGAATAGACGAGCAGCGCGCCGCGCTCGTGCTGCAGGGCCGCGATGAACTCCTCGGCGCTCGCGTAGCGCGCAGCCGGATCCTTCGCGAGCGCGCGCAACACGATCGCGTCCAGCGACGGAGGCAGCGCCGGGTTCAGCTCGCTGGGCGGGCGCGGCTCGGCCGAGACCTGCTTGAAGGCGATCGCCACCGCGGTCTCGCCCTCGAACGGGATCACCCCGGTGAGCAGCTCGTAGAGAATCACCCCGATCGAGTACAGATCGGAGGTCGCGCTCACCGGGTGTCCCTGCGCCTGCTCCGGAGAGAGGTATTGAGCGGTGCCCATGATCGAGCCCGTCATCGTCATGTCCGATGCGCCCGCGCGCGCGATCCCGAAGTCGGTGACGCGCGCGCGGCCCTCCTCGTCGAGGATCACGTTGTGCGGCTTTAGGTCGCGGTGGATCACCCCGCGCTTGTGCGCAAAGCGCGCGGCGCGCAAGATCTGAATCGCGATGTCGATCGCGCTCGCCGGCGCAAGCGCGCCCTGCTCGCGCACGATCGTCTTCAGCGAGCGGCCCGGCACGTACTCCATCGAGATGTAATACGTGCCGTTCCACTCCCCCCGGTCGAAGATGCCGACGATGTTGGGGTGCGACAGCCCGGCGGCGCTCGATGCCTCGCGGCGGAAGCGCTCGACGAACTCCTGATCCTCGGCGAAATGGCGATACAGCACCTTCACCGCGAGCTGCCTGCCGAGCAGCTGGTCTTCGGCCAGGTACACCTCGGCCATCCCTCCGGAGCCGATGCGCTCGAGCACCTTGTAGCGCCCGTCGATGATCGTCCCCGGCTCGGTCATCGCGCTCTCAACAGCTGCTCGATCACTTCTCTGGCGATCGGCGCGGCAAACGCGGCCCCCTGCCCGGGCACGCCCGCAAGCGTTACCGCGATCGCCACCCGCGGGTCGGCCGCCGGGGCGAACGCGATGAACCACACGTTGTTGATCGCCGTGCCGATCTGCGTCTCCGCCGTGCCCGTCTTGCCCGCCACCTGCACCCCGGGGATCTGCGCCTCGGTGCCGGTGCCTTCGTTTACGACCGCTTCCATCATCGACCTGACCGCCGCCGCCGTCGACGGTTTCATCACGACCGACTGCACCCGCGGGGCGATCTGCTGCTGCGTGCGCCCGTCCGGTTCGACGATCTTCGCGGTCAGATGCGGAGCCATCAGCTTGCCGCGGTTGGCGACTGTCGCCGCGACCTCGGCCATCTGCAGCGGCGTCACCTCGAGCTTGTCCTGGCCGATGCCCATCCGCCCGAGGTCGACGCGCGAGCTGGTCGGCGCGAGCACATGGCCGCCGAGGTACTCGCCGCTGGGCGACATCTCGGCGGGCGGGTAGTCGAGCTGCGGCTCGCGGTCGAAGCCGAAGCGGCTCATGTAGCGCGCGAGCGTGGGCTTGCCCAGCCGTTCCGCCACCTGCGCCCACACCGTGTTGACAGATTTGGCCAGCGCCTGGGTGAGCGTGATGTCGCCGTAGCTCTCATCGTTGTCGTTCTGCAGCGGAATCCCCGAGATCGGCACCTTGTCGCGGCCGCTCACGGTCGTCTGTGGCGTAAACGCGCCCGTGTCGATCGCCGCGGTCGCCGTCACCACCTTGAACGTCGAGCCGGGCGCGTAGCCGAACTGTGTCGCGCGGTTGACGAGCGGCCTGCCCTTGGAGTCCGCGGTCAGCGCTTCATAGCTGTGCCGAGAGCGCAGCGCGTTCGGGTTGAAGCTCGGCGAGGATGCCATCACCTCGACCGCGCCGTCGCGCGGGTCGAGCGCCACGACCGCGCCTTCGCGCCCGGCGAGCGCCGAGATCGCCACCCGCTGGGCCGCCGGGTCGAGCGTGGTGAAGACCTCGTCGCCCTGCCCCGTCTTTCCCTGCAGCTGATTGAGGATCGCCTGCAGGTTCGTGCCCGTCTGACCGTTCAGCGCTTCGCTGCGAAAATTCTCCAACCCCGAGCTCCCGAGGTCGATGTAGGAGTAGCCGATCGCATGGGCGAACTCTTCCCCGCTCGGATAGGTGCGCTCATAGACGCCTTCCGCTCCCCGCACGCTGTGTGCGAGCACCGCGCCGTCGGCGGCGAGGATCGGGCCGCGATCGATGCGCTGCTGCTGCAGCAGCGCCCTCGCGTTGAGCGGGTTCTGCCGCAACGAGGAAGCTTCGAAGATCGTCCAGCGCGAGGTGAACGCAACGAGCAGCGCGAACAGCAGCACGACTAGCCCGTACAGGCGAACGATCGGCCGGTTCACCGCTTGCCCGCTCTCACTGGCTGACCTGTTCGAGTTCGAGGCTGCGGATCAGCTCGCCCGCGTTCGATTCCGAGCGCAGCGAATGGTCGAGCAGCGTGCGACGACGGGTGGGTGTCAGCGTCGAGGCGCTCACGCCCGAGACGTACTGGCTGCTGTACAGCTTCAGACCTGCCGGCAGCTGGTAGGGAACCCCCTGATAGAGGGTGATCAGCCCGCGACCGTTGGTCCCGACGAAGTAGATCGACTGCAACCCCAGATAGACGCCCGAGGCGAGCAGGCCCAGCACGACGAGCACGCTCGCTAGCGTGGCCGCGCGCCGCAGCGATTTTCCGCGGGGAGGTCTCACGGAGGCGCCGGGCGCGGACGGTCGGCGGGGAGAGCGAGGACGGACTGTGGGCGCGACGGCCGGTACGCCGGTCAGCGTGGGATGCTCTCCCCGAGCGGGCAGCGGCTCGCCCAGCCGCACCTCCTCCAAGCGCAGCAACAGCACAGTGATGTTGTCGCGTCCCCCAGCCTCGTTCGCCTCCCGCACGAGCGCCTCGCCGGCGTCACGCAGGCGCGGATGGGCCAGCAGCTCGGCGGCGAGCACGTCCTCCCCGACCATCGTCGTGAGCCCGTCGCTGCACAGCAGGTAGACGTCGCCGTGGCGAGCGCGATAGGAGCGGGTGTCGACCTCCACCGTACCCTCGGGTCCCAGCGCGCGCGTGATGACCGAGCGCTGAGGGTGCTCGATGGCTTCCTCCGGGGTGAGCCGGCCTTGGCGGATGAGCTCGTCGACGAGTGAATGGTCGTCGGTCAGGCGCAGCAGCTCGCCGTCGCGCAGGCAGTATGCGCGGCTGTCGCCGACGTGCGCGATCGACACCTCCTCCTCGCCGACGTACAGCGCCGTGAGCGTCGTGCCCATCCCCGCCTGCTCGACGTTGGCGTGGGAAAGCTCGTGAATATGCGAGTTCGCGGCGCGCGCGAGCGCGGCGAGCGCGGCCTCGGGCTCGACGGCTTCGCCCAGGCCCTGCTGAAAAGCCTCCACCGCGATGCGCGAGGCGACCTCGCCGGCCTGCGCGCCGCCCATCCCGTCTGCGACCACGAACAGCGGCGCGCGCGCGAGCAGCGAGTCCTCGTTCGCGCGCCGCTGGCGCCCGGTGTCGCTCACGGCATATTGCTCGGCCACGCGCAGCATCACTCGGCGTCCACCTCGAACGCGAATTCGCTGTCGCCGATGCGCACGCGGTCTCCCGGGTGCAGTGGCCGGGGCGTCTGCAGCAGCTCCTCGTTGAGGTAGGTGCCGTTGGTCGAGCCGAGATCCTCGATCACGACGATCGCGCCCTGCTCGTAGATGCGCGCATGCCGGGAGGAGGCGAATGGATCCTCGAGGCGGATCTCGGCATGATCGCCACGGCCGAGCACCAGGTCGCCGTCGAGGTCATAGATCATCCCCGCATCGTGCCCGGGGGCGCGCTCGACCACCAGCCGTGGCGCATGATGAGCGGTGTCGACGGGGCCGAGCGTGGAGGCCGAGTACAGGCCCGTTGCATCGGCCGGGATCGCCTCGCCTTGGAGCGGAGTCCCGCCCGACCTGCCTCGACCCGAGCCGCGCAGGTCTTTCAGACCGCTGCGCGCCACCCACAATAGAAACAGGTACAGCACGGCAAGAAAGCCGAACTTCAACGCTACCGATACGGGCTCGAGCGTCGTCATCCGACTTCGAACACGATCTCCGTCGAGCCGAGCTCAATCCGATCGCCCGACCGCAGCGGCTGCACGCCGCGGACCTCGTGGCCGTTGACGCTCACCCCGTTGGTCGAGCCCAGATCGGCGATCGTCCAGCCGGCCGCGGCAGGGCGGATCTCGGCGTGGCAGCGAGATATGCCGGCATCGTCCAGCACGATGTCGCAGTCGCGGCTACGCCCGATCGTCCCCCCAGCGGCCGCCACCAGCAGGCGCCTGCCCCCAACCAGCAACAGCGCTCGTGGAGCGCGACGGCGATTGGCTTGGCTCTCTTCGACGGGCCCGCGCACGCGTGCCGAGGTGCTGTAGATCATCGTCTGACCATGCTCTTCGACGGGCTCATCCTGCAGCCGGGAGCCGTGGTCGTGCCCGTCGGGCCGAACCAACCGTGCTTGGATCCCGAACTCTCCCAACGCGAGACGCTCGTCGGTGTGAAAAGCAATCTGCGGCGCGGAGGCCAAGACCAGCTGCTCGCGACGGGCGTGCTCCAGCAGGTAGCTGCACAGCTCCTCGGCGATCTCCCCCTCGACCCCCTCGTAGCGCGCACGATCCGCCGGGGAGAGCCAGACCGCGTACTCGTTCGGGGCGTACACACGCGAGAGCGACTCGGTGCGATGCTCGTCCATCTCGCGGGCAAGCTTGCGCGCCAGCTCCATCGGACGCACCTCGGAGCGGAACATACGTCCGAAAGCGCCCTCGACGAGGCTTGAGATCGTGGTCTCGACACTCTTCAACAGGTTCATCTCGGTTGGCTCCGCCAGCCGGGCGGTCGTGCTGCTCCCGTGGCCATGCTACGTGTAGAGAGTCTCAGACAGGGCCGCGCAGCGCGCGCGCCACCACGGCGAGGATGCCGCCGACGATCGCGCCGAGCAGGGCGCCGCGCGGGGTGGGGTGAAGTACGTGGGCTGACACCCCACTGTCGAGCGCCGGCGTAGCGAGGACGAGGGCGAGAGCCCAAATCGTTGCGCCGAGCACATCGAGCGCCACGCGACGGCCGCGGACGATCCATGGCAACACGACCGCCGCGAGCGCCCACAGCGCGGCGCCGAGCAATACGCCCACGCTCAGCGCCGGGGCGAGCACGTGCGTCGCCGTGGCGCTCACCGAGCCCTCCCACACCGCCCGCGACGGAGCGCCTGACGGTTGCCCGAGCCATAGACGCCGGGCCAGCAGCGGCTCGGACAGGATCAGCCACCAGTAGCCGAACGCTCCAAATGCGGCGCGCGAGCGGGGGCGAGCGCTTTGCCCCGCGAGCGCGGGGAACGCCCCGGCGAGGCCCACGAGACCGAGCACGGGCGCAAGTGCGCATCCGAGCCAACCGGCTCCGACGCGTCGCGAGGCCCTCTGTGCGGGCATCGCCACGAGCGGCACGGCGGCCGCGAGCAGCAGCAAAGCCAGGCCGGTCTTGCCCAGCCATGCCTGCCAGAGGATCACTGCGAGCGCGCAAGCCAGCCATAACGCACGTGGCAACGCCGGCCCGCGAGCGATCGCCGATGCCTCCTCCTCCTCGGCGACATCTTCCGCTTGCGGCAGGCTCTCGTGGCGATCGGCGCGGCGCGGCGATCTCGCGCGGCGATCGAGCTGCGTCTGGGGAGACGCCCGTAGCGCGCCGGCAGCTCGCTCCGGGACGAGCCGCCCCTCGGGCTCCGCCCGCGGGTCACCTGCGCCCGAGCGCTCGAACGCACGCCCGTCGCGCGCGCGTCGACGAAGGCGGCGCGTAGGCGCCTCCAGCGCCTCTTCCAGTGCTGATCGCAGCTCCTCGATCGTCCCCCGCTCGCCCGGCTCTGGGACCAACGCCCGATCGAGTGACCGTGTCAGCCGCCGGGGAAGGTCTCGGCGGCCGTGCTCCAATGGGGTCAGCGGCCGGCCGATCCGCCGGACGGTCGCCGCGGGCGTCGCGCCTCGCACCGGGTTGACGCCGCAAAGCGCCTCGTACAGCACGAGCGCCAGGGAGTACAGGTCGGCCGCCTCGCCGACCTCCTCCCCATCGCTCTGCTCGGGGGCCATGTAGGCGAGCGTGCCGAGCACGTCGCCCGTGCGCGTGAGCCCGTCTTCGCCCGCCAGCCGCGCGCCGCCGAAGTCGGTCAGCTTGGCCGACCACGTCGGCGCCCCTCCTCCCCCAACCGCGCGGGGGGTATCGGGCACGAGCACGTTCTGAGGCTTGATATCGCGATGGATCACCCCTCGCGCGTGCGCGTGCGCAAGCGCGCCGGTCAGCGCGATCCCGATCTCAAGCACCTCCTCGTCCGTGAGCTCGTCCGCGGCGATCAGCTGCGCAAGCGTCTGCCCATGAACCAGCTCAGAGATCAGATAGAACGCATCCGCCGCCGCGCACGCCTCATACAACGCCACGATCGCCGGGTGCGAAAGTCGCGCCGCGGCGAGCGCCTCGCGGGTAGCCCGCTCACTGTCCCCGTCGATCGGCAGCGAGATCCGCTTAAGCGCCACCTCGCGGTGCAGCAGCTCGTCGTGCGCTTGCCATACGACGCCGAAGCCGCCCGCCCCCAAACGCTCCCCCAGGCGATAACGGCCAAGCACCAGGCTGTCCGCCGCCGGTGAGCTGCCGCGCTCGCGCGCAGGATGGATGAGGGTGTCGAGCGACTCCACCGTCTCCTGCGTTCGCCGTCCGCAGGCCCACGCCCTGCTTGGGCGAGCAGGAAAAGGCGCATTGAGCGAGAAGTTGCAGGCTCGTCAGGGAGGTGGTCGGTAGTCATACTGGCCCTTCCGGAAATCCCTGCATAGGAGCGCTTAGCTTTTGTCGTTCTTCGACGATGGTGAGGAGACAGAGTCTCGGCCATCACCCCGGGCACCACGAGCGCGGCCGGCCGCCGCGGCGGGCTCCCCACGGCAGCCCAGGCCGCGTCGCCCCCAACACGGGGCCGGTTCTCCGCCGCTCGATCAGCACACGCTGATGGTGCGCCGCCGCGTCGCGGCGGGCGTCGGGGTGGTCCTGCTGATCATCATCGTCCTGATCGTGAACGGCTGCCTGAAAAGCCAGAAGCAGCAGGAACTGAAGGACTACAACCAGAACGTGAGCCGGATCGCGCGCGAATCCGACGCTCAGGTCTCCCATCCGCTCTTTTCCGCCCTCGCAAACGCCTCCACCAAGTCGGCGCTGGACGTGGAGGTGCAGATCGACCAGCTGCGCATCCAAGCGCAGAGCCTCGCCACGCGCGCCAAAGGATTGAGCGTGCCCGGCGATATGTCCGCCGCGCAGCGCGACCTGCTGCTGGCGCTCGACCTGCGCGTCGAAGGGCTGACCAAGGTGGCGGCCCTCCTCCGCACCGCGCTGGGCGGGCAAGCCAAACAGACGAGCACTCAGATCGCGGGCGCCATGGAGATCTTCCTCGCCTCCGACGTGATCTACTCCCAGCGCGTCGCACCGCTCATCCAGCAGACGCTCGACGCCGACGGGATCCGAGGCCTGAGCACCGTAGCCACCCGCTTCTTGCCAAACGTCGGGTGGCTTGAACCGGCGACCGCGCTCGCGCGCATCACCGGCCAGTCGTCGAGCTCCGCTCAGACCGGGCAGACCCTCACGGGCCACCACGGCAGCGCGCTCAAGGGGGTGACTGTGGGCGCCCACACACTGGAACCGGAACCCGGCCTGAATCACATCAGCGGTGGCGGCAATCCGACCTTCACCGCCCAGGTCCAAGACGCCGGCGAATTCACCGAGACAAACGTCACGGTCACCGCAACGGTCACCGCCGGCGGCAAGCAGTTCAAGGCCTCCCATGTGATCGAAAAGACCGAACCGGGGAAGACCGCCGACGCCAACATCACCGTCACCGGCATCCCGCTGGGCGTGGCCTCGAAGATCGAAGTACAGGTCGCGCCGGTGCCCGGTGAAACCAACCACGAAGGCACCAAGAACACCTATCTGGCGATTTTTGGACAGTAAGCGCTCTTGTGGCGGGTGCAGCGGCTAAGAAGGTCTTTCAAAAAGAGTGGTGCGGCGGGGCGTTTCTGGACCAAGCTGGGCGTGGCGTGGCGGTGAAGCGCGTGCTGGTGGCACGTGCGAGCCGTCGCGCGGCGATCCAGCGCCGTGTCCAGGGACGTATCCGGGGCGGCGCTCTTTTTGCAAGACCTTCTAACTTGTGCCGATGGCCGTGACCTCGATCACCGACACTCAGGGCATCATCGCGATCGCGGCGGGAGCGGTCGCGATGATCGCGATGATCGCCTGCGTAACGCTCGCGCTCAAAGTGCGCCGCTACCGGCGCGCGCAGATGCTCGTCCTGGGAGAGCAGGGCGGACGCGATTTGGTGGCCCACGCGGCGGACATGCAGGACGCGTTCGCGGCGCTGCGCGAGTACGTCGAGGATGTGGCGCTGCGACTCGACGAGCGCCTGTTGGCCGCCGAGACCGCGCTGCGCGGGTCGATCGCGCATCGGTCGCTGGTGCGATACGACGCCTATAACGAGCTCTCCGGGCACCAATCGATGTCGATTGCGTTACTGGACGAGGAACGCTCAGGGATCGTGCTCTCGTGTATCCACCATCGCGATCAGGCGCGTGTGTACGCCAAGCAGGTGCATGGCGGGCAGGGCGAGCTCGAGCTCTCCCCGGAGGAGGCCGAGGCAGTGCGCGTCGCCCTCGCCACCCCGCCCGACGAACCGCTCGGGTCCGCCTCCTGAGATGCACGCCGAGGCGCCCCAAGGCGATGGACAGGCAAGTCCATCGGACCTTGGGATCCGCGGCACGCGGGTCCAGGGAACACCACAGGTCGGCTATCTCGGGCCCCAGGGCACCTTCAGCGAGGAGGCGTTGCTGGCCGCCGCCATCCCCGGCGCCGTCGAGCCCGTCCCGTTCAGGTCCATCTATGAGACCGTCGCGGCGCTGCGGCGCGAGGAGGTTCGCTACTCGGTTGTGCCGATCGAGAACTCGCTCGACGGGTCGATCAGCGTCACGCTCGACCTACTCGCAGCAGAGGAGGAGCCGGTCAAGATCGTGGGTGAGGTTCTGCTCGCGATCTCCCATTCGCTGATCGCAGCCGAGCCCGTCGGCCTGGATGAGATAGAAACGGTGATCTCCCACCCCCAGGTCCCAGGACAGTGCGAGCGGTTCCTGCGCGGCGAGCTCGCGCACGCCCGCGTGCTCGCGGCCGGCTCGACCGCCGAGGCGGTACGCACCGTCGTGAGCACGGGGAGACGAGCACAGGCCGCGCTCGGCACGTCGCTAGCGGCCAGGATCTACGGTGGGACGGTCATCCGCGCCGGGGTGCAGGATCGAGACGACAACGAAACGCGCTTCGTCTGGCTCGCGCGCGACGTCAAAGAGGGGGAGCAGGAGGGCGCGGGATCGGCGCCGCCGCTACGTGAAACGACGGGAGACCAATGGCGGACGTCGATCGTGTTCTGGGGCGCCGGCGCCGAGCGGCCGGGGTGGCTGGTGCGCTGTCTCGACGAGTTCGCGCGCCGCGACATCAACCTCACGAAAATCGAGTCGCGCCCGCGACGGGAGCGCCTCGGCAGCTACATGTTCTTTGCCGATCTCGCCGGTCGCGCCAAGGACACGCCGGTCGCTGACGCGATCGCGTCGATGCGCGCGCTCTCCGCGGATGTCCGCCTGCTCGGCTCCTACCGAGCCGCCGTCCCGGTCGCACTGAGCTCCTGAGTGCCTGCGGTCGCCTCGATGCCCCGCTACACTGCGGCGCGAAGATGGAAAGCACAGTCCCACCAGAGCCGGTGGGGTCCGTGCCGCCTTCCGAGCACCAGCGGCACGGACCTGGCGCATCGCCAAACACGGCGATGGGCGGTCGAGTGCTCGTCCTCAACGCCACGTATGAGCCGATCAACGTGTGCACCGTGCGACGCGCCGTGGTGCTGTTGCTGAAGGACAAGGCCGAGCTGCTCGAGCGCGGGCGCTGGGAGCTGCACTCGGAGAGCTCGACGCTCGCGCGACCCGTGGTGATTCGGCTCGTTAGCTATGTCAAGGTCCCCCGCGACGCTCACCGGCGCAAGATCACCCGCCGCGCGGTGTTCGCGCGCGACGCTTGGACCTGTCAGTACTGCGGCTCGCGCTCAAACCTCACAGTCGACCACGTGATCCCGCGTTCCAAGGGCGGTAAGTCGAACTGGGAGAACATCGTCGCGTCCTGCGCGCCATGCAATCGGCGCAAGGGCGATCGCCTGCCGCGCCAAGCGGGGATGCACCCGCGGCACGCCCCGCGCACACCGCGAGCGGAGATCTTCATCCACGTAGCCAGCCCCACGATCCCAGCGGCGTGGCGGCAGTACCTGCCCCAAGCGGCCTGACGCGATCGGTGCTGTGGCGCTTCGGTTGTCGGCCGTTATTAGTCGGCCGTGGGCCGAAAACGCGCGGAGGATGCCGAACGGTGACATCCTCCGCGCTGACTGCTGATCTCTGACTGGAAAGACCGAGAGCGAACATGATGCGGCCGGAGGGACCAGAGCCGGCGGTCGTCTCGGGGTGTCCCGGGTTGGATTCCGCTAAGCGGTCCAGCCTTCCTGCCCCCCTGCTGCGGGGGTCCGACCTAGCGGCCGGTCACCTCCAGAGTCCCGTAAGTACTGTCAGCTAACGTTAGGACCACCTCCTTTCTCTGGTCTGGCCAGAGTAGCGAATAGAGATGACGCCCGCGACTACTCGGCGGTCAGCGACTACTCGGAGCGGTCAAGATCATCGGTTGGCGGTGGAGTTGTTGCCTCGGACAGATCGCCGCCCGTTGGCTCAACCGACTCGCCCGGCTCATCGCCGGTGTCGACGACCAGGGCCACGGCGCTGACGAGGTCGTCCTCCTTGAGGTTCATCACGCGAACGCCCGTGGCCGAGCGTCCCTGCTGGGAGATGCCGCCGGCGGCGGTCCGCTGGACCATCCCGCCGACGCTGATGAACACCAGCTCCTGGTGCTCGCGCACGACGAGCGCGCCGGCTAGCCCGCCCTTTTTCTCGGTCAGCCCGATCGTCTTTACGCCTTTGGCGCCGCGGTTGGTTTTGCGGTACTGGCTGATCTGGCTGCGCTTGCCGTAGCCGTTCTCGGTGACGACCAGCAGGTCCATGTCGTCACGGGCGACGTCCATCGCGATGACCTTGCCATCCTTGCCGACGTCCATCCCGCGCACGCCGGTCGTGTCGCGACCCATCGAGCGCGCGTCGGACTCGGCGAAGCGGACGGTCAGGCCGGCACGCGAGACCATGATGATCTCATCGTCGGGATCGACCGCGCGCACGGCGAGCAGCTCGTCGTCGTCGCGGATGTTGATCGCGATGATGCCGTCGGCTTTGATCGGCGTGTTGTAGGCGAGCAGCTCGGTCTTCTTGACGGTGCCCTGACGGGTGGCGAACACGAGGTACTTCGTCTCTGAGAAGTCTCGTGTCGAGAGCACCGCTTGGATCCGCTCGCCTTCGGCCAGCGGCAGGATGTTGACGAGCGCGCGGCCCTTGGCAGTGCGCTGCGCCTCGGGCAGCTCGTACACCTTGGAACGGTAGACCTTGCCGCGGTTGGAGAAGAACAGCAGGTAGTCGTGGGAGGAGCACACGAACAGGTGCTCGATGAAGTCGCCGTCCTTCATGTCCATCCCGGTCACGCCACGCCCGCCGCGCTGCTGCTGGCGGTAGGTGGCGAGCGGCAGCGACTTGATGTAGCCGGTCTGGGTGATCGTGATCACCATCTGCTGGTCGGCGATCAGGTCCTCGATGTCGATCTCGTCCTCGGAGTGGCTGATCTCCGTGCGACGCTCGTCGCTGAAACGCTCCGAGATCTCTGAGAGCTCCTCCTTGATGACGGCCAGCACGCGTGTCTCGTCGCCGAGGATCGCGCGCAGCTCGGCGATCCGCTCGGTCACGTCGGCGTGCTCCTGTCTGATGCCGTCGGCCTCGAGCGCCGTCAGCTGGGAGAGGCGCAGATCGAGGATCGCCGTCGCCTGGATGTGGCTGAGCTCGAAGCGCGCGACGAGCTGCTCGCGCGCGTTGTCGCGATCGCGCGATCCGCGGATCAGCTCGATGATCGCGTCCAAGTGCTCGAGCGCGATCAGCAACCCCTCGAGGATGTGCGCCCGCGCCTCCTTCTCCGAGAGCTCGTGCTTTGTGCGCCGCACGATCACTTCGCGCTGATGCGCGACGTAGTTGTGAATCACCGCGCGCAGGTTCAGCGTGCGCGGGACGTTGTCGACGAGCGCCACCATGTTCACGCCGAACGTGGACTGCATCGGCGTGTGCTTGTAGAGCTTGTTGAGCACGACCTTGGGGATCGCGTCGCGCTTCAGCTCGATCACGAGCCGCATGCCGCGCTTGTCCGACTCGTCGCGCAGGTCTGAGATCTCGGCGATCTTCTTGTCGTGCACGAGGTCGGCGATCTTCTGGATCAGGCCGCCCTCGCCGCCCTTCTTGACCATGAAGGGAAGCTCGGTGACGACGATCGCCTCCTTGCCCTGCTTGAGCGGCTCGATGTGGGCGCGCGCCTGGATGCGCACGCGGCCACGGCCCGTCTCATACGCATCGCGGATGCCCTGGTGGCCGAGGATGATCCCGCCGGTCGGGAAGTCCGGGCCGGAGATGTGTCGCATCAGCCCGTCGAGGTCGATCTCCGGATCCTCGATGTAGGCGATCGTGGCACCGATAACCTCGCGCAGGTTGTGCGGCGGGATGTTCGTCGCCATCCCCACCGCGATGCCCGAGGAGCCGTTGACGAGCAGGTTCGGGAAGCGGGCCGGCAGCACCAGCGGTTCCTGGCGCGACCCGTCGTAGTTCGGCGTGAAGTCGACCGTGTCCATGTCGAGATCACGCAGCATCTCGGTGGCGATCCGCGCCAGGCGGGCCTCGGTGTAGCGCATCGCGGCGGCCGGGTCGTCGTCGACCGAGCCGAAGTTGCCCTGGCCGTCGACGAGCTCGTTGCGCATCGAGAAGTCCTGGGCCATGCGCACGAGCGCGTCGTAGATCGCCGAGTCGCCGTGGGGGTGATAGTTGCCCATCACCTCGCCGACGATCTTGGCGCACTTCGCATAGGAGCGGGTCGGCCCGAGACCGAGCTCGTTCATCGCGTAGAGCACGCGGCGATGCACCGGCTTCAGGCCGTCGCGCACGTCGGGCAGCGCGCGCCCGACGATCACCGACATCGCATAGTCGAGGTACGCGGTGCGCATCTCCTCCTCGAGCGCGCGCGGTTCGACGTTGCCGCCGTTGAGTGTCTCCGGGGTAGCCATCAAGGAGCCTTACGGCCGGCGCATCTCTGCGTCCTCAGTCGCTCGCCTGCAAAGCAGGCCACGCGAATTGCCTGTGCCCGGCAGGGTGCGTCCTTGACCTGCTTGCCCGTGAGGCTCCTTGAGCGCACAGTCTCTCCACGCTTACACATCAAGATTGGCCACCGCTCTTGCGTTGTCCTCGATGAACGCTCTGCGCGGCTCGACCTGATCGCCCATCAGCATCGAGAAGATGCGGTCGGCGGCGAAGGCGTCCTCGAGCGTGACCTGGGCGAGCGTGCGCGTGGCCGGGGCCATCGTCGTTTCGCCGAGCTGGTCGGCGTTCATCTCGCCGAGGCCCTTGAAGCGCTGGAGTTTGATGCCCTTCTGCGCGACCGTCATGACCGCCAGGTGGAGCGCCTCGAACGACGGCGCGCTCTCGCGCGCGTCGCCCAGGCGCACCTCGAAGGCGGGGGTGCCGGCGAGCTCGATCAGCTGTGCGTGGACACGCGCGAGCTGGCGATACTCCTGGGAGTCGAACAGAGAGCGCTTGATGCGGTGGGTGCGAGCGAAGCCGGTGCTCGCCTCGATCGCCTTGACGCGGATCTCGACCGGATCCTGCTCGACCATTTCGGTGACATGCGTCTCGCCGTCGAGCCCCGCACGGCTGAGCAACTCGATCGCCGCCTCGCCGTTCATCACCTGCTCACCGAGCAGGGAAGACTCCTCCAGGAACTGGACCATGTCGTGGCCATGGACCGCCCGCAACGAGGACGACCACCCTTCGTACTGCTTGAGCAGGCGCGAGAAGCGCTGCCAGCGGGCCTCGGTGAGCTTCAGCTGGGTGCCGTGGCGGTCGAAGACGTCGAGCTTCTCCCACTTGTCCGACAGCAGGATGTCCTCGAGCTCCGAGTCCTTTTCGATGTAGCGCTCGCGTGAGCCCTGCTTGAGCTTGTACAGCGGCGGCTTGGCGATGTACACGTAGCCGGCCTCGATCAGCTCCTGCATCTCGCGGAACAACAGGGTCAACACGAGCGTGCGGATATGGGCGCCGTCGACATCGGCGTCGGTCATCAGCACGATCTTGTGGTAGCGGGCGTTCTCGAGGTTGAACTCGTCGCGCACGCCCGTGCCGATCGCGGTGATCAGCGCCTGGATCTCAGTGTTCTGAAGGACCTTGTCGATGCGCGACTTCTCGACGTTGAGGATCTTGCCGCGCAGTGGCAGCACCGCCTGCGTGTTGCGGTCACGCCCCTGCTTGGCCGAGCCACCGGCGGAGTCACCCTCGACCACGAACAGCTCGGCCAGCGAAGGGTCCTTGATCGAGCAGTCGGCGAGCTTGCCCGGCAGCGTGGAGTTCTCCAAGGCGGACTTGCGACGTGTGAGGTCGCGCGCCTTGCGAGCCGCCTCACGGGCACGCTGAGCTTGCACCGACTTCATGATCACCGCGCGCGCCTCGCTGGGGTTCTCCTCGAGGAACTCGCCGAGGCCGGTGTTGACGATCGACTCGACGAACCCGGCCATCCCGGGGTTGCCGAGCTTGGTCTTGGTCTGACCCTCGAACTGGGGGTCACGCAGCTTGACCGAGATCACGGCAGTGAGGCCCTCGCGCACGTCCTCGCCGGTGAGGTTGTCCTCTTTCTCCTTCAGCAGCCCATGGTCGCGCGCGTACTTGTTCAGCGTGCGCGTCAGCGCCGAGCGGAAGCCGGACATGTGCGAGCCGCCCTCGCGGGTGTTGATGTTGTTGGCGAACGAGTGGATCGACTCCTGATAGGAGGAGTTCCACTGCATCGCGACCTCGGCCGCGCCCTCCTCGGACTCGCCGGCGAAGAAGACGACCTTGCGATGGACGGTGTCCTTGTTCTCGTTCAGGAACGAGACGAAGTCCTCGATCCCCCCCTCGTACTGGAACTCCGCCGCATGGCCCTCACCGCGCTCGTCGACGATCGAGATCTTCAGGCCGCGGGTCAGGAAGGCGGTCTCGCGCAGACGCTCCTCGAGGGTGTGGAAGTCGAAGTCGAGCGACTCGAAGATGTCCGCGTCCGGGAGGAACGTGATGGTCGTCCCGGTGACGCCGTCGCCCGGCAGCTTCGCACCACGCTGGAGCTCGTTCTGGGGGGCGCCGCGCGAGTACTCCTGCGAGAACTCGTATCCGTCGCGCCGGATCTCCACGAGCAGTCGCTCGGACAGCGCGTTGACGACCGACACTCCCACACCGTGCAGACCACCGGAGACCTTGTAGCCACCTCCATCGCCGAACTTGCCGCCGGAGTGCAGCACGGTCAGCACGACCTCGACCGCGGGGCGGCCCTCTTTCTCGTGCATCGCGACGGGAATGCCCCGGCCGTTGTCAACGACCGTCACAGAGTTGTCGGGGTGGATCGTGACCGCGACCTCGGTGCAGTAGCCGGCGAGCGCCTCATCCACAGAGTTGTCCACAACCTCGTACACGAGGTGGTGGAGACCCATGACGCCGGTCGAGCCGATGTACATGCCCGGGCGCTTGCGTACCGCCTCGAGACCCTCGAGGACCGTGATGTCCTGTGCGTCGTAGCCAGCGGATGCGCCCGTCATCGACGGGTCGTTGACTCCGCCCTTGGTGGCGCCCCCCTTGTCAGAGTTGTCGCTGCTTGCGGCCAATGGCCCTCCGATGACGTAAGAACGCCCCGGAATCCCAGGTGCGAAGACCACGGGCCGGGGCGGTTGCGGTGTGTACCGAATGATAGCACGACGCACCCCCCACCAAGGCCGCGACGGGACTGCTAAATCCCTGCAAATTGCCCGTAAACTTAAGCACGATGCGACAGTTTTGCCTAGCCGTGCGGCGGTGGGCGTGGAGGGCGAGCTCTGCGGTGGGGCTCGAGACAGCTTTTACCCGGTCCTGCAGCGCAGCTCGCGAACGGCGTCGCCGCCCAGCGCAGCGTTGATGCGAGAGACCAGATCGCCGGACATCAGATCGAGCTCCTGAGCCCACACGGCGGCGCTGCACGTCACGGTCAGGACGCCGGTGTGCTCGGCCGTAGGGTAGGCGGCGCCTGCGATCGCCGAGCCCACCGCCTGTCCCCAGACGCTCTGCACACGGGCAAGCGTCGTGGCTGGCGCAAGCGCAGCGGTGAGATCCTCGAGCGCGCCAGACAGGGAGCGGGGAGCGACTTTCCTCACGCCGCCAGCGCCTCCTGTACGACCGCGCCCGGCGAGACGCACAGGCGTGTGACCGACGAGTCGCCCGCGCCGGGCACGTGGGCAAGGTCGGTGGTGGCTATCACGCTCTGTCCTCCGAGCAGAAGCTCGTTGGCAAGCAGCTCGCGACGGTCGGAGTCGAGCTCGCTCATCACGTCGTCGAGCAACATCAGCGGTGTCCGCCGGCGCTCGCTGGCGAGCAGAGCGCGCTCCGTAAGCAATAGGGCGAGCAGAGCGAGCCGCTGCTCGCCCTGCGAGCCGTAGACGCGCAGCTCGCGACCGTCGCGCAAAATCGCAAGCTCGTCTCGATGCGGTCCGTGGGAGGAGAAGCCGCGCTCGAGGTCGGTGGACAGGCGCGCCTCAAGCTCGGCCAGGAGCTCCGTCTCATCGCATGCTCGGGAGCGCGGGCGATACTCGAGCACCGCCACGCCACGCAAGCCCAGCTCGCGGGCGCGCTCCGCGAAAGGCTCGGCGAGCAAGGTGACCGCCGCCGAGCGATTGGCGCTCAGAGCTATCGCATGGGTAGCAAGTGTCCGGTCCCACGTCGACAGAGATCCCCGCGAGGAGCGCCCCGCGCGGATGGAGGAGAGCAGGGCGTTGCGCTGGGCGAGCACTCGTGAGTACTCCCGGCGATCACCGTCACGCTGCGGCCAGAGAGCTGCCACGACCTGGTCCAGATGGGCGCGGCGGAGAGACGGCGGGCCCTTCAGGAGCTCGAGCCGATCAGGCTCGAAAACGCTCAGCAGCGGCCTGTGCTCGACGTCGAGCAGTCGTTCTACGGGAGCCCCATCAGAGCTCATACGCTTGTCTTGACCCGGCTCGAAGCCAACGCTCAGCTCGTGCTCTTCACGCTCGTCGGCGAGGCGGACGACGACGCGCGTGGCCTGCGCCCCGAAACGCACCAGCTCGCGCTCGTTGCGGGTACGGGGCGAGCGCCCGGCGCAGCCGAAATAGAGCGCCTCGAGCAGATTTGACTTCCCCGCGCCGTTCGGGCCGTGAACCACGGTCAAACCTGCGCCGAGGTGAGCTTCGGCACGCTCGTAGGTGCGGAAGTCGCGGAGCTTGACGCTCACGACACGCACAGCGTTCCCTATACGTTCAGTCTGATCGGCATTATGAGATATACGAAGTCGCCCGAGTCCGGGGCTTCGATCAAGCCAGGTCGCAAGGGGCTGATCAGCTTCAGTACGAGCTCCTCCGTCTCGATGCTCTCGAGGCCATCGCGCAGGAACTCCGGGTTGAAGCCGATCTCGAACAGGTCGCCGTGAAAGGGAACGGGGATGGTCTCCGACGCCTCGCCGACGTCGGGGGTCTGGGCCGAGACGGTCAACGCCCCCTCCGCGAAGCTCAACCGCAGCGGCACGTTCTTCTGGGCGAGCAAGCTGATGCGGCGTACGACCTCGGTGAGCTCAGCGCTGGAGAGGCGCAGCTCATGGTCGACCGACTCTGGAAGCAGCTGCCGGTAATTTGGGAACTGACCGTCGATGAGCCGCGAGGAGAGCACGGTGTCGCCGAGCTCGAAGACGACCTGACTCTGGCCGATGCTGACAGCCAGAGAGTCGGCTTCAGCCGTCTGCGCGATCCGCACGAGCTCCTGCAGAGCACGTGCTGGAACGTTCGCCTCGAGGCTGTCGTGCAGGGGAGACTCAAGCGCTGTCTCCTTGACACTGAGACGGTAGGAGTCGGTGGCCACCATGCGCAGCTCCTGTCCAGAGGCAGACATCAGGATGCCGGTGAGGACAGGTCTCGTCTCGTCTCGCGACGCCGACCGCGCGACTCGCGACACCGTGCTCACAAAGGCCTCGGCGGGAATCGTGATGCGCGTCTCAGGCGATGGTGATGGAAGGGTGGGGAAATCCTCAGAGCGCAAAGTGCGTAGATGAAAGGTTGCAGACCCGGAGATCAGCTCGACGTCTTGCTCGGCTGCGCGCGACTCGAGGGTCACGGTCGCAGCGGGAAGCGAGCGAGCGACATCGAGCAGCAAGCGCGCCGGTAGGACCACCGAGCCGACGCCGCTCGCTTCGGCTTGAAGAGGCACTCGTAGCCCTATCTCCATGTCGGTTGCGAGCAGCTCAGGGGTAGATCCCTCGGGCGCCGAGATCATCACGCCGGAGAGCGCCTGTACCGCGCTTCGCGTAGAGGCGACACGGGTGACGGTTTGCAGCTGAGCCAGTAGCTCGGCTGTAGATAGGGACAACTTCATCGACGGATCACTACAAGAGAGAGCGAAGACATAGGGGGTGTGGACATGTGTGTTTGGCGTGGATGCTGAAGCTGGGCTTGGTGGAGGGGTGCATAAGGCTGTGGGCTACGCCTCGAAGTCTCTCAGGCTCAGCGGTCGATCGCACGCGGGGAGGTATGTGGCTGTGCTGGATCGAGGCTCTTGCACAGGCTTTCCACAGACTGCCGTGATGCCTCGTCGTCGGCGATACGAGCGGCTGTGCGCCGCCACGCGTGTAGGACGGTCGTGTGATCTCGTCCTCCAAAGTGCCTGCCGATGGCGGGTAGTGATTCGTCTGTCAACTCGCGAGACAGGTACATGGCGACTTGCCGTGGCCAGGCGATTCGCCGAGTGCGAGCCGACGAGAGCAGCTCGTCGGCGGAGAGGCCGAAATGATGGCATGCGGCCGCTTGGATCTCGGCGATCGAGCGTGGATGGGGTTTGCGCGACGACCGGGCGCGTGGATAGAGGTTGTCGAGAACTTCGTTGGCTAGCTCGACGGTGACCGGCCGGCCCGTGAGCGAGCTAAAGGCCACGACCCGTATCAACGCCCCCTCCAGCGCACGGACGTTGTTGGTGACGCGCTCGGCGATCGCAACGAGCGCACGATCGTCGTCGAGATCGAGATCGTCCTGGTGCGCGCGCTTGCGCAGGATTGCCGTGCGCGTAGCCAGCTCCGGCGGAGCGATGTCGGCTACTAGACCAGCCTCGAAGCGCTCTCTCAGACGGTCCTCGAGAGCCTGTAGGTCGTGAGGTGGGCGGTCGGAGGTCAGGACGATCTGACGCCCGGCGTCGTGGAGCGCGTTGAAGGTGTGGAAGAACTCCTCCTCGGTCTTAGTCTTGCGCTCGAGAAACTGAACATCGTCTATGAGCAGGACGTCGATGTGACGGAAGCGCTCCTTGAAGTCGTTGGTCTGCCTGTCTCCCAGGGCTTCGAGGAACTCGTTAGTAAACGCCTCCCCGGTGGTGCAGCGCACCGCCGCTCCAGGACTGTGGGAGAGCAGCAAGCTTGCGATCGAGCTCAGCAGGTGGGTCTTGCCGACGCCGGGTGGGCCACAGATGAACAGCGGGTTGTATGCCTGAGCCGGCATCTCCGCCACCGTCAGCGCGGCTGCGTGAGCCAGCCGGTTGCAGTCGCCGATCACGAATTGATCGAAGGTGAGCTTTGGATTGCCGAGCGGTCCCGCTGAGGAGCGTGGTGCGCTCGACCCGATCTCCTCGCGAGGGATCGCTCTCTCTTGGCGCTTGCTCGAGACGCGCGACGTTCGGCTTGGTCCGTCGTTTGTGACGCCTCCTCCACCGATCTCCCCGCGAGCTACGCGAGTAGACGTATCGGTGGAGTCGGGGCCGTTCAAGAGCTCGACGGTCGCGCCTGACCCGACGACCAGAGCCGCACTGGCTTGGAGGACGGCCCCGAAGCGCTCGCGAACCCATCTCAATGAATGAGGAGCGGCTTCAATCAGGAGGTGCTTGTCAGAGAGCTCGAGCGCACGCAGGGGCTCGAGCCAGATGCGGTACGTGGGCTCGTCTACCGCGCGCGCCATCTCGACTTGTACGCGGGACCATATGTGCTCCAACTCGGCGCTCACGGCAGCGTTTACCCGTGTCTCCCCCGGAGAAAGCGATCGCAGTTATTCGAAGAGGATCCGCGAAGGACCCGGTCTGGCGACTATATCCGACGTCCGCTCGCGGCCGGTATCGCCGTGACCGCAACTCGCGGGAAAATTCGGCGTCGACCGAGCGGTTCTATACTTGTGCCCCGACTCTCCTGCCGGCAGCCGCTAGGTCGCTGCCATGGGGAGGAAAAGGACTGCAGGCGGAGAACAAACCATGAAGCGCACATACCAGCCAAAGAAGCGCAAGCGAGCCCGTGCTCACGGGTTCCGTGCCCGCATGCAGTCGCGCGCGGGGCGCCTGACGCTCAAGCGCCGCCGCGACAAGGGACGCAAGCGTCTCTCTACTTAAGAACGTGTTTGGGAAGGATCGGCACGTCTGGATGCGTCCCTGGATCCTACGCTGGACGCCATGTGACGACCGATCAAAGATCGGCCAGCACGTGCCACCGCCAGCACGCGCTTCACCGCCCCGCGACGCCCAGCTTGGTCCATGAACGCCCCGACCGCACCGCTCCTTCCCAAACACGTTCTGAAGGCGATCGAAGCGGGATGAAGCCGCGGTCTACTCCGAGTCGTGGTCGCCTCTCGCGCAGCGCCGAGTTCGAGCGTGTATATAGGCAGGGGCGCTCGACGGCCAATCGCCATCTGGTCCTGTACGCATTCCCCAACCAGTCGACGGACAGACCTCGGCTCGGATTGTCGGTCTCGAGGAAGGTTGGTGGGGCGGTCGAGCGCAACCGTGTTAAGCGACTGCTGCGCGAGGCGTTCGCTCGCGCGCAAGATGAATTGCACCCTGGCCAAGACCTCGTCGTCGTCGCGCGCCCGCCGGCGAACGAGTTGGCGGAGCGGGAGGGCCTGGCCGGGGTGGACGCTTCGCTCGGGGAGCTGATCGTCAAGGCCGGCCTGCGCGCCACGCCAGCCCAGACGCAAGCCGGAGGTGGAGCTTGACGTCGCAGTCGCCACCTACCGCCCCACGCGACTCGTGGGTGGTGGCGCGCCTAGCTCGCTCCGTCGTCGTCGCGCCGATCTTTGCTTACCGGCATGTCGTCTCACCGGCGATACCACGCCGCTGCAAGTACGAGCCGACCTGTTCGCGCTATGCGGTGGACGCAATCCGCCGGTACGGCATACTTAGGGGCCTGGTGCTCGCCGGATGGCGCTTGCTCAGGTGCAATCCGTGGAGCTACGGCGGATACGATCCGGTCGAGGCTCAGCGGGTGTTCGGGATCGGCCGCCAGGCCGGCGTCTGAGCGCCTGGGCCAGCCCCGCCGTAGTAGGACGTGCGACTAGTGCTCACGCCCCGCCACATCTACCCCCCATCTCTCGTCGAGAGCCACTAAGCCGCCAGACACCATGCTAATCCTCGCCAACGTCATCGAGTCAGCGTTCTCACCGCTGATCAGTTTGTTCGAATCGATCATGGTGTTCATCCACGCTCACCTCGTGGGCGGCAGTTGGGGGTTGGCGATCGTAGGACTGACCGTGCTAATCCGGGCGATCTTGGTGCCGGTCACCTATCGACAGCTGAAGGGGATGCAGGAGATGCAGCGCCTGGCGCCAGAGATCAACGCGCTGAAAGAGAAGTACAAGGACGACAAACAGCGCCAGCAGCAGGAGATCATGAGCTTCTACCGGGAGAACAAGATCAACCCGCTGGCTTCTTGTCTGCCGTTTGCCTTGCAGCTGCCGGTGTTCATCTCGCTCCTCTACATGCTTCGCACAGACCTGAAGAAGAACATCTGCGGGCCGGCGCTGAGGGCTCACTTCCACGTGCTTCAGAACAGCCAAATCCCCTCCAAGGGACTTGAAAAAGTCAGCTGTCATCAGTTGCCGGGAGCGGAGCATTCGGCGAAGTTCCTATTCCTCCCCGACATCACCGCCAAGGCGACCGGCGCGGCTCTGGTTGTGTTGATTGCCCTTTACATCGGCTCGCAGATCATCTCGACGCTGATGGCGACCGCCTCAGCCGATCCGAACCAGCGCCGGATGATGCTCCTCCTGCCGTTGGTGATCGTCGCCTTCCTCTTCAAATACCCGGCTGGGTTGCTTGTCTACTGGATAACAACGAACTCGTGGACGATCGTGCAGCAGTACTTCATCCGCCGTCGCATTGGCCCTCCACCCACCCACCCGGACCGCTCGCGGGATGCTTCGAAGGGCATGTTGGGTGGTTTGTTGAAGCCTGCGATCGCCCCAGCCGGCGTTGCCGCCGAGAGCGCCCCGGCCGCGACCCCGCCTCGTCCGCCGCGTAAGAAGAAGAAGCGCTCCGGGAGGCGACGATGATCGATGACGACGGAGGAGGCGCGGAGCCGCTCGAGGGGGAGCTAGAGCCGGCGGAGGCGTTGGAGGAGCTGCTGGAGGAGATAACGGGCGGGATGGGTCTCGACGTGGAGATCGAGGTCGAGGAGGGGGATGGCGTGTTGAGCGGCCGTCTGAAGGGCGAGGAGGTAGGCCTGTTCATAGGCCGCCACGGCCAGACGATCGACGCAGTGCAACATCTCGCGCAGCGCATCGTGTTTCCTGACGGTCCCTCATCCGTGCGGGTATCGATTGACGCTGACGGCTACCGCGAGCGCCGCGAAAGGTCGCTACGGGAGGACGCAGACGAGGCTGCCGAAGAGGCGTTGAGGTCTGGACGGCCGGTGGAGCTCGAGCCGATGCCGCCCGCGGAGCGGCGGATCGTTCACGAGTACCTGCGCGAGCGTGGTGGGGTAGAGACGTACAGCGAGGGCGACGAGCCCGAGCGCCGCCTGGTCGTCTCGCCGCTCGGGGAGTAGGGCCCGTCTCCCATAGTCGCGCGCGAGCAGGAGATCTACTGCGGCACACGGATTGGGATCGCCACCACGTTTCACGTTTTTCTCCCCCGTGAAACACTGCTGCGCATGACTGGGCCGCAGGAGCGCGAGATCACGGACATCGAGAGAGGGCTCGTCACGGGCCTGCTCGTTGGGGAGGGGCACTTCGGGGGGGACGGGAAGCAGCCACAGATCACCCTCAGGATGCACGTTAGGCATGAGGCGATCTTCCGATGGCTCCAGGGACTGTTCCCACGTGCCCGCCTGTATGGCCCCTACCACCACGGCGGGCGCTCCTACTACCAGTGGATGGCCCGCGGACGGGTGTTGGCAGAGGACGTTCTGCCGGTCGTCGAAAGCGTGCTGACGGACCGGATCGACACTCACGTCGGTGCCCGCATCCGCGAGATGCGGGCTAACTACCCCAGCTTCTTCACTCGTCACGAGCGGCCCGCCGAACGTCGTGTCCAGATGCTTGCCCGCCTATACGGGTTGTCTCCAGGTGCGCACGTGCAGATGAGGACGATCCTCGAGACGCTCGCGGCGGACGACCGTGCGCCGACGACCGTGCGTGATCCGGCCGAGGCTGTGGACATCCACCTCGCTGACTCGCTGGTGGCGCTCGAGATCGACGGGATCCGTTCCGCTCGGCGCGTGGCCGACGTCGGTACGGGAGCCGGCTTCCCGGGCCTGGCGCTCGCCATCGCGCTTCCCACAAGCGAGATACGGCTTGTGGAGAGCCAGGTGAAAAAGTGCCAGTTCGTGCGGCGGATGATCGCGGCCGCTGCAGTGGACAACGCACACGTGGTTGAAGGCAGGGCGGAGGAATGGCCCGAGGGCCTAGGCGTCCACGACGCGGTGCTCGCCCGGGCGCTCGCGCCTGCGCAGGTGGTGCTCGAGTATGCAGCGCCGTTGCTCGAGCTCGGCGGCGTGCTCGTCGACTGGCGCGGGCGCAGGGATGCGGCTCAGGAGAAGGCTGCCCTCGAGGTGGCGGATCAGCTGGGGCTCGAACGTGTGGAAGTGCGGAGCGTCAAGCCGTTTCCAGCGGCAAGAGATCGGTACCTGCACGTCTACCTAAAGGTCGGGAATACCCCACCGGGGTTTCCCCGGCGTGGGGGGATGGCTCGCAAGCGGCCGCTCGTCTGATGATCCGCGCCGTCGAGCAGTCCTCCGACCGCGATCGGCGCTAGCGTGGCGATCACCATGGGCACGGTGTATGCGATCGCTAACCAGAAGGGCGGTGTCGGCAAGACGACGACGGCCGTGAATGTGGCCGCGTGTATCGCCGAGGCGGGATACGCGACGTTGTTGGTGGACGTCGACCCGCAGGCGAATGCGACGGTGGGGCTGGGCATCGCGCGAACACAGGCGCCCGGACTGTATGAGGTGTTGACGGGTGAGGCGACAGCCGCGGAGGCACTGACTGATTCGAGCATCGCCGGACTGCAGGTGCTCCCGGCGGGGGCGGGTCTCGCCGGTGCGAACATCGAGATGCCTCGGATCGAGGGGTTCGAGCAGCGCCTGCGGGAGACGCTCGAGCCGCTGCGAGGGAGCTTTGAATACATCTTGCTCGACTGTCCGCCGTCACTGGGGCCGTTGACGGTCAGCGCGCTAGTTGCCGCCGACCGGGTGATCGTGCCGGTGCAGACCGAGTACTTCGCGCTGGAGGGGCTGGCTGGGCTGCTCGAGACCCTCGCGCTCGTCCAGCGTGAGCTGAACCCACGATTGACGGTCGCAGGGATGTTGTTGACGATGCACGACAATCGCACGCGGCTGGGGCGCGACGTCGAGCGCGAGGTGCGCGAGCACTTTCCTGACCTGGTTTTCGACACGGTGATCCCACGCAACGTGCGCGTGGGTGAGGCGCCGAGCTACGGATTGCCGGTAACCCACCACGATCCCCACAGCGCGGGAGCCGAGGCCTATTTCGAGTTGGCAAAGGAGGTCGCTGCTCGTGGCTAAGCCAAAGCCGGGTATGGGCAGGGGCCTGGGAGCGATCTTGTCGGTGTCCGCCGAGGGCGCGAACGCGCGCGACGATGAGCTGCGTGAGCTGCCGATCGAGCTGATCTCGCCGAGCCCCAAGCAGCCCCGCCGCCGCTTCGACGAGGAGGCGCTGCAAGCGCTGGCGGGGTCGCTGGGCGAGCGAGGCATCCTGCAGCCGGTGCTCGTGAGGCCCAAGGCCGGTGGTACGTATGAGCTCGTTGCCGGCGAGCGCCGCTGGCGCGCGGCGCAGATAGCGGAGCTGAAGACGATTCCGGCGCTCGTGCGCGCGAGGGAGGACGCCGAGGCGCTTGAGCTCGCGCTGATCGAGAACATGGCGCGCGAGGATCTCAGCCCGATCGAGGAGGCGCGTGCGTGCGCGGCGCTGGTCGAGGAGCTGGGACTGACGCGCGAGGAGGTCGGGCGGCGGGTGGGACGGGGACGTGTGGCGGTGAGCAACCTGATTCGCCTGCTGGATCTCCCCGACGAGGTGGTCGACCTGCTGCAGGACGGCACGCTCAGCGAAGGTCACGGTCGCGCCCTGCTGCTGGCAGAGGATCACGGCGCCAGGCGAAGTCTTGCGCGAAGCGCCGTCCAGGAGGCGTGGTCCGTGCGGACCGCGGAAGCGCGCGCACGAGAGAGCAATGCTTCGGCTTCCGCGGCGGGCGCGCCTAAGAAGGGGCGAGGTAAGAGCTCCTCTGACCGTGCGCATCCCGACCAGGAGGAGGCGGCCTCGGCGATTGCCGAGGCGCTCGGAGGGGCACTGGGCGCCGACGTGCGCGTGAAGGCGCTGCGCGAGGGCGGGTACCGCGCGGAGCTGTCGTTCGCCACGCTCGAGGAGGCGCTCGAGCTGGCGCGGCGGTTGCGGCTCCGCGCGGTCGCTTGAGCCGCCGTGGGGTTGAGAGAGTCGAGGCAGGGGCGACCGCTAGAATCGGCCGCCGCGGGCGATTAGCTCAGTTGGTTAGAGCGCTTCTCTGATAAGGAAGAGGTCCCAGGTTCGAGTCCTGGATCGCCCATCGCGCTTCGCTCTCGTCATCGAGCGTATCTGTGCTCGAGGCGAGCTCATTCCGAGCTTGTAACACGCTTGTAACATTGGTCTCGACGGGGTCGCGGGTCTAATGTGGAGGTGTGAGCCCGCGTGTCCTCATACTCGGTGGCGGCTTCGGCGGCTTCTATGCTGCGCGCGAGCTCGAGCGGATCGCGACCATGAACAGCGCGCAGGTGACGCTGGTGAGCGACGCCAACTTCATGCTCTACACGCCCCTGCTGCCCGGAGTGGCCGGGGCGACGCTAGATCCGCGCCACGTGGTGGTCCCGCTGCGGTCGCAGCTTCGCCGTACTGCGCTGGTCATCGGGCACGTCACGGGCGGCGATCACGCGCGGCGGGAGATCGATGTGCGCCGGAGCGACGGAGAGGCGATCGAGCTTGGCTATGACCACCTGCTCGTCGCGCTCGGATCGATCTCGCGTACGCTGCCGATCCCCGGTCTGGCGGAATATGGGGTTGGGCTAAAGACGCTGTCTGACTCCACCGCGCTTCGTAATAAGGTGCTGGACTGTCTCGACATCGCCGAGTCGCTCGACGACTCTGAACGCCGCGCCGAGTATCTCAGCTTCGTCTTTGTCGGCGCCGGCTATGCGGGGCTCGAGGGGCTCGCCGAGCTTCAGGACTTCGCCGCGCAAGCGATTGGGCTCTATCCTCGCTGCCGCGCGCAGGGGATGCGCTGGGTACTGGTCGAGACACGTGAGCGGATCGTGCCTGAGGTATCCCCTGGCCTGTCCGTGTTCGCTGCGCGCGAGCTGCGCACACGTGGGATCGAGATCCACACGTCCACGACGCTCACGTCGGTCACAGGGCACGAGGCGACGCTCTCCAGCGGTGAGCGCATTCCCACACGTACGCTGGTCTGGACCGCAGGGGTGCAGCCCAGCCCAGTTGTCGGCTCGCTCGGTCTGCCGCTCGACGATGGGGGACGGATCGTTGCCAATCGAGAGATGCGCGTGATTGCCCACCCAGGCGTATGGGCGGTCGGCGATTGCGCTGCCGTGCCCGATCCGGCAAGGAGCGGGCATGCATGTCCGCCGACCGCTCAGCACGCCATTCGCCAGGGAAGGCTCGCGGCCCGCAACATCTCCGCTTCGCTTGAAGAACGGCCCGCCCGCCCGTTTCGCTACCGCACGGCCGGTGTGGTAGCGGAGTTGGGCCACAACAAGGCGGTCGCAATCACCCTCGGGGTGCGTTGGCGGGGCCTGCCGGCTTGGCTCATCGCGCGGACCTACCATCTGCTGCTGATGCCCGGCTTGGGGCGCAAGCTGCGTCTGCTGGCTGACTGGAACGTCGCTCTGCTGTTTGGACGCGACTCCTCCTCCCCTGGGCGCCTTGGCAGTCCAACGCCGCTTCAGCCCGCCGATGACAACGCGGCGGGAGCCTCCACCCCCAAGTATCTGAGCGCCGACCGCGCGGCGTGATACCCGTTCATCCCGTGTGCTCCCGCGCCCGGGGGGGTCGCCGCCGAGCAGATGAAAATGCCGGGCATGCCCGTCGAGTAAGGGTCGAGCGCGAAGCGTGGACGGATCAGGACCTGTCGCGGCATGTTTGCCCCGGCGATGATGTCGCCGCCCACGTAGTTGGCGTTGTGGGCGGTGAGCTGTGCCGGCGTGCGCACCGCTGTGGCGACGATCCTTTCGCGTAGCCCTGGAGCAAATCGTTCGATTTGGTCGAGCAAGGCAGCCTCGGCGTCGCCGCCGTACCCGCTCGGCACGTGCGCGTAGGCCCACACCGGGTGGATGTTGCCCACGGAGCGCCCGGGATCGGCAAGGTACTGCTGGGCGACGAGCACGAACGGGCGCTCGGGCATCCGGCCGCGGTTGACCTCGCCCTCGGCCACGACGAGCTCCTCGAACGAGCCGATCGCATGCACCGTTCCGGCGCGACGGCATGCCTCGTCTCTCCACGGCACGCCGTCTTCCACGGCAAGGTCGACCTTGAACGCACCCGGTCCGTGCCGGTAGCGCCGGTAAGCCCGCGCGACTCGTCCAGGGAGGCGCTCTCCGGCGATCTCGGCGACCGCGCGCGGCGCCAGGTCGAAAACGACCGCGCTGACGCGCGGTAGCTCGGACAGAGAGGTCACCCGCACACCCGTCTCGATGCGCCCGCCGTGCGCCGTCAAGACAGCCGCGAGTGCGTCGCTGATGGCGCGCGAGCCGCCGCGCGCGACCGGCCAGCCGAACCTATGACAGGCCGTCGTCAGGGCCATCCCGACCGCAGAGCTCAGGAGCTGGTCGAGCGGGCTGAACGCGTGCGCCGCGACGCCCCCGAAGAGCGCTTTGGCCTGCGGGTCTTTCCAGATCCGGGTAAGCGCTGTGGCGGGCAGCGTCGCCGGCAGACCGAACCGCGCGAGCGCGAACGGGTGTCGCGGTACGTGCATCACGGGTCTCAACAGGTCTTCGTTAAGGTCGTCAAGGCTCTTCGCCGGGCTCGCGAATAGCCGCCGCCACGCCTCGCCGTCGCGGCCGAGCCCGTGCGCCGTCTCGGTCAACGAGCGCCGCAGCACGCCGGCGCTGCCGTCGTCCAGCGGATGCGCCAGGTCGACCTCGGGCCAGCGCCACTCGAGACCGTGCTCGGCGAGCCCGAGCGAGTTTAGGAACGGCGACCCCGCGGCGATCGGGTGCACGGCCGAGCAGTGGTCGTGGAGCAACCCCGGGAGCGTCAGCTCGCTGCTCCGTGTCCCACCGCCGATCGAGCCCTCTGCCTCGAGCACGGTGACATCGATGCCCGCCTGTGCCAGCGCCGCCGCGCAGGCAAGCCCGTTGGGGCCCGAGCCGACAACGATCGCGTCGCTCAACTCGCGTCCTCGGCGCCATGCTCCCGCACCGCAGAGGTATCCGGGCCGCTCACGATCCGGCGCTCCGGGCATTCTGCCTTGCCATGACCAGGTCTTGTAGCGATCCCTCGCGCGAGCCGGTTACATGCACGGGGAAGTCCCAGGACTCCTCGAGCCAGGGCAGACGCTCGAGCATGTCGGCGATCGCTATCCAGCCCTCCTCGATAAGTCCGCTGGCGGCGTCGTAGATCCGGTAGCGCTGGCGCTGCACGTGGGCAGGCTGGGACTCGAGCGTGACGATGCGCAGTTCGCCCTCGGCGTAGCCGCAGCGCTCCTGCACCGCTTCGAGCAGCTGCAGGCCGTGGAAGTGACCGTCGCCGAAGTTCCAGCCGTTCACGACGCCGGACACCAGCTCACCCTCGCGCACGTGGTAGGCCTCGACGTCGTCGACCGCGTGTGGGAGCAGCGCGTTCAGCGCGCGCCCGTGCAGATGCATCGAGCGGAACGCTAGTCCCTTGGCCATCAGCAGCTCAGCCGTCTCGCGATCGTAGACGCGGATCAGCTGCTCGACGACGATCGGCGCCGGCTTGCGAATCATGCGGTCGAGCCGCTCCTCGGCGGCGGTGTCCTTTGCGAACAGCCACTGCGTGGCTGCCCAATTGCCGGCGTAGTAGCGCATCGACGGCAGGAACGAGACCTTGTCGGGCCGTAGGTTGCCGAGCACTGGCAGGAGCACGCCGAGCACGATCAGGATCGCTATCAGCCACGGGTCATTCAGGGTCGAGAACGGGACATCGCCGTAGTGCCCGAACAGGAACAGCAGCCCGAAGATCATGAACAGGTTCCACTCCAGTGGCACTGCAAGCGGGAACGTCGAGGTGATGTGGGCATGGAACAGGACCATCCCGATCAGCGCGATCGTGCCCACGGTGCCGCCACGCGAGAGCAACAGCACGAGCGGTAGCGAGAGCTCGACGACCGTACCGAGATGCGCCGCCACGTGGGCGAGCCGCGACGGCGTTATATCGGAGGGGTAGTCGCGCCATAGCCTGGCCTTGGCGGTCCGCGAGCGGTTCCACGGCGTATTGCTGATCATCACCGACACGACGAACGGGAAGTGCCGGTTCAGCTTCGACGACGCCGCGCCCCACCAGATGCAGAAGAACACGAGCTGTGACGCGACGATCGTGTTGCGCGGTGGAAACAGGAAGACGACCAGCAGGAACGCATAAACTTCCGGGCGGGCCGCCAGGAACGCGACCTTGTCGCGCAGGCCGAGCAGCGCCAGGAAGCCGAGCAAAACGGCGATTGCGGCCGGGTCGAGCCTGCCGCCGGCCGTGCCCACCACCCGGTCACCGCCGGACGCCAGCAGATAGACCGCTGTAGCGAGCACGCCCGCGTAGAGCAGCACGTCGAGGAACGCCCTGCTCGAGCCGCGCGTGAGCGGCACCTTCCCGGGCCAAGGTGGCAGTCGCACTGTGCCCGGCCACAACCAGTAGAGGATGCCGCCGATCGGCGGGATGAAGCGAAACGTGAGCGGCATCGAGCCGCAGCCGAGGCCGACGATCTCCCACAGCAGCACCCACACGGCGACCTTCTCGAACACGATCGGCTCGGACCACCAGTGGCCGAGATTGCCCAGGCCTGCGCCGGCGGTGCTCGCGGAGACAATCAGCAGCGCGGCGAAGACGAACAGCACGAGCTTCACGACGTAGAGGAGGTAGACGGCGTAGGGCGTGCCGACGCCGTTGACCGCCCAATCCTGCGCAAGTGGCTTGATCCGCGCGAGGTGCCCCAGGCGCTTCCACTCGGCGACGTCGACCGGAGGGTCTGCCGGTGCGATGAACCCCATGACGTCCCTCCCCTCGAAGATGGGCGACCGACGGTCGCTCGGACCTGACTGCGACGGTAGCGAATCGTCTGCCCCCGATGCAAGCGGGCGCCCACCGCGGTCGGGTCCGTCCACCGAGGCTAAGGCAACGGTGAGCCCCTGCCGATGATGGGCTCGTGATCTCTATTCGTCGTCTCCAACCTCCGGCGGCCTGTCAACGTCCAGGCGTCGCGCGTCGTTTGACGCTTGTCCTCGTTTCGATGCTGACAGTTTCTCTAGTCGCGGCTGTCGCGTCGGCGGGCGCGATCGTGACGACGGTTGGGACCAAGGTGGGCCTGCAGCCACGTAGCACATCTCTGCTGGCCGGGGTTGGCCCCGAACCGGAAGGCTTTGCCAATCCAAGCGGCAACCCGGTGCTGGCCACAAATAAAACCTACGCGATCTACTGGGATCCGACCGATAACTATCACGGCGACTGGCAGGCAGGAATCGATACTTTCTTTCACAGCATGGGCGCCGCCAGCGGCTCGCTTGCCAGCGTTTTCGCGGTCGATGCTCAATACACCGACGCCGCCAATCAGCACGCCGCCTACGTATCCACCTTCATGGGGGCTTATACCGACACGGACCCTTACCCAACGAGCGGAAAATGCATCGATCCACATTCGCTCGAAGGCATAAACTACCCGTGGGGTAAGCCCGACGCGCTCACCTGTCTCACCAACGCGGAGATCGAAACAGAGTTAAAGCTCTTTATTGCCGATCATAAATTGCCGACCGGCATGGGCACGATCTTCTACCTGCTTACGCCGCCCGGTGTCACGGTTTGTCTGGACGGGGGCGGCAGCACGGGCCACTGCTCAGACTACGAAGCCAAAGCCGAAAGCTACGAACACAGCTTCTGTAGCTATCACTCGGATATCAATCCTGGCAATCCCGCGAACGGCGGTCCCAGCACGATTCTCTACGCCGCAATTCCGTGGATCGCCGGTGGGTTCGGCGACGATCATCTGGCGCCGGAAGATCGGACGAGCGGCTACGAATGTCAGGACGGAGGCTTCAATCCCAGCAGCTCCCCGATCGAGGAAAAGGAGTCGGTGAAATCACGGACACCCAAGGAAGAAGAAGAATTCCACGAAAAATCGCCAAGAGAACAGAGAGAAGCTGAAGAAGCAAGAGCACTCGGTCTCGAAGCTCCCCACCAGCAGGAGCCCAATCAGGACGGGCTTGGCCCCGACGGCTATTTCGACACCGGCCTGTTTGATCTGATTGTCAGTCAGATCGGCGTCCAACAGCAGAACATCGTCACCGATCCGCTGCTCAACGCGTGGCAGGACCCCACGGGCAATGAGGCAACCGACGAGTGCCGTGACTTCTTCGCCACCGGCGTCCTGGGTGGTAGCGTAAACGTCGCCAACCTGGAAACTCACGCCGGAACACTCTTTAATCAGACGTTCGCCGGGAAGAACTACTATCTCAACGATGCCTTCAACCTGGCTTCGCTGAAGCTGCCCTATCCGGGAATCCCCTGCCTGTCCGGCATCAGCCTGGACCCAAAATTCACAGCGCCCAACCCGGTCAAATCCGGTGAGGTCGTCGGCTTCGACGGCATGGAGTCTGACTTTACCCTCAACGAGGGCACAGCCTACACCGGGACAACCCCTAGAGAGACCTACGCCACGTATAAATGGAACTTCGGTGACGGTTCTCCGGAAGTCACTGGCTTCGCTCCGGGCGCCCCGACGTTGAACTCCCCAGAAACGTCGCCGTGCCCCACGTGGCTAACTCCCTGTGCTGCAAGCACATACCATGCCTACCAGTACGGCGGCACGTACGAAGTGACGCTGACGGTGACAGACACGGGTGGCAACAAAGCGAGCTTTACCAGTCCGATCACGGTCGAAGGTCCGGCGGCCCCAGGCCCAGGTGGCTCTGGTTCGGGCGGCTCCTCCGGCGGCTCCGGCTCCAGTGGCTCAGCCTCCAGCTCGACCTCCGGCTCTTCGACTACCCCCAGCTCCGCAACCCCCGGCGTGGCCACCAAGCCTCCTGTCCCCAGCCCCGTGGCCGCCGCTGCGACCGTGTCGAAGTCACTGTCACAGGTGCTGCGCAGCGGGCTGATCGTGCGCTACTCGGTAAACGAGCAGGTAGCAGGCCGCTTCGAAGTCCTGCTCGCGTCCTCGATCGCCAAGCGCATCGGGCTGCATGGCTCGCCCGCGAGCGGCCTGCCTCACGGCACGGCACCGCAGATCGTGATCGCCAAAGCGCTCCTCGTGACGACCAAGGGCGGGCGCAACACGATCAAGATCCTGTTCGGCAAGACGACCGCGGCGCGGTTGCGCAAGCTGCGCAAGGTCTCGCTGATGTTGAGGCTGATCGTGCGTAACGCCTCTGCGCAGACCCCCGTCGGTACGACGGTGATCAGCACGGTCAATCTCGGTCGCTGAGGCTCCCTTTCCGGCGTTTCGCGCGAGCCTTCTCGCGGAACACGAAGTGCCACAGGGCGGCAAGCAGCAGGTAGCCGAACACGATCGACACGGCGGAGACGATCGCGATCGCGGTGCTGTTGCCGCCCGCTTCGGCTTCGGCTTCGCCGTCGAGCGCGAACGGAAGGTGCAGCGCGAGCGTGGCAAGCGAGCGTTGGCTGTGAACGAGCATTGCGGGCGCGTGCGAGATGAGCGCCCCGACCTGTGCGACGCCATCGATCATGGGCTTAGCGAGGCCCGTCCCGTCGGGCCATTACAGCCCCGGCGGGTGGCGCACCGCGTAGCCCGCGAGCGACGGCGTCGACACCAGCCAGCGCGACGCGTAGGGCCCGCTGCGTCCCGCGGTGTCGAACCACACGCCGTCGACGTTCATGAACGTGTGGCCGGCGTTGGCGTAGATCGTGATCCAGCGTCCCGGGCCGGGTTCTCCCCAGCTGGCTAGGTCGCCCGAGACGAGCGGCGCATTGAGCAGGCCGCCCGCGGCAAGCGCGTAGCTGACGGAGCCCGAGCAGTCGTAGCCGTTGGCGATGAACGACCCATGTCCGCCGCCCCAGATGTAGGGGAAGTCGGCGATCGCGTTGCCGCCGGCGACCACCCGCTGTACGGCTTCGGGAACGTTGGCGGGAATCGGGATCGTGCCGTCGCCACCGACCGAGAAACCGCCTGCCACCGGCGTGAGCGCCCGCTGCTGGGCGGCTCGTTCGCGCGCTTTGACCTGCTGCTCTTCGCCGAGCTCTTTGCGAACTTCGGCATCTGACTGGGCGCCCGGTGCCACGATGGCTTCGCCGGCCGCGCTGGGTGAGCCGGCTGCTCGATGGCGCTGCACCGATACCGCTGGCACCGGAAAGCTCTTGGCTTCTTCGGGGTCCGCCACCTCGTGCGCGACCCCGCCCCCGTCCGCTCCCGAGGCCGTCGCGGAGGCCGTCTGGCCATTGGAGTCCCTCGCCCCGCGCTTCGTCGCACTCGTCGTCTTGCTGGGTGGGTCCTGCGGCCTGGACACACCGTCGCCCGTCGCCGTGTTGCCGGCTTTGGCCGCGGTGGTGGCGCCTGGGCTCTGCCCCGTGCTCCGGGTCGTGGAGGCGCCGGGGGGACTCCCGGCCGTCCCGCTCGCTTTGACGACCGCCGCAGGGCGGCCGTCGGTCGGGACCGCCGCTTCTCCACAGCCCGCGATCACTGCCGCCGCCAGCAGGCAGCCGAGCGCACCGATGGCTTTCCCCGGGAACGTCATCGCCAACAGGCTAGCGTGCGTGTCTGCCCCGACGGGCCGCTACCCTAAGGCAGATGCGCGAGCAAGCCACCGCGGTGGAGGTCAGCCCTCATCGCCCGCACATACGCGTGCTGCACGGCATGCGCAAGCCGGCCAACTGGCTCCAGCTGATCCGCTTCGGGCTTGTCGGCGGGGTCGGCTTCGTCGTGAATGTCGGCGTGTACGCGTTGTGCGTGCACGCGCTCGCGATCGACTATCGCGGCGCCTACGTGCTCGCGTGGCTCGTCGCCGTGACGAACAACTTCCTGCTCAACCGTCACTGGACGTTCGACGCCGCCGCGGGCAGCGTGCGCTTCCAGGCGATCCGCTTCTTCGCCGTCAGCCTAGTGGCGGCCGGCTTCGGCTTTCTGCTGCTGACGCTGTTCGTCGAGGGCTTTGGCCTCGACAAGGTCGTTGCCGAGGCGCTCGCGGTCGCGGCGTCTACGCCGCTCAACTTCATCGGCAACAAGCTCTGGAGCTTCCGCCTGCGGCACTGAGATGGGCGGCCGATACGCGCCTAATGCACGCGGCCGGGGCTCGGTGGGCACCTATACTTTCCCTTTCCCCCTCTCGGAGGATTTCTCGTGCAGGAGATGGTCATCTACGGCGTCAGCTTCGACATGGTTGGCAAGCAGCCGATCGTGCTGTTGAAGACGGTCGACGGCAACAAGTTCCTGCCAATCTGGATCGGCCATCCCGAGGCAGCGTCGATCCTGATGAAGCTGCAGGGTGCCGGCACACCGCGGCCGATGACGCACGACCTGCTGTGCGACATCCTCGGTGAGCTCGACGTCAAGTGCACGCAGGTGTCGGTGACGGAGCTGCGCGAGAACACGTTCTTCGCTTCGATCACCCTCACGGTCGCTGGCCGCGAGATCGAGATCGACTCCCGCCCGAGCGACGCTATCGCCCTGGCGGTGCGCTCCGGCGCGCCGATCTTCGCGGCCGAGGAGGTCATCTCGGAGTCGGCGATCGAGTTCGAGCACAACATCGATGAGTCCGAGGACGTCGTCGAGAAGTTCAAGGAGTTTCTGGACCATGTCTCGCCTGAGGACTTCGCCGCAGGAGACTCGTAGTTTTTTGGGAGACGCGGTCGCGCCCTGCCGACGTTGGCCAACACACGTAGTTTCTCCAGCAAACGCCGTGCTAACGAGTGAAGGCGGAGTCGAGGATGCGGCCGATCAGCGTGTCGAAGCCGATCCCGGCGGCGTCTGCTGCCTGCGGGAGCAGGCTCGTGGCGGTCAGGCCCGGCACGACGTTCGTCTCGAGCACCGCCAGCTCGCCGGTGGCCTCGTCGAGCATCAGGTCGACGCGGGCGTAGCCGTGACAGCCGAGCAGCCGATATGTCTCGAGCGCGAGCTCGTGCGCGCGTGCGGTCGTCTCCGGGCTCAGCTCTGCGGGGCACACGAACGTCGTACGGCCGATCTCATAGCGCGCCTCGAAGTCGTAGAAGTCCTCCTCGCGCGGGACCGCCTCGACCACTGGCAGGGGGGTGGGCGAGGATTTGGGTTTGCCGCCGTCCGCCGCGTCCCCCTCGCGGGGACTTTCCGTAGCGGAGGACAGGCGGTCCTCCTCGCCGGGACCCTCTGACGGGAGCAGGCAGGCGAGCACCGACACCGCGAGATCGCGCCCCTGCACGTAGCGCTCGATCAGGACCTTGCGGTCATAGGAGAAGGCCGCCACGAGCGCGCTCGGCACCTCGGCTGCGGTGCGCGCGAACCTGACGCCGAGCGCGGAGCCCTGGCATGCGGGCTTGACGACGAGCGGGAACCCGAGCCGCGCGCCGACGTCCGCCAAGGTGCCCGCGCCGCCGAGCTGCTTGAACGAGGCCTCGCTAAACGCGTGGAAGTCGGGCGTGGGGATCCCCGCCGCGCGCATCAGGTGCTTGGCGAGCACCTTGTCGGAGCACTGCACGCACGCGGCCGGGCCCGAGCCGGTGTACGGAACACCGACGGCCTCGAGCAGCTCCTGCACGGTGCCGTCCTCGCCGTCGCCGCCGTGCATCGCGACGAACACCGCGTCGGGCTCCACCGCGCGCAGCTTCGCGACGAGCTCCGGTCCGGCGTCGATCGCCACCGTGTCATGGCCGAGGCGTTGCAGCGCGTCCTGGACCTGCGCCGCAGAGCGCAGCGACACGCCCCGCTCCAGCGAGCGGCCGCCCTGGAGTACGGCGACACGCTTCGCATCCGACCGCTTCGGTGCGTCAGTGACGTCGCCGACCGCCGAGATCACAGCCGGGTCCCCGCGCTCATCGCTTCTTGGCCCGGCGTGCTCGTCCCTCGTCGCCGCGAGGGGATAGCTCGAGCACATCCGCGAGGCCGATCCCGCTCGGAGAGTCGCTTGCGTCTTTTCCATCCATGCCGTCTGCGGCGGGGGTGCTCTCATCCGGTGATGGTGATGACGGTGGCGACTGCGCCGCGGACGGCCGTCTCGGCGGAGACGTCGTCGTCAGCGTGCCGAACATCCCGACCTGCTCGCGTACGACCTTGCCAATGCGTCTGATCGCCTCACGGATCTCGTTGTCAGGGGTCCCGGCGAAGTTCAGACGCATCGAGGAGCCGCCGCGGCCGTCGACGTACGCCGCGCGGCCCGGCACGAACGCGACGCCCTCGCTCTCGAGCGCCCGCGCGAGCAGGTCGGTCGTGTCGATGTAGTCAGGCAGCGTCGCCCACACGAACATACCGCCCTGCGGCGCCGTCCAGCTAGCCTCCGAGCCGAAGTGCTCTGCCAGCGCTTCCAGCATCGTGTCGCGACGACCCCTGTACAGGGTCTTCAGCCGCTCTACGTAAGCGGCCCACTCGGACTCGCCCCCGGCGGCGCGCTCTGAGAAGTAGGCGGCGACGAACAGCTGGGTCATCGGCGAGCTGCACAGGTCGGCGCCCTGTTTGCCGAGGTTCAGCTTCTCGAGCACCGCCCGTGGCGCGACCGCCCAGCCGAGGCGCAGGCCGGGGGAGAGGATCTTCGAGAACGTGCCCAGGTAGACCACGAGGTCCGACGCGCCTTCCGCCCCGGCGTTGGCCGCGTCGAGCGAGTACAGCGTCGGCAGCGGCTCACCTTCGTAGCGCAGCAGCCCGTAGGGATTGTCCTCGAGCACGAGCAGCTCGCGCTCGCGCGCGACCTCGACGAGCCGCCGACGTCGTGCGAGCGACATCGTCACGCCGCCGGGGTTCTGGAAGTTGGGGATCGTGTAGATGAACTTCGGCCGCCGTCCTTCCCGCTGCAGCCGGTCGAGCGTCGTCTCGAGCTCGTCGATCGGCATCCCGTCGCCGTCCATCTCAATCTGCACGACGTCGGCCTGATAAGCGCTGAACGTTGGCACCGCTCCCGGGTATGTGGGCGCCTCGGCGACGATCGCGTCGCCGGGGTCGATCAGCGTCTTGCAGACGAGGTCGATCACCTGCTGACCGCCGGTCGTCACGATCAGGTCGGCCGGGTCGATCGAGGTACCCTCGGCGGCCATCACCTCGACGATGCACTCAGCGGTGACTGCCATCCCCTCGGTCGGCCCGTATTGCAACGCGCGCGCGGTCGACTCGGCCGCGACCCGCGACATCAGCTTTGCGTACAGCTCGGGCGCGAACGTGCTCGTGTCGGGCAGCCCGCCCGCAAGCGAGATCACCTCGGGACGCTCGGTCAGCGCCATCATCTCGCGCATCGCCGAGCTTTTCATCCCGCGCGTGCGGGCCGCGAACAACTCCTCGTAGCGCGCGAGCTCGTGCGCGGCGGGACGGGCCTTACGCCCGCCGTGAGATCCGCTGGTCGGTCGGTCCATGTGCTCACGCCCCGTATTCGCCGCCACGCCGCGCGAACCTCGCGCCGCGCTCGTCTATCGTCCTGCCCGCACGGTAGCGCAGACTCAAAGCTCCATTCGCATGCACGGCACCTTCTTCGACATCGGCCTCGGCCTCGGCCTCGCGCTTGCCTGCGGGCTGCGACCCTACCTGCCGACGCTGCTCGCCGCCGCGCTCGGCTCGTCCGCCGCGCTCGGGGTGGGCTTCGGCAGCGGGGGTCATTTCCACTTCCTGCAAGCCGGCTGGTGGCTGATCGCGGTCGCGCTCGTCTTCGTCAACTCCTACCTGCTGCAGCTCCGCCTCGGCCAGGACCGCTTCCAGGCGGTCGTCCAGCCGGCGGTCGTCGCGCAGGCGATCGCCGTCGGCGCGCTGCTGTTCGCGGGCACGCTCGCCGCGCACGGCGAGATCTGGTGGCCGGGCCTGCTCGGCGGCGCGGCTGCGGCTGCGCTTGCGCTGCGCGTGTCCGACCCCGTGATCGCACGCGCTCGAACTAGGCTGCCCGATCGCGGCGCGCGCGAAGCGCTGACCGCATATCTCGACGGCGCCGCGCTGCTGCTCGCCGCTCTGGTCGCGCTTCTGCACCCGCTCGGCTACGTCGCGCTCGCGCTGCTCGCCTGGTTCGGCTTCCGCGGCCGTGCGCGCGCGCGGGAGAAGTACGCCGGCCTGCGCATCCTGCGCCGCTGATGACCAAAAAGCCGCCCAAGCTGGTGCTGTGCGTGATCGACGCGATGGCGCCTGCGGCGCTCGAGCAGGCGGTCGCCGCGGGCACGGCGCCCGTGCTGGCAGAGCTGATCGCGCGCGGGCGCTACGTTCCCGACTGCGTCGCCGCGTTCCCGTCGGTCACGCCCGTGTGCGCCGCCTCGATCGTCACGGGCGTCGCGCAGGACGAGCACCTGATCCCCGGCATGAACTGGTTCCATCGCGAGGAGGACCGCTATATCGAGTACGGCTCCTCGTTTCGCGCCGCGCAACGCTTCGGGATCGCCCGCCAGCTGACGGACACGGTCTACAACATGAACCGCGCCCACCTCTCGCCCGACACCCTCACGGTGTTCGAGGCGCTCGACGATGCCGAGGTGCGCACGGCCGGCACGACGTACCTGATGTATCGCGGCCGCCACCGCCACGAGCCCCAGCGCGACACCGCGCTCACACGCGTCGCCTCGACGCTGATGCGCCACGCGGTGATGGGTCCACGCGAGCTGTTCTACGCCGACATCTTCGCCTCGCGCCGCACCGGCTGCCGCTCGGGCCTCGGCATGCCGGGTGTGCGCGACCGTCACTCAGGCTGCGTCTCTGAGTACATGGTCGAGCACGACCTGTTCGACTTTCTCCTGCTGTCGCTCCCCGACAACGACTGGTACTCACACAAGCACGGCCCCGACGCGCAGGTCCGCTCGCTCGCGGCCGCCGACCTGCAGCTCGCGCGCGTGGTGGACGCCGCGGGCGGTATCGACGCGTTTCTCGCCGAGCACGCGGTGATCGCGATGGCCGACCACTCCCAGGCGCAGGTGGCGGCCACGATCGCGCTGCAGGACGAGCTGGCCGAGCTCGGCGTCCTGCGCCCGGCCCGCTCGCCCGAAGGCGACTCGCGCGAGACGCGCGCGCGCATCGCGGTCTGTCCCTCGCAGCGCGCGGCAATGGTCTACGCGCTGCGCCCGGCCGAGCGCGACGCGATGCGCGCGTCGGTGGCGACGCTCGCGCTCGCGATCGACGGGGTCGATCTGGTCATGTGGCTGGAGCGCGACGCACACGACGTGCCGCGCGAGGGCGTGATCGCGAGCGCGACCCACGGCGAGCTGCGCTTCCACCCCGGCGGGGCGGGCGCGACGGTCACCGACCCGCGCGGCTGCGTCTGGAGCGTCGCGGGCGAGCTCGCGTCGATCGACGGCTCGATCGACGACACCGGCCTGCTCACGACGCCCTCCTACCCCGACGCCCTCTCTCGCGCTTGGTCGGCGCTGACGTGTCCGACCTCGGGTGAGGTGCTGATCTCGGCCGCGCCCGGCTACGAGTTCCTCGACTGGGGCCGCCAGGCGCACGTCGGCGGTGGCAGCCACGGCTCGCTGCACGCGTCGGACTCGCTCGGCGCGCTGGTTCTCTGCGGCGTCGCCCTCCCCGAGCGTGAGCCGGCGCAGTGGGCGATCCGCGACGTCGCCGCGCTCGTGCGCGCCCACTTCGTCGCCTCCTGACCTCGTCACCTCGCCAGATGTGTCTCCCTGGCTCGCGCCGGATCGATCTGTCGCGCGACTGAATCAAGCCAACCCAGGCCGCCGTTACTCTCGGCGGATGCGCATCCCAGCTGTTGTTGCTGTCATGCTCGCGCTGGCTCTCGCCTCCCCGGCGGCCGCGAGTGCGAGCTCCGGTACGTCGCTGCGCCCGTCGCCGTTGACGACGACCCTGAACACGACCGGGCACGGGAGGGGTACCGCGAAGACCGCGACCCCGGTAACGACCTCCGAAGCGCCGGTGCCGGTGCCTGCCTCCGACATCCCCCCGACAGGCCGCAAGCTGTCCGCCGACCGCGTGCTCACGATCGCACGCGCGCTCCCGAAGATGCGGGCGGTCCGCGCCAAATACCCCGGCTCCTACGACGGCGCCTACCTGAAGGGCCCGTATCGCTGGCAGGTGAGCTTCTTCTCGAAGAAGGGCGCCAAGGAGATCGGCCAGGTGATCGTCGACGACGCGACCGGGCGCGTGCTCGAACAGTGGACCGGCTTTCAGGTCGCCTGGACGATGGCGCGCGGCTACCCCGGTGCGTTCGGCGAGCACGTGAACGCGCTGTACATCTGGTTGCCGCTGTGCGTGCTGTTCTTCCTCCCGTTCTTCGACTGGCGCCGGCCGCTGCGTCTTTTGCATCTCGACCTGCTCGCGCTGCTGTCGTTCTCGATCTCGCTCGCGTACTTCAACCACGCGCACATCTACGCGTCGGTCCCGCTTGCCTATCCGCCGCTGCTGTACCTGCTCGGGCGCATGCTCGTGCTCTTGCGCCGTGGCGCCCGTCCCGAGTCGCCGCGGCTGCTGATCCCTGCGCCGTGGCTCGCGATCGGCGTCGTGTTCCTGATCGGCTTTCGCATCGGGCTGAACGTCACCGACGGGAACGTGATCGACGTTGGCTACGCGGGCGTGATCGGAGCGGAGCGGATCGTCGACGGCAAGTCCCTGTACGGGGCTTACCCCAAAGACAACGAACACGGCGACACCTACGGTCCGGCCAACTATGAGGCATACATCCCCTTCGAGCAGGTCTTCGGCTGGAGTGGCACGTGGGACGACCTGCCGGCCGCGCACGCGGCGGCGGTCGTGTTCGACCTGCTCGCGGTCGCGCTGCTGTTCCTGATCGGTCGCCGCGTGCGCGGTCCCTCACTGGGGATCGTCCTCGCCTACGCGTGGGTCTCATACCCGTTCACATTGTTCGCCCTGGAGAGCGACTCCAACGACACGCTCGTCGCCGTCCTCGTGCTCGCGGCGCTGCTCTGCGCGAGCTACCGATCCGCCGCGGCGCGCTCGGCAAGGGGAGCGTTCGCGGCGTTCGCCGGCCTGACCAAGTTCGCTCCGCTCGCGCTCGCGCCGCTGCTTGCCACGCACGGTCTCGGCGAGCTGGCGCTCGCTCGTCGCCTCCGTGCCGTGGCGCTGTTCGCGATCGCGTTTCTCCTCGCCGGGGCGCTCGCGACGATCCCCGCGTTCAGCCACGACACGCTGCACACGATCTACGAGCGCACGATCGCCTATCAGGCCAACCGCGGCTCGCCGTTCTCCATCTGGGGCCTATACGGCGGGCTGCACGGGCTGCAGACGGCCGTGCAGGTCGTTGCGGTGCTGCTCGCCGTCGCGCTCGCCGTCCTCCCCCGCCGCCCCGACGTCGTCGGCTTGGCCGCCGCCTGCGCAGCCGTGCTGATCGCGCTGCAACTCGGGATCGAACACTGGTTCTACCTGTACATCCCCTGGTTCTTCCCACTCGCGGCGATCGCGCTGCTCGGTGGGCGCGAGGAGCGCCACGATCGTGGGGAGGATGGTGAGACCGCTACTCCTGCGTGGACGCAGGCGCCGCCGGCCTGGGCATCAGGACCTGCTCGATCGAGTCCGCTCGGCGTGCTGCCGAGCAGCTGATGACCACGCCCATCAGCCACGGGTCCTCCTCGGAGGTCTCAAACCGGATCGGCATCTGCGTCAACAGCGACTCGATCGCCTGCTCGCGCTTGACGCCGATCACGCCGCCGCGGGGGCCGGTCATGCCGACGTCGGTGATGTAGGCGGTCCCGCCCGGCAGCACGCGCGCATCCGCCGTCGGTACGTGCGTGTGGGTGCCGACGACCGCCGTCACGCGCCCGTCGAGATGCCAGCCCAGCGCGACCTTCTCCGACGTCGCCTCGGCGTGCATGTCGACGAGGATGTGATCGACGCCGCCGAGCTCGCCGAGCGCCGCCTCGATCTCGGTGAAGGCCGAGCGCCCGGCGCGTAGGTACAGGTTCCCGCTCAGGTTCACCACGCCGAGGCGCACGCCGTCCCGCTCGACCACGCACGCGCCATGGCCCGGCTGGCTGCGCAGGAAGTTGAACGGCCGCAGGATCCGCGGCTCGGAGTCGAGATATGGGTAGATCTCGCGGCGATGGTAAGTGTGGTTGCCTAACGTGATCGCGTCCACCCCGCCGGCGAACAGCGCGCCGGCCGCCTTCGGCGTGATCCCGAGGCCGCCGGCGACGTTCTCGCCGTTGACGACCACGAACGTCGGATCGAAGCGCTCGCGCAGGATCGGCAGGCACTCGAGCAGCGTGCGCCGCCCGATCCCACCGACGAGATCGCCGACGAACAGGATACGTGCCTCTCCCGGCCGCCCGGCGACCGCCTCGCGCTCAGCCATACTCTGGGCATGGCGGTGGGAGGAACGGTGGGAGGGGAATGACGGGCATATCCGAGCCTGGAATAGGCGAGCAAGCGCCCGAGGCGGCACCGCCGTCGCAGGAGGAGCGGGAGGTCGTCACCGGCTCGAACCCCTCTCCGGCCCCCGCGTCGTCCCCGCAGGGGGAGCCCCCGCGCGTGGTCGTGCCGCGCTGGGTCCAGCTCGTCTTGCTGCCGATCGCGCTGCTCGCGCTGTGGGCGCTCGCGAAAGCGGCGGGGAAAGTGCTGTTGATCTTCATCGTGGCAGGGGTCATCGCGTTGATCCTCAACCCGGCCGTCTCATTCGTGCAGCGGCCTCGGGTTCCGCGTGGCATCGCGGTGCTGGCAGTGTACGTCGCATTCTTCGTGTCGCTCGTCGGGATCGGCTTTCTGCTCGCCAACCCGATCGCCAACCAGGCGCGCTCGTTCGCCAACGGGCTACCCCATCTGAGCACCGAAGCAAACAGGACGATCGCCGACTTCCAGAACGAACTCAACCATCACGGCATCCACGTGCACCTCGTCAAGCAGGGCAAAACGGCATTGCAGACGCTGCAGGACAAACTAAACAAGAGCTCGAGCAAGATCGCGACGTTCGGCGGCGCCGTGGTCACCGAAGCCGCCTCCGCCGTGTTCGACCTCGTGCTCGTGTTCGTGCTGTCCGTCTACCTGCTGCTCTACGGGCAGACGATCGGCGCGCTCGTGCGCCGGGCGTTGCCCGACGGGGACGGCACGCACGCCGACGACTACCCCACGCTCGTGCAGCACGCGGTCGCCCGCTATGTCGGCGGGCAGCTGCTGTTCAGCCTCGTGATGGGCGCCACCGCCGGCCTCGCGCTGTACCTGTTCGGCGTGCTCGGCATCTTCCCCGACGGGCGCAAGTACGCGGTCGTGCTCGCCGTCTTCTACGGGCTGATGGAGCTCGTCCCCTACATCGGCCCGATCCTCGGCGCGCTTCCCGCCGTGCTGATCGCGCTGTTCACCGACCCGATCACGGCCGCCTGGGTGGTCCTGCTGTTCATCGGCCTGCAGCAGATCGAGGGGCACATCGTCGCGCCGCAGATCTTCTCGCACACGCTGCGCATCAACCCGCTGCTCGTGATCTTCGCGCTGCTGCTCGGGCTGCAGCTGCACGGCGTCGTCGGCGCGCTCGTGGCGCTGCCGATCCTCTCGATCCTGCGCGAGACCGCGGTCTACCTCAGCCGCCACCTGACGCTCGAGCCGTGGGACCGCTCGCGCGGAGGCATGCTGTGATGCGCGTGGCCGCTTTTGTGGGAGGCACGCAGGCTCCCCGCTCCGTACGACGTTGCCGGCGCCGGCCAACACAGCCGCTGGCTCTCTAGGCGAAAACGTCGAGCGCGACCCGGTGATGGTGGCAGACAAAGCGGTGCTGAGCGTACGGGGCGTGGGCAAGCGCTACGGCGAGCGCGAGGCGCTGCGCCCGCTCGACTTCGACGTGAGCCCCGGCGAGCTGATCGCGGTGGTGGGGCCGAACGGCGCCGGCAAGACGACGCTGCTGTCGATCCTCGCCGGCGTGCAGCCCCCGACCGCGGGCTCGGTCAGCGCTCCCGCGGACGGGCTCACGGTCGGCTGGGCGCCGCAGCAGCCGGCGCTCTATTCCAAGCTGTCGGTCGCCGAGAACCTCAGGCTGTTCGCGCGCCTGGAGCGAGTCGCCGATCCCGAGGAGGCCGTCGAGCGGATGCTCGAGCAGACCGGATTGCGCACGCGCGCGCACGAGCGCGTTGAGCGGTTGTCGGGAGGCAACCGCCAGCGCGTGAGCGTCGCGGTCGGTCTGATCGCGGATCCGCCCGTGCTCGCGCTCGACGAGCCCTCCTCGGCGCTAGATCCCGCCCAGCGCGAGCGGCTGTGGCGGTTCGTCGACGCGCTCGCGTCGCAGGGCACAGCGGTGCTGTTCTCCACCCACCACCTCAGCGAGGTGCGCCGCCACGCCACGCGCGTGCTCGTGCTGGCCGACGGCGAGCTGCTGCTCGACGGCACCCCCGCCGAGCTGGCCGCGGCGAGCGGCGGCGGCGAGGACGACTTCGAGCGCACGTTCGTCGCGTTCCTCGCCGAGCGGGGTCACTGATGGTGCGGGATCGCTGATGCGCCAACTGCTAGCCAAGGACCTGCTGATCCTGCGCCGCTCGCGCCTGCTCGTCTCCGTGCTGGTCGTCTACCCGATCGCGATCTCGCTGCTGATCGGTCTCGCGATCTCGCGCTCACCCGCCAAGCCGAAGGTCGCGATCGTCGACGAAACCTCGCCCGGGCAGACCGTGCAGGTCGGCAGCCGGCGCGTGCAGGTCAGCCAGTACGCCGAGGAGCTGTTCAGCCAGGTCCAGGCCGTGCATGCCTCCTCGCGCGCGCAGGCGGTCGGCGAGATCAAGAACGGCACCGTGCTCGCCGCCGTCGTGATCCCGCACGACATCGCCGCGCGACTCACGTCGGGCATCTCCCAAGCACGGCTGGAAGTGCTCTACGACGGCGACGCGCTCGAGCAGTCGCTCGTCCAGTCTCAGCTCGACGCCGCGCTCGCGCACGCGAACCTTGGCTTCTCCGAACAGATCCAGCAGGCGGCGGCCCAGGCGATCGCGCTGATCCTGAAGGGCGGCAACCTCGGTGTGCTCGGCGCGCCGCCGAACCTGATCGGCCTGAGCGAAACCCCGAACGCCCTGCGCTCGATCATCACCCACGAGCCCCCCGGGCCGCGGCGCTCAGAGCTTGAACGGATCGAGAGCCTCGCCGGCTTTGCCGCGCAGAACCTGTCCACCAGCAGCAGGCTGCTCGCCACCGTCAGCCAGCCGATCAAGGTGCACAGCACGTTGCTGCACGGGCGGCGCACCCCGCTGAACACGTTCGCGGTCGTCGTCGCGGTGAGCGTTTCGCTGATGTTCGTCTGCGTGCTGCTCGCCGCCGGCTCTGTCGCGCTCGAGCGCGAAGAGCACACGCTCGCCCGACTCGTACGCGGGACGGCCGGTGATCGTCGCGGTGGTCAGCCCGACGACGAGCGGAGCCAGACGCATGGGGATGGCGCACGCCACCCCCCCGCCCGTACCCGCGGGGCGCTGATCACTCGCGGGGGGCTGCTCGCGGAGAAGCTCGTGCTCGCCGCCGGCTGCGCGTTCTTGCTCGCGTTCGCGATGCTCGCCGGGATCGCCGCGTTCGTCACCCTCGACTGGTCGCGCGTCGCCGAGTGGCTCCTGGCGCTCGCCTTCGCCGCGCTCGCGTTCGCGGCGCTCGGGATCGCGATCGGAGCGCTCGCGCGCGAGGTGCGCGCCGCCTCGCTGCTCGCCTTCCTGCTGTCGCTGCCGCTCGCCTTTCTCGCGCTCGTTCCCTCCGGCTCGGTCGCCCACGGGCTATACGACGCGATCACGGCGATCTCGTTCGCGTTCCCGTTCAAGGCGTCGCTGCAGGCGCTAGACACCGCCGTCAACGGCGCCTCTCCCGCCCTCGCCGGATCGCTCGCACATCTCCTCGGTCTGATCGTCCTCTTCCTCGCGCTCGCGCGTGTAGGGCTGCGTCGGCTCGACTGACGGGCCGTTCGACGGTGCCGTCCGCCCGCGGGATGCAGCCACACGGTCAGCGGGGATGAGCCCGTGTCGAAAGCGCTCTGCCTCGCGCACGCGTGCCGCTCGGACACCCGCCCTCGGAGTCGGGTCGCGCGGAGGCTCGCCACCCCTCCAACAGGCGAGTATCCTCGGTAAGCGTTATGGCCTTCCCCCAGACGCGCATGCGCAGAATGCGCGCATCCGCCGGCCTGCGCGGCCTCGTGCGCGAGACGGAGCTGCGCGCCGGGCAGCTCGTGCTGCCGATCTTCGTCGCCGAGACCGATCGCCCGCGCACGCCGATCGCGACGATGCCCGGGGTCGACCGCCTGTCGATCTCAGCCGCCGTCGAGGAGGCGGCCGCGGCGGCCGCGCTCGGCGTCGGCGCGGTGATGTTGTTCGGCGTGCCCGCCGACAAGGACGAGCATGGCGCGGGCGCGTGGGACGAAGAGGGCGTCGTGCAGCTCGCGACCCGCGCACTCAAGCAGGCCCATCCCGACCTGCTCGTGATCACCGACGTGTGCCTGTGCGAGTACACCTCCCACGGCCACTGCGGCGTGCTGCGTGACGACGGCGCCGTCGACAACGACGCGACCCTCGAGTCGCTCGCGCGCGTCGCCGTTAGCCACGCCCGCGCAGGCGCCGACCTGATCGCGCCGTCGGACATGATGGACGGCCGTGTCGGCGCGCTCAGGGCAGAGCTCGACGAGGAGGGTTTCCCAGAAACGCCGATCCTCGCCTACTCCGCCAAGTTCGCCTCCGCCTTCTACGGCCCCTTCCGTGACGCCGCCGGCTCGACCCCGGCGTTTGGCGATCGCCGCGGCTATCAGCTTGACCCCGCCAACGGGGAGGAGGCGGTGCGCGAGGCGCTGCTCGACGCAAGCGAGGGCGCCGACATGGTGATGGTCAAGCCCGCGCTCGCCTACGGAGACCTGATCCGCGCGGTAAAGCGCGCCACGCGCCTGCCTGTCGCGGCGTACAACGTCAGCGGCGAGTATGCGATGGTCAAGGCCGCCGCCGCCGCCGGCTATCTCGACGAGCGCGCCGCGGTGCTCGAGATCCTCACCTCGCTGCGCCGTGCCGGCGCCGAGACGATCGTGACCTACCACGCAAAGGACGCCGCCCGATGGCTAGCAGAGTAGATCTCACAGACCAGTCTGCCGCAGCCGTGTCCGCGGTCGACCCCGCGCTCGCGGGACACACCGGCGATCCCGTGGCCGTCGATCGCGCCAGCGCGGCGATCCCCAAGCTGCGCTCGCGCAAGGACGGCGCCGCGATCGAGCTCGACGACGTCGACCGCCGGCTGCTCAACCTGATGCAGGGCTCCTTCCCGATCGCGCCGCGCCCCTTCCGCCACGTCGCCGAGCTCGGCGAGGTCACCGAGGCGGAGGTGATGAGCCGCGTGCAGCACCTGCTCGACAAGCGCATCATCCGTCAGGTCACGCCGATCTTCGACACGCGCGCGCTCGGCTACTCCTCGATGCTCGTCGCCGCCAAGGTCGACCCCGAGCACCCCCATCGCGCCGCCCAGGTCATCAACGGACATCCCGGCGTCTCGCACAACTACCTGCGCAACCACGAGTTCAACCTGTGGTTCACGATCGCCACCGAGCCCGACTCGAAGCTCGGCCTGCAAGGCACCCTCGACGTGCTCGCGCGCGAGGCCGGCGCTGAGTCGGTGCGCCAGCTGCCGACGCTCAAGCTGTTCAAGATCCGCATGGACCTCGAAATGGAGGGCGACACCAAGGCGCTGTCGAGCGCCGCCGAGGTCAAGGAGCCGATCGAGCTCGAGCCCCAGCCCTACGACGAGCTCGACATCGCCGTCATCCGCGCGCTGCAGGGCGACATGCCCGTGGTCGAGGAGCCCTACGCCCCGGCTGCCGCTGCGCTCGGCGTCTCCCAGGAGCGGCTGCTCGACCACCTCGCTGGGATGCAGGAGCGGGGCCTGCTGCGCCGCGTGGCGGCGATCCTCTACCACCGCCGCGCCGGCTTCTCCGCGAACGGCATGGGCGTATGGAAGGTGCCCGAGGAGCAGATCTTCGACATCGGCTGTCGCATGGCCTCGGTGCGAGGCGTCTCCCACTGCTACCAGCGCCCAACCTATGAGGACTGGCCCTACTCGGTCTTCACGATGGCCCACGGCCGCTCCAAGGAGGAGTGCGACGCGGTGCTCGACGCGATCGCCGAGCAGACCGGCATCCACGAGCGCGCCACGCTCTACTCCTCGACCGAGTTCAAGAAGATCCGCCTGCTCTACTTCACTGACGAGTTCAAGAGCTGGGAGCGCGAGCACGCCGGGATCTAGTGCGCGTGCGACCGCGTGCACTAGCCTGCGGGCTGTGAGCTTCCGCCGCCCGTCTCGCTGAGCTCTCTCGATGCCGTCATCTCTCACCGATACGCGCTCGGCCGAGCTGTACCGCCGCGCGCTGCAGGTCATCCCCGGCGGGGTCAACTCGCCCGTGCGCGCGATGCGCGCGATCGGTCGCGACCCGCTGTTCGTCGCGCGAGGCGTTGGCGCCGAGCTGATCGACGTCGATGGCAACCGCTATCTCGACTACGTCTGCTCCTGGGGCCCGCTGATCCACGGCCACGCCCACCCGGCGATCCTCGCCGCGATCGGCCGTGCCGCGGCGCAGGGGACGAGCTTCGGCGCCCCCACCGCGGGCGAGGTCGAGCTGGCGGTCGAGGTGACGCGGCGGATGGAGAGCGTCCAGATGCTGCGCATGACCTCCTCTGGCACCGAGGCCGCGATGACCGCGATCCGCATCGCGCGCGCCGCCACCGGGCGCGAGCAGGTGCTCAAGTTCGCGGGTGCCTACCACGGCCACGCCGACCCCCTGCTCGCGCAGGCGGGCTCCGGCCTGGCCACTCAGGCGCTGCCCGCGAGTCCGGGCGTGCCCGCGAGCGTTGCAGCCGCCACGGTCGTGATCCCGTGGAACGATCCCGCGGCGCTCGTCGCGGCCACCGATCGCTACGAGCTCGCGGCGATCCTCGCCGAGCCGCTGCCCGCCAACATGGGCCTCGTCCCTCCTCGCGACGGCTTCCTGCGGCTGCTGCGCGAGCGCGCCGATGCGACCGGGGCGCTGCTCGTGCTGGACGAGGTGATCTCGGGCTTCCGCGTCGCCCGCGGCGGCGCGCAGCAACTGAGCGGCGTGCGCGGCGACCTGACGATCCTCGGCAAGGTGATCGGTGGCGGCCTGCCCGCCGCGGCGGTGGGCGGCCCCGCCGCGCTGATGGGCATGCTTGCGCCCGCGGGCGAGGTCTACCAGGCGGGCACGCTGTCGGGTAACCCACTCGCGGTCGCCGCCGGCCTGGCGGCGCTCGAGCTGCTCGACGACTCCGCCTACACGCGCCTGCGGGAGCTCACCGACCAGCTCGCCGCCGGCCTGCGCGAGGCAGCAGGCGACTACCCGGTGCAGGTGGTCGCCGTGCTCGGCCTGCTGACCGTCTTCTTCAGCGACCGTCCCGTTCACAGCTTCGAGGACGCTCGCGCCTGCGACCTCGCCGCCCATGCCGCGTGGTGCCGGGAGCTGCTGTGCCGCGGCGTCTACCCTCCCCCGTCGCAGTTCGAGGCATGGTTCCCGTCGCTCGCACATACGCCCGAGCAGATCGACCGCACGGTCGAGGCCGCCGCCGCGGCGTTTGCTCACCTGGAGGAGTCCACATCCGCAGGGAGCGGGCAATGAGCTGTCATGCGCTGGATCGGCTCGCCGGGCTGCTGCTCGAGGAAGGCGGCCTGATGGCCTCGCTCGTCGAACGCGCGCCGCAGCCGCGAGAGAGTCCCGCGCAACTGGCGGCCGCGGGTCCACGCGCGGAGGGACGGCGCGAGGAGTACGAGCTCCTGGTCGAGGCGATCTACGAGGGTTACCTGCTCCATTACGGGGTGCCGAGAGTGGTGCGCCCACCCGAGGCGGACCTGGGGCTGCTCGCCGGCGACCGGCTCTACGCGATCGGACTCTCTCAGCTGGTCGCGCTCGGGGACACCGAGGCGGTGGCCGAGCTGGCGGACACGATCACGCTCAGCGCCCTCGCGCACGGAGCCGGCGACGAGGCGCTCGCCGAAGCGGTGTGGGAAGGCGGCGCGCGCGCCGTGGGCTGGGGATCGAGCCTCGCTCACCGACGCGCGAAGGAGCTCGTGCTCGCCGGCGCCCCCGAGGCGATCGAGGCGATGCGCACAAGCGCCGTGGGGCCTTTGGCGTCGCCCTGATTGCCGCCTCGATATTGTTCAGTCTCGGTGTCAGACAAGCACGCACAGCACAAGTCCAAGTACACCCTCGATCGGGGCATCCCCGGCGCCTTCGAGGGTGAGACGATCACGCGGCGGCGGTTCATGACCGGCACAGCCCACACCGCGGGTGCGATCTCGGCAGCCGCCTTTGCCCTGCCCGCCCTCGGATTTGCGATCGGGCCGATCTTCAAGAGCACCCCCCACCGCTGGGAAGTCGTCGGCTCCACTGCGATGTTCCCCGAAAACAACTACATCCCGGTGGTCGTCACGCTCACCCCCGGCATCGGCGAGGCGGGCAAGGCGACCGTGTACATCCGCAAGCACAACCCCGCGCTCGACACCGACGTCTACGACCGCGACACGCCCTACATCGCGATCACCAGCCGCTGCGCCCACCTCGGCTGCCCCGTCCGCTGGGTCGACGCCGCCGAGCGCTTCATCTGCCCCTGTCACGGTGGTGTCTACAACCTGCTCGGGCAGCCCGTCGGCGGCCCGCCGGTGCGCCCGCTCGACCGCTTCTACACGCGTGTATCAGGAGAAAACGTCGAAGTCGGACCACGCTTCTCCGTCAACAGCGAGCTGCGCCGCTTCTCCCCCCGCGATCCTGGCGAGCCCCTCGACGGCATCGGCCAGTACCTCTACCCGTCGCGTCCGGGCGCGCAAAAACTCTAATCCGTCGGATCGACCGCGCTCGTGCCCAAACTACCTAAGCTCCCCGCTCCCCCGATGCCCGCCGCGCTGCAGGCGCCCCCTCCGCGCCCGGGAGAGAGAAACGGCAAGCCCCACGGTCCGATCGAGGAGGCCCAGAACGCGGGGATCGCCGTCGTCGACTGGGTCGACGAGCGCACCTCGCTGAGCGGCGCCGCGCGCTGGATGATGTTCCGCAAGGTGCCGAAGGGCACCAACTGGTTCTACACGCTCGGCTCGGCCACGATGTTCGCCTTCCTCTCCCAAGCCGTAACGGGCGTGTTCCTGGCGATGTACTACCGCCCCGACCCGGCCGGCGGCGCCTACGAATCGATCCGCCACGTCACCAACGAAGTGTTTCTCGGCCAGTTCGTGCGCGGTATGCATAAGTGGGGCTCGAGCGTGATGGTGATCCTCGTGTTCCTGCACATGGGCCGCACGTTCTTCTTCGGCGCCTATAAGTACCCGCGCGAGCTCAACTGGGTGATCGGCGTTGTGCTGCTGATCCTGACGATGGTGATGTCCTTCACGGGCTACCTGCTGCCGTTTGACCAGCGCGCCTATTGGGCGACGATCGTCGGTGTCAACATCAACGGCACCGGGCCCCTGGTCGGCCCCTACCTGAGTGACTTCCTGCGCGGCGGCTCGGAATTCGGCGCGACCACGCTGTCGCGCTTCTACGCGATCCACATGCTGCTCGTTCCAGGGTTGATCGCCGCGCTGATCGGCGCCCATCTGTACCTCGTGGCCAAGCTCGGCACGACCGCCCCACCGTGGGCCAAAGTCGAGAAGCCCGCCGAGCTGCGCGAGTCCGAGATATAGAGACGATGACGCTCAACTCCCTTCAGGCCCCCAGGCCACGACCGCTCGACGGCGCGCGATGAACCAGCGCGAGAAGGAGGAGTACCTCCGCGAGTACGGGATCCTGAAGGCCCAGGGCAAGCCGTTCTTCCCCTACGCCGTCGCCAAGGACGCCGCGATGGCCTGTGTCGTGATGGCAGTCATCATCACGATGTCGCTCGTGCTGGGCGCCGAGCTCGGGTCCAAGGCGAACCCGACGACCACGACCTACGTGCCACGGCCGGAGTGGTACTTCTTCTTCCTGTTCGAGGTCCTGCGCGTCGTCAAGCCGCCCAGCCTTGTGCCGCTCGCCACGATCGGCGTGCCCACGCTCGGCATGATCCTGCTGTTCCTGCTGCCGTTCTACGATCGCGGCCCCGAGCGCCGCCCCGAGCGCCGGCCGATCGCAACCCTGACCGGCATCACCGTGATCGGCGCGATGGCATTCCTTACGTACTCCGGCGCCAACGCCGGCTCGCCGACCGCGATCGAAATGTCGACGCCCAAATCCGTCCAGCAGGCTGGTGGGGCGACGCTCGCCGAATACGAAGCCGGCAAGAAGGTGGTCGCCCAATCGGGCTGCCTGGCCTGTCACAAGATCGGCGACAACGGCAACGACGGGCCGGGGCCGCAGCTGACGAACATCGCCTCACGCCTGCCGCGCCAGGGGATCGCGCGTACGCTCGTGAACCCGACGGCGCCGATGCCGTCGTTCAAGAACCTGCCGCCGCAGAAGTTCAAGGCGGTCGTCGCGTTCCTGTCGCAGCTGAAGTAGTCCGGTCCATGTCCGCTCAGCAAGGCGCCGGGGCCGGACGGCTGGAGGCGGAGCAGGTGCGGAGCATGTTCGATCGCATCGCGCGTATCTATGACCCTTTGAACACGGCGATGACCGCGGGCTTGCACCATCGCTGGCGCGAGCGTGCAGCCGACCTCGCCCACGTTGGCCCCGGCAGTCGCGTGCTCGACGTCGCGACCGGCACGGGCGACCTCGCGATCGAGCTCGCCCGCCGAGTCGCTCCGGGAGGAGAGGTCGTGGGCAGCGACTTCTCCGAAGGCATGCTCGCACGCGCACGAGTCAAGGCCGCGAGGATCTCTGGGCATGACCGAGCAGAGGCAGGGCTGAACGGCGCCGGTGGATCTCAGAATGGACAGGCCCACACTGGAGGGCTCGTGCGGCCGCGCTTCGACTGGGGCGATGCCCTGGAGTTGCCCTATGCCGAGAACTCGTTCGACGCGGTCACGGTCGGCTTCGGCGCCCGCAACTTCTCCGACCTGCCTCGCGGTCTCGCCGAGATGGCGCGGGTGGTGCGTCCCGGGGGACGGGTGGTCGTGCTCGAGTTCACCACCCCCACGAGGCCCCCGTTGTCGCTTTTCTACCGTCTCTGGTTCGATCGCGTGGTGCCGCTGCTCGGCCGTCTCGTCGGCGACGCAGACGCCTACGCCTACCTTCCGGACTCGGTCAAGCGCTGGCCCCCCCCGGCGCTGCTCGCCGCCGAGCTTGCGCGCGCCGGGCTGGGCGACATCCGCTATCTGCTGACGGCGGGCGGCATCCTTGCGATCCATGTGGGCACGGTGCCCGTACGGGGAGATGGGGAAGGACGATCGTGAGGGGCGCAATCAGCGATGGCACGGCCGCGGACGGCTCCCTTACACAGGACGTGGACGCCGTCGAGACGATCATGCGTCGCGGTGGAGAAGACCTGCGAGAGCGCATGATCCGCGTGGAGGATCACCTGGGGCGGGTGACCGCGCAAGCCGGTGCGCCACTTGCGGCCTACGCCAATGCGACGGTCGTGGCAGGCGGCAAGCGGCTGCGCCCGCTGCTCGTGGTGCTGGCCGCCGAGTCGGCCGGCGGACCGCCCGCGGGCGGCGACGGCGAGGAGCGCCTGGTGCGCGCGGCGGTGGCGGTCGAGCTCGTGCACTCGGCAACGCTCGTACACGACGATCTGATCGATGGCGCGCGCCTGCGACGGGGCCACCCGACGGTTGCCGCCGCAGCGGGGCGTCGGGTCGCGATCGCCACCGGCGACCTGCTGTTCTCGCGCGCGTTCGCAGAGCTCGCGCGCAACGAGGACTCGGCCCAGCTGCGCGCCCTCTCGGACGCGAGCTCTGCGCTCGCCGCGGGCGAGCTGTTGCAGCGTGAGGACGCATACGCATCGCACGTCGCGGTCGAGCGCTATCTGCGGCGCTGCGAGCTGAAGACAGCGGCGCTGTTCGAGGCCGCCTGTCGTTTGGGGGCGCTCGCGGGGGTGGAGGGATCGAGCTCGCTGGCCGACGCGCTCGGCGTCTTCGCCCGCCGGATCGGGCTCGCCTTTCAACTGCTCGACGACGTGCTCGACGTGTCCGGCCCGGTCGAGCGTACGGGCAAGTCGCGTGGAACCGACCTGCTCGACGGTACGGTCACGCTGCCGTTCATCCTCGCGCGCGAGCGCGATCCGGCGCTCGCGGCGTTTGCGCTTGCCTCGCTGGACGGGCCCGAGCAGGCGGAGGCGCTGTGCGAGCGCATCGCCGCTACCGGCGCCCTGGAGCAGGCGCGAGAGCAGGCGCTCGCGCTGGTCGCGGAGGCCAAGGCGGCGCTCCCTGCGATCCTCACGCACAACCGCCGCGCGCTCCTGGACTTGGTAGCCGACGCAGTGGTGGAGCGCTATCGCTAGAAGTCGGACGGGCCGATCAGCTCGGCGTCGAGCGCGCGCACGAAGAACTCGATCTCGTCGGTCATGTTTGCGTGGGTCATGCGCTGCAAGTCGCTCAGCAGCGCTCCCGCCGCCCGATCCAGATGGTCGTCCAAGATCTCGACAGCCGTCTGATCGAAGACCCCCTCGCGCTTTGACTCGCACTCGGGACAGCGCAGGACGATCCGCCAGTGACGCGGGCCCTCCTCAGACCAGTCGAGCGGATAGACGAGCTCGCCCGAGCAGTGAAAACAGACGTACAGCGGATCTGTGGCGGCCGCGTCGCGCGGCGGCGCCTGGCGCCGATGGCGGTAGACGACGTCCAGTCGCTTGCCGTCCGGCAGCTCGACATGGTGGTGTATATGAGTGTCCTTCTCGGGGGTCATGGCTTGCTCTTCCATGTCATCGACCCGAGAACCGAACCCCTTTAGCGTGCTTGCAAAGCGCTCCGCCGTTCGCGTATCCGGACCGTCTCTGGCTGTGGTCATGAGGGCGAGAAACGGCCCTACCGAGATAGATCCGTAGGCGATGCGCTGATAGGTTCAGAGACATGGCCACAGCGATCCGCCCGATCGGCCACGACGAGCGCCTCAGTCTGGTGCAGCATCTAGACGAGCTGCGCACCCGCCTGATCGTCAGCGTGGCGGCCTTGGCCGTGGCCTTCGGCTTCTGCCTTTGGCAAAACCACGCGCTACTGCATTTGATCAACGCTCCGCTGAGCAAGCAGACCGAAAAACAGGTCGCCAAAGGCCACGGGCCGTTGGGCCAGACCGCGCTGGCTCAGCAGGGGGTACTGAAAGTCGCTCACGAGACAGAGGCGATCGTGGGAGTGTTGAGCGCCCCCGGCAGTGGTCTCTCGAGCGCGACGCGCGCCCGGCTGAGCGCCGCGATCCCGCGACTGAAAGCGGACGTCGCCAAGATCCCGCCCAAGCCCGAAGGCAACAAGCCCGTGACGCTGGGTATCGGCGAGCCGTTTACGACCACGCTCACGGTGACGCTGTTCTTCGCATTGATCCTCTCCCTGCCCGTGATCCTGTACGAGCTCTACGGCTTCGTTCTACCGGCGCTCAGTCCCAATGAGAGACGCATCGCCGTGCCGCTGCTCGCGGCGATCCCGTTCCTGTTCGTCGTCGGCGTGGCGTTTGGATACTTCGTCGTGCTGCCGGCCGCCGTGCGCTTCTTTCAGAACTTCAACAGCGGCGAGTTCAACGTCCTGGTGCAGGCCAACCAGTACTACAAGTTCGCTGCCACCGTGCTGCTCGCGATGGGCCTCGTCTTCCAGGTGCCCGTAGCGATTCTCGCGGCTACGCGCCTCGGGATCGTGACCCCGCGTCAGCTCCGCAAAAATCGCCGCTATGCGATTCTCGCGTGCGCCGCCGTCGCGGCTTTCCTGCCTGGGGACGCGATCACGCTGATCCTCGAGACCGTGCCGCTGTATGTGCTGTATGAGGCGAGTATCCTGCTGGCAGCAATCGTCGGGCGACGCGATGCGGCGCGGGCGAGGAAGCAAGCAGAAGAGGGATCCGGGGCGCCCCCACCGCGGGAGGGCCCTTCAACAGACGACGAGACACCGGAGCCGAGCGTGCAGCAGATAATCGACCACGTCAACCGAGAGCTGTCCGACTGATGATCCGCTCTAGGAGCTGGGCGAGGGTCTGCCGGAAGGGCGATCTGCGTCTGAGGCTCGCCGGGATGGTCCGCTGATGCTGTTCGACCTGCGTGGACGGCATCGCCGACGGGCTGTGCGGGTGATCTACACGGGCCTTGCGCTGCTGATGGGCGTCGGGCTCGTCGGCTTCGGCATCGGTGGCGGCTTTGGCGGCGGCGGCCTGCTGAACGCCGCCAGCGAAAACGAAGGATCGAACAGCGCGAGCTTTGCTAGCCAGATCAAGAAGTACGAGAAGCTGACTAAAAAGCAACCGAACAACGTGACCGCGTGGGAGGATCTCACAAACGCCCAGCTGCACGAAGCGGGCGGCGAAGCGTACGTCACTCGCACCGGTTTGACGAGCAAGGGCAAAGAACTGTTCTCGCAGGTGGCACAGTCATGGAACACCTACCTCGCGCTGAATCCTCCCAAGCCCAACGTCGAACTCGCGCAGCGGATGTTGAGCGTGTTCGGCGAAGAAGGCCTCAACCAGCCCTCCGAAGCGGTCAAGGTCCTGCAGATCGTCGTCGTCGCCAAGCCCACCAGCGAGTCGCTCTACGCCGCGCTCGCCGAGTACGCCTACAAGGCCCACAACACCCGCATCGGCGATCTCGCCACTGAAAAGGCCGTCGCGCTCGCGCCGGCCGCGCAGCGCAAGCAGCTGAAGACGGAGCTCGCGGCGATCAAGAAGAACCCGACGGGCACCGCCGAAAGCGCCGCGTCGACGAGCGCCGGGAGCCAGACGACGACGACGACCACCACCACGAGCGGCTCGACCGGCTCGAGCGTGCTGGGCACAGGCGCGAAGACGTCCACGACCGGCTCGTCCACAGGTACGTCCAGCAAGACGAAGTAGCTCGAGACTTCGGGTGTCCGGCTCAAGTGACTCAGAGCACTAGTACCGCTCGCCTGCTGATCGGCTGCGCGGACCGGCCGGGGATCGTCGCCGCAGTCTCGGGCTTTCTGTTCGAGCAGGGGGCCAACATCGTCTCCTCCCACCAGTTCTCCTCCGATCCCACCGGCGGCCGGTTCTTCATGCGCACCGAGCTGTTCCTCGACGGTCTCGAGGAGGCCGCGTCCAGACAGGGCTTCGAGCAGCGCTTCGCGTCAGCGGTGGCCGATCGGTTCGCGATGGACTGGAAGATCCGCTGGTGGGACGAGCGCCGGCGGATCGCGATCCTGGTCTCACGCCACGATCACTGCCTGCTCGACCTGCTGTGGCGCTCGCGCCGTGGGGAGCTCGACGGGGACGTGGTCGCGGTGATCTCAAACCACGAGGACCTACGCCTCGCGACCGAGGCGACCGCTGCCCCCACGGTCGCCTATCACCACGTGCCGGTGGAGCAAGGGCGCAAGCAGCTGGCGGAGGAGGCGATGCTCGAGCTGCTCGGTGGCAACGCTGACGTGCTCGTGCTGGCGCGCTACATGCAGATCCTCAGCGGCGAGTTCCTCGAGCGGGTGGGGATGCCCGCGATCAACATCCATCACTCTTTCCTTCCCGCCTTCCCCGGCGCTGACCCCTACCGTCGCGCGCACGAGCAGGGCGTCAAGCTGATCGGCGCCACCGCCCACTACGTCACCGCTGAGCTCGACGACGGGCCGATCATCGACCAGGACGTCGTGCGCGTCGATCATCGCCAGGACGCCACCGCCCTCGAGCGTGTGGGGCGCGACATCGAGCGGCTGGTCCTGGCCCGCGCTGTCTCGCTGCACCTCGACGACCGCGTGATCGTCGACGGTCGGCGCACGATCGTGTTCTGAGAGCGGCGTCCCGCAGCGCGCCTACGCAGCGCGCGCAGCGCGTCTGCGCTTTTTGGCCTACCGGGCCCTCGTGGGCCAGCGCCCGGCGTCTCGTGTTGGCTAGAATCGCTCCTCGAGCCGGCCGATCTTCGCCGGTGCGCTCACGGGCCGTTAGCTCAACCGGCAGAGCAGGGGCCTCTTAAGCCCAAGGTTGCAGGTTCGATTCCTGCACGGCCCATTTACTTGTCCGTCTCAAGGCTTCCGTCTGCCGCTTGGTTGGGAGCGCCGCCGATCGCGTTCATCATTCGCCGCCTGCGATCTCCCACACGCACGAACCGTGCCTGCGAGCGTGTCATCCGGCGTCCCCCAGACGGGTAGCGTCGGCGGGCCCACGGTGAGGACGGCTCAGCAAGCCGCGCCATGCCCACGATCGAAGCGAGCGGGATGAAGATCCCGATCAGGCCGAGCAGCGGCTTGCCCTTCAAGATCGCCAGCGTGGAGAACGCCACGTCAATCAGGATCGCCGCCACAAGCGAGCCGATCGACGACGCGTGATTGGGCAGGTCGAACGGTGCGATGCCAAGCACGATCAGACCTCCCAGCAGCGTCGCCACTACAACAGCGTCGATCGAGGCCCGTCCCTCCTTCGCCCAGTAGACATCTTCGAGACGCACCCATAGCGCGAACTCGTCCAGGGTCAGACCGGCGCCCACGCCGAACAGGCCGGCCAGGATCTCAAACCAGGGGCTGCCGGGCGTCAACGCGAAGTTGAGGAACCCGGACACGAGCAGGAGCACGATTCCCCATACGAGGTGATGCAGGTGCAGGCCACCCTTCGTGGTCACACTGCCCGGCCACCACGTCACTCGTGGGCTGCGAATCAGGCGTGCGCTCGTGCGGATGAACAGGAACGCCGCCAGGAAGGACCCCAGCAGGACGAAGCCGGCACGCTGTCCACGGTCGTCGAGGAAGTGTCGTGAGATCGCGAAGTGCAGTTCGAGCATCGTCCCTCTCGGCCCCGGATCATGCCCTGCGGCGTTTGCGTATGGGACTGTCCTATCAGGTCACGTCGAGCGACGACGCGAGCGTCTACTTGCGCTTGGCCTGGTGTTCGAGCACCTTGCCAAAGGCGTCCTCCAACTGGGCGGTCATCCTTTGCTTGAACAATGCAAGCAGTGCCTCGGAGGCCAGCGGCCGCAGCGAGTTGACAGCCCCAATGACCTCCTCCCAGCGCTCGTCCGGCTGACCGGCCTGCTCGAAAGGCTCCCATACCTCCTTGAGGAACAGCTTCGTAAACCCTCTAGAGATCGACTCGCAGTCGCGGCTGACCCGCTCGACCAGGGACAGCGCGACGTGCAGAGAAATGCCAAGCGCCATGACTTCCTCGGCGGCCCTCACCAGCGACGGGCTCGGGATCTCGAAGCGGTCGTCGCCGAGCGGCACGAGCAGCTTGAGCTTGCGAATCCTTTCGGCGTCTTTTCTGTCTACCTTGCCGAAGCGCTTTAGCAGCTCCTCGCCGGTCACGAGCTCGGGGGTCTCCGCGTCGAACGACGTGACCACTGCCCTGCGCAGTCCGAGCAGGCGCTCAGCCAAGCCGTCTGATCCGCTCAGCAGCCGCTCGATTGCCGCCAGGTTGAACCCGTCAGCCTGCAGGTCGAGGATCAGGCGCAGGCGGGCGACATGGTCGGCGTTGTAGTAGCCGACACGTGCCCGCACCTCCGGGGCCGGCAGCAATCCCCGTGAGTGGTGGTTGCGGATGTTCCGCACTGACATCCCCACCTCCGCCGCGAGTTGCTCGATCGTCAGGTCGTTGGCCGGCGTCGGGCCGCTGAGATCTTGTACAGGCCCCTTCTCGACCTTCTCGTTGCGTGCCCTAGTAGTCACGATTCAAGGCTACCATATTGCATGTACCCTCGTTTGAGGTATCATCGCTTCAGGTCGTCATTATGCTTGCCTCCGTCTCTATACCCACTACAGGCCGTCATCAGTCATCCGGCACGGTTGTCGACCGCCGTGCCGATGTCATATCTACTGAGCTCTCGACCACGAGCGCCGCCGATGGCTGAGCGGGGCGCAACTCCGCGGGTCTCGGACGGACGGCGCCGGATACTCGGCCTGATCAGGTCGTTCACGTCGCCGTTGCTGCCGGACGACTACCTGGAGCTGGTCAACCCGTTGTGGTCCACACGCGAGCTGCGCGGGCGGATTGAACGCATCGAGCGTGAGACCCCCAACGCGGTGACCGTGCTGATCAAGCCCGGCTGGGAATGGGAGGGTCACCGCCCCGGGCAGTACCTGAGGCTCGGCATCGAGGTCGACGGAGTGCACCACTGGCGCGCCTACTCGCTGACCTCGGATCCGCAGCGCTCCGACGGCTTCATCTCGATCACCCCCAAGCTCCTCGAGACGGGCAAGGTCTCGCCGTTCCTGTTCAACGGCGTGCGTCCCGGCACGATCGTGCGCCTCGGAGGCGTCGAAGGAAGCTTCGTCCTGCCCGACCCGCGGCCCGCGCGGCTGCTGTTCATCAGCGCCGGCAGCGGGATCACACCGATCATGAGCATGCTGCGCGGCCTCGCCCGCGACGATGAGCTGGACGATGTCGTGCACGTGCACTGCGCCCGCAACGCCGAGGAAGTCATCTTCGCCGAGGAGCTGCATACGCTGGATGCCCGCAACGCCGGCTACCGGCTGCACGAGCGGATTACCGGCGAGCAGGGCCGCCTGACCGCCGATCATCTCGATGAGCTATGCGCCGACTGGCGCGAGCGCGAGACGTTTGTATGCGGGCCGGCGGGATTGCTGGAAAGGATGGACGAGCACTGGCGGCGCGACGGCAATCCGGCACGCTTGCATGTAGAGCATTTTCAACCCGACACCCACGTCGGCGACGGCGAGCGCGGCCAGGGCGGCACGATCGACTTCTGCTCGAGCGGTGTCCAGGCAAGCAGCGACGGGGAGCAGCCGATCCTGATCGCCGGCGAGGAAGCAGGAGTCAAGCTGCCCTACGGCTGCCGCATGGGTATCTGCCACACGTGCGTAGGTCGCCTGCGATCCGGACAGGTGCGCGATCTGCGCACCGGCCGCGTGCACGGACAGCCCGGAGAGATGCTGCGCACCTGCATCAACGCGCCCGAGGGCGCGGTCGAGATCGAGCTCTAGAAGCCCCCCGAACGGAGGAATCGAAATGTCTGCCACCCATAGCCCGTCCACCGCCATGAGACTCAACGAGGTCGAGGGTCCCCCGCCGCGCACCGCGTCCCCCGCGAGCCCAAGCCCGACCCGGCCCAGATCGCAGACCGCGTTCGACGAGAGCGAAAGCCCGCTCGCGCGTCTCACCCCCGAGCAGATCGAGCAGATCGGCCGCGAGTTCGACGCGATCCACGACGAGGTCAACGCCTGCCTTGGCGATCGCGACTCGCGCTACATCCGCTCCACGATCAAGCTGCACCGCCGGCTAGTGCTCGCCGCCCGTGCGATGCTCCTCGGCGCGCGCTACAAGCCGCTGTGGGCCGGCGGCACGGCGGCGCTGTCGGTGGCCAAGATCCTCGAGAACATGGAGATCGGCCACAACGTGATGCACGGTCAATGGGACTGGATGAACGATCCGGACATCAACTCCCAGAACTGGGATTGGGACACGGCCTCGCCGGCCGACGCCTGGCGACACTCGCACAACTACGAGCACCACACGTTCACCAACATTCGCGGCAAGGATCGTGACCTGGGCTATGAGATCATGCGGATCGACCCACATCAGGGCTGGCATCCTGTTTACCTGCTGCAGCCGCTTTACAACCTGATCCTGATGGGGTTCTTCGAGTGGGGCGTGGCGCTGCACGACCTGAACTTCGACGCGATCCACTCCGGTGAGAAGTCAAAGGCGCAGGTGATCGGAGAGCTCAAGGCGATCGGCGTGAAGGCGCGCCGGCAGATCGTCAAGGACTACATCGCCTTTCCGCTGCTCTCGGCGGCCGTCGCGGCTGTGGCGAGTGGGCGCCCGAGCTCGCCGTCTGAGCGTCGGCGCTCGGCCGAGCGCGGCTTCAAGGCGACCCTGGCGGCCAACTTCTCCGCGAACATAGTTCGCAACGTCTGGGCCTACTCGATCATCTTCTGCGGTCACTTTCCCGACCAGACTTATACCTTCAGCCAGGAGGAGGTCGCCGAGGAGACGCGCGGCGGCTGGTACATACGCCAGCTGCTGGGGTCCGCGAACATCGACGGCGGACCTCTATTTCATCTGCTTGCGGGCAACCTGAGCTTCCAGGTCGAGCATCACCTCTACCCCGACATGCCGTCCAGCCGCTACGCCGAGATCGCGCCGCGCGTGCGCGACGTCTGCCGCCGTTATGGCCTGCCCTACAACACTGGGCCTCTACACAAGCAGCTGGGCACCGTGCATCGCACGATCCTACGTCTCGCCTTCCCGGGGGGCAAGCCCCGTCCAAAGGGCGCTCCGTATAAACCCAAACACATCTAGAGAGAACCGCAAGAGCCAATCTCCGGGCGGGTGTGACCATCGTCGCCGGCGGTCCTGCGGCGCTATGGCTCAGGGTCTCTCACGCAGGAGAAGGCGCGGGCGACGGCGAGCCGTCACCAGCAACGAGCGTCTGCAGGCCGGCCTCGGTCCAGACCACCTGATCACGTCCCGGTCCCACCCCCACGAGCGTCACCGGCGCCCCGACCTGCTCGGCGATGAACTGCAGGTACTCGCGCGCGCCGTCAGGCAGGTCTGAGAGCGTACGGCACTCGCCGAGATCCTCCGTCCACCCACGCAGCTCGGTCAGCTCGGCCGTCGTGTGGTGGAGGACGGTTTGGTGGTAGGGAAAATCATCGAACTGCGCTCCCTCGGCGCCGCGATAGCTTGTGCATACCTCGATGCGGTCCAAGCCTGAGAGCACGTCCAGCTTGGTGATCACCATCGCCGTGAGCGTGTTCAGACGGGCCGCGTAGCGCAGTGCGACGAGGTCCAGCCAGCCCGTTCGCCGCGGACGCCCCGTGGTCGTGCCGAACTCGCCTCCCCGTTTGCGGATCGTCTCGCCCATCTCGTCGTGCAGCTCGCTCGGAAATGGGCCGGCGCCCACGCGTGTCGTGTATGCCTTGGAAACCCCCCAGATCTCGTTGAGGTCCTTCGGCCCTACGCCCGTCCCCACGGTCGCCGCGCCTGACAGCGGGTTTGAGGAGGTGACGAACGGATAGGTGCCGTGGTCGATGTCGAGCATCGCCCCCTGCGCTCCCTCGAAGATGACCTTCCTGTCGTCGTCGAGCAGCTCCCACATCAGTTTCGCCGTGTCGGCGATGTGCTGCTCCAGGCGGTGCCCGTAGGTCAGATACTCCTCGGTCATCGCGTGCAGATCGAGCGTCGGATCCTTCTCGAACGGACGCAGCGACAACCGCTTCGGCTCCATCGCGGCGACGATCTTCTTCTTCAGGATCTTCTCGTCGAGCAGGTCCTGCACGCGGATGCCGAGCCGGGCCGCCTTGTCCGCGTAGCAGGGGCCGATACCGCGGCGCGTGGTGCCGATCTGGCGGCTCCCCAGTTTGGTCTCGCCCGCTGAGTCGAGCAGCAGATGGTAGGGCATGATCAGATGTGCGTTGGCCGAGATCCGCAGCCCGCTCACGTCAACACGCCGCGCGCGCAGCGCGTCAAGCTCCTCGATCAGGACCTTCGGATCGATTACTACGCCATTGCCGATCACGCAGCGCTTGCCTGGGTAGAGGATGCCGGAGGGGATCAGGTGGAGCTTCCACTCGACGTCGCCACGCACGATCGTGTGCCCGGCGTTGTTGCCGCCCTGGAAGCGCACCACCGCATCCGCCCGCTCGGCGAGCAGATCGGTGATCTTTCCCTTGCCCTCGTCGCCCCACTGGGCGCCGACTATCACGATGCCTGGCATAGCTGTAGGAGTGTACGAGGGCCGGGGACGGTTCGGGGCCTCAGGCCGAACGCGCCTCGGCGCGGAACTCGCGCCGCTTGTCCTCGCCGAACAGCGGGATCAGATCGCCGCAGATCTCCACCAGCCGCGAGACGGTGCGCGACCCCAGCCGCTCGGAGAGCTCGTCTGGCATTAGGTTCGTCGTCGCCACGATCGCCCGCTCGGCCTCGTAGCGGGCGTTGACGATCGAGTAAAGCTGCTCCAGCACCCAGTCGGTCCGGTTCTCGGCGCCGAGATCGTCGATGTGCAGCAGGTCCACAGCGGTGAGCCGGTCGAGGAAGTCGAGCTTGCCCTCGTCTGAGTCCATCGCCTCGCGCAGCAGGTTGAGCAGGCGCGGGAGGGAATAGATCGCAACCGACCTGCCCGCGTCGAGCGCCGCTTTGGAGACGAGCATCGCCAGCGTCGTCTTGCCGGTCCCCACGTCGCCCTGGATCCACAGCCCTTTGCCGGAGTCGAGGTTCTGCTCGATCGCTCGCACGTAGCGCCTAACTGACTGCATCTGATCGGGCGCGGTCCGTGCGATGTCGCTGACCGGGGGGCGATCGAAGGAGACGCCCTCGTATCTGCGCGGTATCCGCCCGGCGAGGCTCTTGGTCCGAGCCGTCGCGATGCGACCGGCCCGGCAGTGGCAGTCCGTAGCGGTGTTCGTAGCCTCATCCACCACGAACCCACTCCCATCGCATTCGCCGAGCGGGCAGCTCATTGCGCGTAGTGCTCCCCGGCGTAGTTCATGAACTTCGGGTACTCCTTCTGAAACGTGAGCGTGACTTTGCCGACCGCGCCGTTGCGATGCTTGGCGATGATCAGGTCCGCCTCGCCGGGCCGTTCGGAGTCCTCGTTGTAGTACTCGTCGCGGTAGATGAACATCACGAGGTCGGAGTCCTGCTCGAGGTTTCCGCTCTCGCGCAGATCCGACAGCTGGGGCTTCTTGTCGGGACGCGTCTCCACCGCGCGACTCAGCTGCGACAGTGCGATCACAGGCACTCCCAGCTCGCGCGCGAGGATCTTCAGCCCGCGGCTGAGCTCGCCCACGGCTGTCACGCGGCTGTCGTAGCGGCTATCGGTGCGCATCAGCTGCAGATAATCGATGATGATCAGCCCCAGTCCGCCCTCGCACTGGCTGTGCAATCGCCTGGCCTTTGCACGGATCTCGAGCATCCCGACGTCGCTCGAGTCGTCCACCCACAGCGGTGCCGCCGCCAGGCGCTGCGAGGCGCCCAGGATCTTCGGCCAGCGCTGCTCGGCCACGCGTCCCTTGCGCAGCTCCTCGCCCTTGATCCGCGCCTGGGACGCGACGAAGCGCTGGGCCAGCTCGGCCTCGGCCATCTCCAGAGAGAACAGCGCCACCGGCTTGTTGTGCTCTACCGCGGCGTTCTCGGCGATGTTGCATACGAGCGCGCTCTTGCCCATCGCGGGGCGAGCGGCGATGATGATCAGGTTGCCGGGCTGAAACCCGCCGGTGATCTCGTCCAAGTCCTTGAACCCAGACGGCGTGCCCGTCAGCGAGGTGCCTTCGATCGACAGTCGATGCAGCTTGTCGAGCTCCTCGTGCAACACCTCCTCGATTGCGCGAAAGTCCTGCTGGCGGTCGTCTCGGGCGACCTCGAGCATCGCCTTCTCAGCCTGCTCCACCAGCTCGCGCGGCGCCGCCTCGTGGCTGAGCACGCTCTCCTGAATCTCATACGACGCCTTCAACAAACGCCGCAGCAGCGCGTTCTCGCGCACGATCTGCGCGTAGCGGCGTGCGTGTCCGGCGGCCGGTACAACCCCGGTGAGCTCGTCCACAGCCGCGGCTCCACCGACATCTTTGAGCTTGCCCATCTGGCGCAGGCGGTCGGTGACCGTCAGCACGTCCACCGGCTCGGACTCGTTGTACAGCGCGAGCATCGCCTCGTAGATCCGCCCGTGGCGCTCGCGATAGAAGTCGTCCGCGCGTAGTCCCTCTTCGATCACCAGGGCATATAGCGAGCGATCCGACAGCAGGATCGCACCGAGCACCGACTGCTCGGCATCGAGATTGTGCGGTGGCGCGATCGCGCCTCCCTGGAGGCTCCCCGCGCCATTGGCAGTCGCAACCGCGCTCATGGCCTGCCCGAGTGTAGATCGACGGTCGTCTCGGCCGCCGTGGTCTCCCCGCTATCTCGGACTAATTCACTCTCCACGAACACATGTTCGCAGAGGCGCCGGCGGAGGGACTGATTATTTCTTGGCGACGATCATTGTCTTGATGGTCGCAGTCACGCCATCGACCACCTCGACGACGACCATGTAGGTGCCGACGTTCTTGATCGGCTCGGGCATGTGCACATTGCGTTTGTCGAGTTTCAGCCCGCGCGCTTCGCGGATCGCCGTCGTGATGTCCTGTGCGGTCACCGACCCGAACAGGCGGCCGTCCGCGCCCGCTTGCTGCGGGATCGTAAGGACGGTCCGGTTCAGCAGATTGACGTTCTCCTGGGCTTTCTCGATTGCCTGGCGCGCCGCGCGCTCAGCCGCTTCCTGGCGCTGACGGATCACTTCGATCGCGCCTCTCGTCGCGGGCTGGGCGAGGCGGCGCGGGATCAAGTAGTTGCGCAGGTAACCCTTCGAGACGTCGATCACCTTGCCCTGCTCGCCGAGCTCCTCGACGTCCTTGAGAAGGATGGCTTCGGGCATCGCTCGACTACCTGTCTCGGTCGCGGTCGCCGCGTTCACGGCGGGGGTTGTCGTCGCGGCCGCCCTCATTGACGTAGGGCAACAGGGCCAGCTCGCGAGCGCGCTTGACAGCGCGGGCGATCTGCGCCTGATGGCGACGGCACGAGCCAGTGATCCTCCGTGAGCGGATCTTGCCCTTCTCGGAGATGAACTTCTTCAGCGACGCGACATCCTTGTAGTCGACCTGCTCGACCTTGTCGCGGCAGTGCTGGCACGGCTTGCGCCGGCCGCTGCCGGGACCACCCTTCTTGTCCCGGCGGCGAACCGGCTTGCCGCGCCCGCGCGCTTTTGCCATCAGAGTCCTCCGCCGCTGGTGCGGTCAGACGTGAGCTGCTGAGCTGCGATGAAGGACACTGGTACCTCGCTGTACTGGGACGGAATGGCTAGAACGGAATGTCGTCGGCAGCGGCGCTACCGACAGGTGCGGGCTGGAAATCCCCTTCGTTGACGGGGATGTCGCTGCCTTTGGATGCTCCGTTGCCGGCGAATCCACCTCCACCGGAGGGATCCTCGCGCGAACCCAGGAACTGCACCGAGTCGGCAATGATATCGGTTGCCTGGCGCTTTGTCCCGTCCTGTGCTTCCCACTCCCGCCACTCCAGGCGCCCGTCGATCGCCACAGGGCGTCCCTTGGCCAGGTAGCGCGCCGCATTCTCGCCCTGCGCACCCCATACGGTGACGTTGAAGTAGTTGGGCTTGTCAACCCACTCGCCCGAGCTCCCATCCTTGCGGCGCGTGTTGCACGCGATGCGCAGGCTGCACACCGACATGCCGCTCGGCAGCGAGCGCAGCTCAGGATCGGCGGTCAGGTTGCCGGTCATCACGACCCGGTTGATGTTTGTGGCGGCCACGGTTCTTCCTTTCGTCTGTATTTCTCGGGGCTCTGTGTGCCCGAAGCCACCCGCGAGTCTAGAGACGGCTGCGGGCGGTATCGCGCAGATATGCCCGGCAAGCCGCTCGGACTTCGCTTATTGCGAGGAGCGCGGCGCGCTCTTATTGCGCGAGGAGGTGCGGAACACCTCGTCCCAGTAGGGGGCGCTGATCCCGAAACCGCGGGTGTCGTCCTGAAAATGGTGGCGCATATGCCGCTCGCGCAGCATCCTGCCGAGCCGTCCACGCGGGCGGAAGTGATGCAGGTAGTAGTGCAGCATGTCGTAGATCAGGTAGCCGGCGAAGAATCCCGCTCCCAGCGCCGGGGCGTAGCGGTGGCCAAAGATCACGAACAGCACGCCGAACACGACGGCGCCCAAGGGCAGGCTCACGGCAGGAGGCATGACCAGGCGCAGAGGGTCGTTCGGGTGGTCATGGTGGATGCCGTGGATGATCCAATGCAGGCGCGCGCCAAACCCATCCTGTGGTTCGAAGTGGAACACGATCCGATGCAGCCAATACTCGAACAGCGTCCACAGCGCGTAGCCAGCCACGATCAAGCCGGCCGTTGCCCCCACGCTCACGCTCTCCAGGCCCCACGCGGTCAAGAGCACGATCGCGGGTGCAAAGATTGCCACCGGCACGGCTGGATGCACCCGTGAAAGCGCGTCGAGCAGCCTCGATTCGAACATCGGCGGCGACGCACGCAGCACATCGGTCCTGCTGGTCGTCGGATCGCTCATGTCTTCAGCCCAGGACATCGGACGATTTTATTACCCTCGATGAGCCCTGCGTAACCGTCGCAGGAAGCTATGCGAGCTCGCCGACCGCGATCTCGGCTGGGGGCTCGTCGATCGCGACGTCGGCCGTGGGCTCCTCGACGCGTCGCACGGCGTGCACGTCGGGCGCGTCCGGTACACCCGGGGCCAGCTTGATGATCCGAAAGCGGATGACGCCGTCGGTGATGCGCAGCGTTCGATCGAGGCCGCTAAGCAACTCTCCCGCCGGTGCGTGGAACTGCAGCAGGTGATACTCGGCGTTCGCCTTACGGTCGATCGGATAGGTCAGCGCCCGAGTCCCCCACTCGTCATGACGCAGGAACTCGCCCTGCGCCTCGATCGTGGCGCGGGTGTCGGCCACGATCTTCGTACGTGTGTCCTCCTCGGCCTGTGGGTCGAGCAGCAGCATCAGATCGTATGTCGGCGCGGGCAGGGTCATCAGCAGCGGCCGATGATAGCGGCTCGCGGTTTTGAGACAGCCCTAACCCGTGCGCCCCTTCGCGTGGATATCGGCCAGTTGCTCATCGATCCAGTCGCCCGGGTCTCTGGACGTGACGATTTCGCGTAGCCCCTCCGCGCGCCGGCCTCGCTCCGAGGACTCCATCGTCAGCGCCGCGTAGATCGAGTTCGCCAGCTCCTGGATGTCGAACGGGTTGACCGACAGCGCGTACTCACCGAGCTCCTCGTGCGCGCCGGTGTTCTCCGAGAGGATCGACACCCCCTCCCGCTCGTTGACGATCGGGCCCTCCTTGGCGACGAGGTTCATGCCGTCGAACATCGCGTTGACGAGCAGCACGTCGTAGTGCTTGTATGCTGCCATCGCCTCGTCGAGATCGTCGCGCAGCTTCAGCTGAATCGGCATCCAATCCGGCGTACCGTGGCGGTGGTTGACGACCGCCACGAGCGCCTCGATCCGCTCGAGGTACTCGGCGTACTGAGGCACATCGGTGCGCGAGGGCATCATCTGGGCGATGAACGTCACGCGCTCGGAGAACTCGGGGTGCTGCTCGAGGAATAGATCGAATGCGGAGAAACCGCGCAGCACGTTCTTGCTCAGGTCGGCGCGGTCGACGCGCAGGATCAGGAAGTCTCGGCGGCGGTGCAGCAGCTCTCGCTCGAACTCGCTCACGCGCGGGCTCTGCGCGATCAGCCGCGTCGCCTCGTGGTCGATCGGCAGCGGGTAGGCCCGCACCCACACCTCGCGCTCGCCGAATCGGACGAGCCCGCGCTCGAAGTCCACCTCGAGGTCCATCAGGTCGCGGCAGCACTGCAGGAAGTTGCGCCGGTATGAACGGGTGTGGAAGCCGATGATGTCGTTCGCCAGGAGGCCGGTAAAGATCTCCTCGCGGATCCGCGTTGGCAGTACCCGCCATGCATCGGACTGCGTCCAAGGGATGTGGACGAAATGGTGCAGGAACACGTCCGGACGCGCTTTGCGCACCAGCTCGGGCAGCGTGTACAGGTGATAGTCGTGCACCATCACGACCGGCTCGCTCATCCCCTCGAGCTCCTCCACGACGGCTCGTGCGAGGTCTTCGTTGACCGCGTTGTAGCCGAACTCAAACGCCTCGATCTCCTCGCGGCGGATGTCCGGCGCGTTGGACAGGTCCCACAGGTAGTGCTGAATGAACCACAGCATCGGGTTGGCAAACACGTTGTAGAAGCGGTCATACGCCTGCGGGTCGCTCACGACCAAGCGCACCTGGAACTCACCGCCGGCGGGCGACCTCACCGGGAACGCCTGGCCTTGATGCGAGCGGGAGGCCTCGGCGTCGTGCTCGGACATCGCCGAGGCGATCCAGATCGCTTCGCGGTGTGAGGCCAGGCCGGTGAGCGCCGTCACCAACCCGCCGGAGCCGCGCTGGACCTCCCCCCCGGCGTGGAACGTGACCGGCCCGCGGTTGCTCACCAGCACCAGCGGAGTCCGCTGCGCCGGCCCCTCGCTCATCTCATCCTCTCCCGGCGCACACGGCGCCTGCCTGCGCGCCCGCGTCGTCATACGGTCTCATCGTGCGTCGCGAAGCTCGTGGAAGATGCGCAGATAGTCGCGCAGGTAGCGCGGCGTGAGGAAGTGCGCGCGCACGTGCTCCTTGCCGCGCCTGCCGAGCGCCTTGCCGAGCGCTGGGTCCTTAAGGATGTCCAGGGCGCGGGCGGCGCACTGCTCGGCGCTCGAGACGAGATATCCGGTGACCCCGTTCTCGATCTGCAGGGGGATGCCGCCGACGTTGCCGCCGATGAACGGCTTTGCCTTCCAGATCGCCTCGGCGACCGTCAAGCCGAAGCCCTCGCGCGTGGACTTCTGCACGACCACGTCGGCGTGCGATTGGAACGCGTTGACCTCGATCGCGCCGACGTTGTTGAAGTTGTTGAGTATGTGTATGTCGGGATCGCCGTCCGCGTGGGCGATCGTGGCGTTGAAGAAGTCCCAGCCCTCGGGGTCGTCGGAGGCCATCGAGCCGACCAGTGCGAGCTGCACGTTCGGCACTGACTCCCGGACTAGGCGATAGGCGTCGATCACCCCGAGCGGGTCCTTCCACGGGTCGAAGCGCGAGACCTGGCAGATCAGCGGCCGGTCCACGTCGATCCCGAACTGCCCGCATACGAACGCGGCGTCCTCGGGCGAGAGCGCCATGTTCTTCGGTGTGAGCGGGTCGATCGCAGGTGGCACGACGTTGACTTTGCCGTGCATCCCCGCGGGCACGTACTCGCGCATGTGGAACAGCGACTCGGGGTAGTTCTCGATGTAGGGCAGCAGCTGGGCGATCGTCTCTGGGTTGGGGGTCGACAGATCGATGTGGCAGCGCCACAGCCAGCCCTTCGCCTTCTCCGGTACCAGCCCGTACAGCGCGGCCGGCTGCGGGTCATGGACGAGGCACACGTCCCAGCCGTCGGACAGCTCGCGTGCGTTCATCTCGTTGTACTGCCGCCACGTGGCCCACTGCTGCTCATCGAGATCCTGAGGCGCTCCCTGTAGGGCGTTGTGCATGAGCTTGGTCGCGTTGAAGAACTCCTCGCGGCCGTAGATCACCTGCCACTCGCAATCCAACCCCACGTCGCGCATCAGCGGCACGAGCGTGTAGAGGATCTCCGAGACCCCTCCGCCGAAGGCCGTCGCCGAGATGTGCACGACCCTACTGCCCTGCAAAGGCTCCGCCAGCTCGCGAATCTCGTCGATCAGCTCACGCCCGCAGATGTGCGTGTAGTCGGCAAGCGTCTTCGTTCCTACGGCGACGGGCTGGAGCACGCGGCCGCACGATACCTAAGAAACGTGCTTGAGAAGGAGCGGCGCGCCCCGCAGGCCACGCGCGATCTTGGGTGACCTCCGGGATAAGGGTGTATCTCGGTTGGGATGTGCGGCTGGGGCGGTCGAGGAGCGAGTGGGGCGCGGACGCAAGGGCAAAGGCATGGTGGGTGCCATGTCGAGCCCGAGGACAAAGCCCCACGAAGGGGGCACACAGCCCGGACGGCTGGGTCGGCCGTACCAGACGTGCGGCCCAACCGAGATACACCCTAAGGTCTCAAGCGGTGCTCAACACACGCCTTTACCGCGTGGCGCTCCTGCCGTTCGTACTCGTCCTGGCAGTCGCCTCCTTCTCGTTGACCCCGCGTCCGTCCGCGCTCACCTCCACGCTTGCGCCCGACGCGTTCGAAGGCGCCCAGGCGTATGCGGAACTGCAGCGTCTGGCCGTCGAATTCCCCGATCGTCGCCCCGGCAGCGCCGGCGACGAAGCGCTCGCGAGGTATGTCGCGCGAACGCTCGAAGGTCTCGGCGGAACTGCCGGCGGAGGCTTCTCGGTAAGCACGACCCATTTCGACGCGCAAACGATCGACGGTGAGCGCTCGCTGACGAACGTGGTTGCGCAGCGGCCCGGCTCCACCGGCACGAGGCCAATCGTGATCCTCGCCCACCGCGACGCGGCCGGGGCGGGTGGGTCCTCTTCCGAGGCCGAGTTGTCGGCTACGGCTGCTCTGCTCGAGCTCGCGCGCGTGTTCGCCGCTCGCGAGACCAAGCGCAAGATCGTGCTCGTATCGACGAGCGGCGGAAGCGGCGGCGATGCGGGGGCGGCCGAGTTCGCCGCCACCGCCCACGGCCCGTTCGACGCCGCGATCGTGTTGGGTGACCTGGCGGGCACGGGTGAGCACCCGCCGTTCGTGACGCCTTATTCGGACGGCTTCGGCTCCGCCTCGGATCGCTTGGCGCGCACCGTCTCGGGCGCGATCGCGGCGGAGACGGGGTCGAACCCGGGTGCGCCGAGCGTGATCGGCCAGCTCGCCCATCTCGCGTTTCCCCTGACCGTGAGCGAAGCGGGGCCACTCGATGCGAGCGGCTTGCCCGCCGTGCTCGTGCAGAGCAGCGGTGAACGCGGGCCCTCCGCTCGCGTGCCGGTGAGCCGGGAACGGCTGGAAGGCTTCGGCCGCGCTGTGCTGAGTGCGGTGGACGCGCTCGACGCCGCCCCCGACATCTCCTCCAGCATGCAGACAGGCTTGGTGACACGACACAAGACGATCCCCGCATGGACCCTGCGACTGCTTGTACTGGCGTTGCTGTTGGCGCCGCTGCTGCTTGCCGTCGACGGGCTCGCGCGGCTACGCCGCCGCCGCGAGCCGGTTGCGCAGTGGCTGCTATGGACGCTCAGCTGCGCGTTTCCCTTCCTCCTTGCGGCACTGTTCGTCTGCCTGCTGGGGTGGTCGGGTGTCATCGGCACCGCGCCGGCCGAGCCTGTCACGCCGGGAGCGCTGCCGTTCGACGGCTTCGCCGTGAGGGTCGTGCTCGCCGTGGCGCTGGTGCTGGCGCTAGCGTGGCTGCTCTGGCCCGCGCTCGTCCGGCGTCTCGGCTTGGACGTAAACGTGGTGGACACCGAGGCGGCCGGCGTGGCGCTGCTGCTCGTGCTGCTCGTCGCCTGCCTCGTCGTTTGGATGTTCAACCCGGTCGCCGCACTGCTGCTGCTTCCGGCCACGCACCTGTGGCTGCTGACGGACTCCTCGTCGGCGATCGGTCGCCGCACCGGCCGTCTTACGGGACTCGTCGTAGTGGCTCTGGCCCTGCTTCCGCTGGCCCTGCTCGTCTCCTTCTATGTCGATCGGCTCGGACTCAGCCCCGGTGAGCTGGCGTGGAGTGCCGTCCTGCTGCTCGCCGGCGGCCACGTAGGGGTATGGGAGGCGTTGGCGTGGAGCGTCGCGTTCGGCTGCGCTGCGGCGGGCGTGATGCTCGTGCTGCGCTCCCATCCGGCGCTCCCGCCGGGCTCCGGGACGGATAGTCGCGATGAGATCACGATTCGCGGGCCGCTCTCATACGCGGGCCCAGGATCCCTGGGTGGAACGGAGTCGACGATGCGGCGGTAGCGAGGCGCCCCCCACCGGAGTGACGGGGCCGACGCGAGCGCTGCGAGCGGTCTCTCACCAGCGGTGTTCGAACCCCGCCAAGTGGACTTCCTCGCCGCGGTCGTCCACCAGCGAGAGCCCGGGTGGACCTTCGATCGCCCGACCGATCCAAGTGATTCCTACGTCGGAGACTTCGCGTAGCGCGTGCTCGACCTGCACGCGATGCTCCGCCGGCGCGCAGAAGCACAGCTCATAATCTTCCCCGCCCACGGCCGCCAACTGCCACGCCGGTATGTTCAGCTCGTCGCAGGTCTCCCGCACGCCCTGCTCGACGGGAAGTGTTTGCAGATCAACCCGCAGGCACACGCCGCTCGCCAAAGCGAGATGCGCCGCGTCGGTCGCGAGGCCGTCGGAGAGGTCGATCAGCGCACTTGCGCCTCCCCTTACCAGCGCACGACCCTCTTTAAGGCGAGGGATCGGCGTGCGCATTCGCGCGAGCACCGTCTCCGTATGCGGTCCCTTTGTCGCCTTCCCTTCCTGGACTGCCAGCCCGGCGGCCGCTCCGCCCAGGCGGCCGGTCACGCCGAGGAGGTCGCCCGTGCGAGCGCCGTCGCGCCCGAGGAGATCCTCCTCCCCGCCAGCCCAGCCTATGACCGTGACCGCCACCGTCAATGCCGGCGCCGCGACCACATCCCCGCCGGCGATTGCCGTGCCTGTTTCGTCGGCCAGCGCGCGCGCGCTACGCACAAGCTCGAGCGCCTGCCGCTCGGAGAAGCCGGTGGGGATGCCCAGCACCAGGTAGGCCTCGCCCGAATCGGCCCCCATCGCGGCCAGGTCCGACAGCGCGCCCGCCAAGGCGCGACGACCCACCTCTGCGGGCGTGGCCCACCCTTCGCGCAAACGAAAGTGAACACCATCGATCATCGCATCCACCGAGGTCACGCACAGCGGACGGGCGCGCACCACGGCCGCGTCGTCGCCGATCCCGCGCAGCAGCCGCGACCCCGGCCCCACCGTTGTGGTCGCCAGCTCGGCGGCGATGGATTCGATCAGGGAGCGCTCCATGGAGCGACGAACCCTAAGGCGGTCGGGCCGTGGATGAGATGCGCCGCACTCACCGATCATCCAGGATCGGCCAGCAGGCGTGCCACCGATCGTCCGGGATCGGCCATCACGTCGAGCATCGAGGACCGATCGTAGATCAAAGAGATCTCCGATCGTCCAACAGATCGTCGCGGAACGGCCGCCTTCAGCGGTGGCGGTAGACGATGCGGGCGCGGTCCAGATCGTAGGGTGAGAGCTCGCAGCGGACGCGGTCGCCGGGGAGGATGCGGATGCGGAAGCGCCGCATCTTGCCGGCGACATGGCCCAACACGACGTGATCGTTGTCGAGCTTCACGCGGAACATCGCGTTCGGCAGCGCCTCGATCACCTCGCCCTCGAATTCGACCTTGTCTTCCTTTGCCACGAAACCGCATCCTGTCCGGGCGCCTTACCTGAGGTACAGGCGACCCTTAGTTTTCGAAAAAGCTCGAATCAAACCTACCAGCGTATGGCTCGCGAGGGAGGCGTGGACTGCGCGCGAGCGAAGCGTATGTCTCGATCAGCCGGGCGCAGCTCCACCAGTTCCTTTGCCGCCGGCTGCCGGGGGTCCTCCGCCTCCCTCCCCCGGTGTCGGTGGCAGTGCAGGCCCGGCTGGTGTCTTCGCGCGTGGCGTGGAAGCTCCTGTTTCGGTCGGCGCCCCGCCGCTCGCGCCCCCGTTTGCCGGACCGCCGCCGGAGTGAGGCTTGCTCTTGGGCGGGGCTTCACTCGAAGTGCTCGTTTCCAACGGCCGGCTCGTTTCCAGGTGGCCTGTGCTCGCGTACTTGCCGAAGAACGGCTGATATGAGATCGGTTCCTTCGGCTCGGGAAACGGCACGCACGATTGGCCTTCGGTGGCCGTTGCCATGTAGTCGTGCCAGATTTCCGCGGGTAGATACCCGCCCTGTTGCGGCTCGCCGTGAACGTCGGTCATCGAGACGCGTTTATTCGGATAGCCCATCCACACGACCGTCGCATAGCGCGGCGTGTATCCGTCCAGCCACGCGTCGACCAGTTCGCTGGTGGTCCCCGTCTTGGCGGCCGTCGGGCAGTCGATCGCGGATTTCGTCGCGGTGCCGCTCTCGACGTTCTGATGGAGGATGTTCGTCTCCTCGGCGGCGACGCCTTCTGAGAGGACCTTCACCCGGTGGGGCGTCCCCCAATTGCTGTCGACGTGACCGTCGGGGAACACGACCTTGGTGATCGCGATCGGGCGGTTGCGCCAGCCGCCATCGGCGAGGGTGGCATAGACGTCGGCCATTTCCAGTGGTGTTACGCCGAGGGTCAGGCCGCCGAGCGCTTCCGCCGGGAAGCTCGAGAGATGGGTTTTGACGCCCATCTTGTAGGCCATCTGCGTGACCGTCTGCTCGCCGAGGTCGGCTGCCAGCTGGGCGTAGACGGTGTTGTCGGAGGCAAGCGTCGCATCGACGAGGTTGATCGACCTGTTCAACGAGGTGCCCTCGAACGTCTTTACTTCGTAGGTCGGATAGCCGGGCAACCATCCGGGAGCCAACGTGTGGGAGAGGTAGTAAGTGCTGTTCGGATCGATCCCGCGCGAGAGCGCATCGGCGAGATCGATCGCCTTGAACGTCGAGCCCGGTTGGCGGTGTCCGTCGGCGGCGAGGTTGAACTGCGACTTCTCATAGCTCTCCGACTCGGCCATCGCTTCGATGTCGCCGTTGTGCGGGTCGATCGTGACGATCGCCGATGCAGGATCTTCAGGCTCGTTGAGCACCTCGGCGATCGCTTTGCGAGCGAGCCGTTGCTTGTGCAGGTCGATCGTCGTATACACCTTCAGCCCTCCCTGTTCCACGGCTTTGGCGCCGTAGCGGTGGAGCAGCTGTTCGCGGACGTATTCGAAGAAGAACGGTTCGCTGCGCTGGGAGTAGAACGTGCCGAGATGCACCTCCAGCGGCGCACGCTCGGTTGCGGAGGCCTGTGCGGCTGAGATGTAGTGCAGCTCGGCCATCTTCACCAGTACCTCGTTGCGCCGTTCCCGAGCTGCCTTGGGATCACGGAAGGGGTTGTATTCCGAAGGCGCCTGCGGCAAGCCGGCGAGCAGCGCCGCCTGCTCGAGGTTCAGCTCGGAGGCCGGCTTGTCGAAGAAGATGCGCGCGGCGGCCTGCACTCCCGTGGCTGTCTGCCCACCGACGGTGCCATAGGGGACGCTGTTGAGGTAGCTCGTGAGGATCGAGCGCTTCGAGTGGTGTTCGTTGTAATCGATCGCGAGCTTGGCCTCGACGATCTTCTGCTTGAGCGTGTGCTGATCTCCCCCGAGATACAGGTTGCGTATCAGCTGCATGGTTATCGTCGAGCCGCCTTGCAGGGCGGCGCCGTGGGTGATGTCCTTGACCGCCGAGCGAAATATGCCGGTGAGGTCGACGCCATCGTTCTTGTAGAACCGCTGGTCCTCGATCGCCACCGTCGCGTTCTTCAGATCGGTCGGGATTTCGCTCCAGCCGACGGGGCTGCGCAGGTCGTCGGACTGGATGAACCCCAAGCGCGTGCCGTTGGCGGCGAACACTTGCGAGGAGCCGTCTGACAGGATCGGACGAAGCGTCCTGAGCGCGGGCGCCGTCCCGGCCACGTGCAGGACGTAGCCGACCGCCGCGATCGCGCCGACGATGAGCGCGCACATCAGCACTCCTCCGCCGACGAGGAGCATCCGGGTGGGTCCGGCGCGGCTGTGCCGTCGCCGACGCTGTCGTGCTTGCCTGGACATAGCGTGAGCCAGCCGAGAGTACCGCGCTCGAAGCTTCCCCCGGTCCACTGCAAGTGTGCTTTGCTCTGGCGCTCTACGCGTGCCGTCCGTCCAGGCCGACCCCGTGCCTACACCCATAGTGCCTACATCCATGAGCCCAGACACAGCCGACGGGCACACAGCGCGTAGCGCTGGGTCGGGCACACAGCGCGTAGCGCTGGGTCGGGCTGTGTACCCGCCAATCGTGGACGCCGCGCCTGCCGGCGCGACGCCGCCCATAACGCGCGCTGTCGCACCGGCGTTGGGATGGTGGGCGCGGTTACGTGCGGATCCGGCGCGAATGGCAGCTGTGCGCGACAGTCGGCGGGCGCTGTGGTCGTCGCGCTTGCTCGTGTGGATGGCCGGAGTCGGCACGGTCGCTGCGCTTGGCTTTGGGCCTGTGCGGGGCGCTTTCAATCCTCCCGGAGTGACGCGGGGCTTCGGTTGGCTCGGGAACCTGCTTGCCGCTCCAGCGGCGCGCTGGGACGCCTCCTGGTATCTCGTGATCGCGCACTACGGCTACCGGCCCGATCTGGGGGTCTACACGTCCTCGCGCACCGCGTTCTTTCCGCTCTACCCGCTCGGCTTGCGCGCGATCTCAGGCACGGGCCTTCCGCCGGTGCTCGCGGGTGTGCTCCTCTCACTGCTCGCTTTTGCGCTTGCCCTGTACGGCATCCATCGCCTTACAACGCTCGAGCTTGCCCGGGCCGGACATCTCGCTTCGGGCGAGGTCGCCCGGCTGGCGGTGCTCGTCATCGCGTTCGCCCCGATGGCGTTCTACTTCTCGGCGGTCTACTCCGAGTCGCTCTACCTCGCCTTGTCGGTAGGCGTCTTCTGGTGCGCCCGTCAAGGACGCTGGGCCAGCGCGTGCGCGCTGGCCGCGCTGGCCGGCGCCACGCGCAGCGCCGGCCTCGTACTCGCACTGCCGGTGCTGACGCTCTACCTGTATGGACCGCGCGAGGACCGCATGCCCGACTTCGTACGGGGCCGCCGGTTCGCTCCTCGTTACCGGTTACGCCGTGACATCCTGTGGATGGGGCTGGTGCCGGTGGGCCTCGTCGCGTATATGGTCTATCTCGCGCTGTCTGGTGGCGATGCGCTGATGCCCTTTCACGCGCAGGGCGTCTGGGACAGGCGCTTCGCTGGCCCTTACCTAGGTGTGTGGGACGGTATGCAGGCGGCCTGGCAGGGCGCACGCCAGCTGCTGTCTTTCCAGCGCCAGCACGTCTACTTCCCGGTCGCCGGTGGCAGCCCGTTCGTCAACGCTGGGCACAACCTGATGCTGCTTGCCTTCCTGCTCGCCGCGATCCCGGCGATCGTGGGCGTTCTGCGTCTGCTCCCGCTCGCTTACGGTGCGTACGTGATCGCCGCCCTCGCGCTGCCGCTCTCCTACCCGGTGGCGCCGCAGCCGCTGATGTCGCTGCCGCGCTTTCTCGTCGTCCTGTTTCCACTGAGCATCTGGCTGGCCGCATGGCTGGCCGCGCGTCCGCGCATGCAAAGGGGTGCGCTGATCGCCTCGGCCTTGCTGATGGCTTTCTTCGTCGCGCAGTTCGCCACCTGGCATTGGGTGGCCTAGTGGAGCCAACACCGATCGACGGTCCGATGGCGGAGAGCGCCTTGAGCCCCTTGGGTCAGGGGCCGCCCGGGCAGCCGCCGCAGGACGCTTCGCGGGGGAGGTTGGGCCAGGATGACCACGCCCTTTCTCCCGATACTGACTGGTCGGCGTGGAGCGCCGGACTGGCGCTGTTCGGTGCGCTCGTGCTCGCGTCGGTGGCCGGCCTCGTGCTCGACATCCCGGCTGCCGTGATCTTCGGGGTGAAGCTTTCGAGCGAACACTTTCCACCGGGCCTGTCGATTGCCGACACGGCCGTCCAAGACGTCGTGTTCGTGCTCGTGGCCGTCTACTGCGCGCAGCTCGGTGGGCGGGCCGTGAGCTCGTGGCAGTTTGGGTTGCGCCGACCGCCCGCCGGCTGGCGTAGGGCCGTCGGTCTGATCGTGCTGCTGCTGGTCGCGTTTGTCGTTTTCAGCGCGATCTGGTCGGTGGCTTTCCATCCCAAGGAAGAGACTTTGCTCAAACAGCTCGGCTCAAACGAAGGCGCCGCGCTGCTGATTCTCAGTGCGGCATTGACATGCGTGGTCGCGCCGATCTGCGAGGAGCTCCTGTTCCGCGGCTATATCTTCACAGCGCTGCGCAGCTGGCGGGGAACGCTCCCCGCGGCGTTGATCACAGGACTCGTTTTCGGTGGGGTCCACTACGGATCGGCGCCGACGCTCGACCTCGTGCCGCTAGCGGGGCTCGGCTTTGGCCTGTGCTTGCTTTACCGCTTCACCGGCTCGCTGTATCCGTGCATGATCGCCCACTCGCTGAACAACTCGGTGGCGTTCGCGAGCCTCGAGGGGTGGGGCTGGCAGACGCCTGTGCTCCTCGTTGGCTCGCTGCTGGCGATCGGGGCGATTGCGCTTATCGGCAAACGAGCCGGGCTGATTCGCCCCGCAACTGGTTTCGCCCGGCTGGACGCATAAGATCACGGGTGTGAGTAGAGCCGTGAAGAGAGCCGGTCGGTTGGCGGCGACATGTGCTGCATTCGCCTGCCTCGCGGCCGTGCCTTCGTCGTCGTTCGCCGAATCGCCGCCCGTGGCTACCTCACCTCCAACTCCTGCGCCTGCTCCGCCGCCGGCCGCCGGACGCATCGAGCTCGTGCTGCAGAAGGTGGGCGGTAGCCCACCGTTTGCGCTCGTCGGGCGGCGCATCGTGGTGCGGGGCGTCGTGACGCCGTATGTGGGCGGGCAGACCGTGAGCGTGAGCTTCTATCGCGAAGGACGCAAGGTCACGGACAAGACCGTAAGCGTGCAGGCGATCGGCAACGGCGAGGGGCAGTTTCATGTCGACTATCTCGGCGCTTCGCCGGGGCTCGTAGAAGCGCGCGCGGCACATCCCGCAACGCCGCAGCAGGTCGCGTTCAGAGGCCGCTCGCCGGGCGTGCGCTTCGTCCAGGCCAATCTCGGACCGGGCGCCCAGGGGCAGTCGGTGCGCCTGCTGCAGTCAGAGCTCGACGTGCTGCACTTCGCGGTTCCGCTCAGCGGTGTGTTCGAAGAAGGCACCGCCCGCGCGCTGATCGCCTATCGCAAGATGACCGGCCTCGAACGAGTGCCTTACGCGGGCAGACGGGTCTTCGAGCTGCTCGCGCGCGGGGCGGGCAGCTTCCATGTGCGCTACCCCGAGGATGGTCGCCACGTCGAGGCCAACCTGACCAAACAGGTGCTCGCGGAGATCGAACCGGGCGGGCGCGTGCGAACGCTCTACACGATCAGCTCCGGCAAGCCTTCCACCCCGACCGTGCTTGGGCGTTTCCGCGTCTATGAGAAGACCCCCGGCGTCAACAGTGAGGGCATGGTCGACTCCAACTACTTCATCCGCGGCTATGCGATCCACGGCTACGCCGAAGTGCCGGCCTACGCCGCCAGTCACGGCTGCCTGCGCGTGCCGATCCCAGACGCGCCGGCGATCTACGCCTGGGTGCAGACGGGCACGCCGGTCGACGTCTACAACCAATGATCGCAATCAAGGTGGACGCGTGAGACGCGTCTCACGCGCGGACGCGCATTGCGCGCGCGAGGAAGCCCAAGCCAAAGCCGTAGACGATCAGCGCGAGCAGCAGGTTGGCGCTGCGGATGGCCCACTGACTGCTCCATCCCGAGCTGATGCCCGAGAACGGTGACGTCAGTTCGCTCGACGCTTTGTCGATCGTTTTGTGCGCGCTGCTCTCATGTGTGGGAGCCTTCTTCGTAGCGATCCGCCCACTGACTTCTTCCTGCTGGTGCGTGGACGCGCTGCTTGTCTGATTGACCACGAAGATCGCAAACGACGCGATTACGATCAGGCAGATGATGATCGAGGCCAAGCGCATCACGCCGGCGAGTAGGGAGAGCACATCGCTAGATTAGATCTCCACGTGGACGCTCTGGCCGTATATAGGAATGACGATGCCGTCCGCGCACGCGAGCGTCTCGTCGAGGAGCTGCGCGAGCACGCGCTGGTGATCGGCGAGGTGACGTTGACGAGTGGCGCGCGCGCCTCCTACTACGTAGACGCCAAGCGCGCGATTTTGCTGCCCGAGGCCTTTATGGCGCTCGGCGTTCTGGTCGCCGCGCACGCGCGCGAGTGCGGTGCGACCGCGGTTGGCGGAGTGCCGGTGAGCGCGATCCCGGTCGCGTGCGCCGCGCTGGCGGCGCCGACGCCGCCGGCGAAGGGGTTCATCGTGCGCAAAGAGCGCAAGGCGCACGGCTTGCAACGATGGATCGAGGGGCCGCTGCTGCAAGCCGGAGAGCGCTGCCTGCTCGTCGAGGACGTCGTCACTTCCGGCGGATCGACGATCGAGGCGGTGGAGCGTGTACGCAGCGAGGGATTGACGGTTGCGGGCGTCATCAGCGTGCTCGACCGTCTGGCGGGCGGCGGCGATGCGATCAGGGCGGCGATCGGCCCCGACGCCCTCTATACGCCGCTCGTGACGATCGACGAGGTCTACCCCGACCGTCCCGACCGACCGACCGCCTGATGGCCGTGCCCGGCGCCGAGGACGTTACCGCCGCGCCGAGCATCCGCCCGGCCGCGCCGCGCGATGTCTCGCTGCTGCTGGAGCTGTTCGGCGAGCTGGCCGAGTATGAGCATCTCGAGCACGAGCTTCATGCGACCGAGGAGCGGCTGAGCGAGGCTCTGTTCGGTGAGCGCCCGGCGGCTGAGGCGCTGATCGCCGAACGCAGGGGCGACGCGGTCGGCTACGCGCTGTTCTTCTCCACCTTCTCAAGCTTCTTGGCGAGCGAGGGGATCTGGCTCGAGGACCTGTTCGTGCGCCTGCCTTACCGTGGCACGGGTGTTGGACGGGCATTGCTCGCGGCGGTTGCCGCGCGCGTGCGTGAGCGCGGCGGCGAGCGGTTGGAATGGGCGGCGCTCGACTGGAACGAGCCGGCCCTCGGCTTCTACCGGCGTCTAGGCGCGAGCACGATGCGCGAGTGGATCACGCACCGTCTTGCCGGCGAGGAGCTGGAGCGCGTCGTGAGGGGCCGATGAGCCAGGCGACGGCTCGCGCGAGCGAGCAGCGCCGGTAGCCTTCGCTTCGGACCGGCGCGGTTTCGTCGGCACGCCCTCGTAGTCCAATGGATAAGACGACCGCCTCCTAAGCGGTAGATCCAGGTTCGACTCCTGGCGGGGGCACTTCTGGGGAATGTGCTGGTATTGGGCTGGTTCGGGGCGGTTCAGCCGCTCGCGGCAAGGTTCCCATGGCCGTTTGAGGCTTTCTGCTGCACATTGCTGCCCATTCAGCACTCGTCCGAGCAGGGATGCAAGCTTTCGGCGTGGTTTGGGATAAGACCAAGGCGATCTTGCGGGCCGGGGAGTACAGGCATCGCTGAGGCCACAGCCAGCGGACAGGGTCGTCCGCCCCGTACCCGGTCCGCTCCTGCCGTCCCTTACGCAGCCGAGGCTGAAGACCCCGCCCGGCGAGCGCAATGGATCGAGCCCCTCGGCGGAGACCCGCATTGGCGCGTATGGATGTGGGGCTCGATCGTCGCTCTACATGGGCGCTACCCCACAGAGCTGGCACACCTCAAGGACGGCTGGTGGGACAACACAAGCCACGTCGAGACCCTGTGCACTCGTGGTCTGGCGCGACTGGATCGACACCACCGCCGACGACCCACGGCACGAGCTCGCATTCCACCACCAACTCACCGACTACGCTCGAGAACTACACCAAGAAGGTGGCAGCATCGAGCGCACCTGGAAACCCGGCCCCCCACCCGACGGCTGGATCTATTGACCCGGAGGTGGCGCGAGCGCAAAAACCGCACTCAGGGGGATGCTCGAGTCGGCAGTCGAGGGCGCGTAAGGGCTACGGGCAGCTCCAGCGCCGGGAGTTGTTGCGGACGGGTCGCCGCCGTTACGTGCATCGGAGGCGTCGGCTTTGCCTCCTGTCTGCTCCGAGTTTATGGATCGTGAGTGTCTTTGGATACGTCGTCTGAGCGCTACATCGAGTCGGATGCCAGACCGTTTCGCAGTTCGCCCAAGGCGACGGCAGCGTGCGTTTGCGTCTGCCACTAGATTTGTGGACATGCCCACGTTCAACCCATATCTACACGGCCTCGGAGAGATGCCCGTCGGGGATCTCGTTGAACTGATCTTTCGAGCAGACCGAGCAGTCGAGACAGCTGAGATCGAGTGGAAGCTTGAGTGGAATCTCAATACTCTCCCTCGGAGGGCTGGCCTCGCAAGACATATTATCGGCTTCGCAAACCGCGACCCAGACCAAGCGGCGAGGGTCTTCGGTGGTCATGCATTCCTCTTGGTTGGAGTTGAGCCGGGAGCCTGGGGACGAGCGCCGCAAGCAGATCCGGCCGAACTTGTTCAGCAGCTTGAGCCGTACACAGGTACTGATTTGGGGTGGCATCCTGTCTACGTCGAATGCAGTGGTCATCGCGTCCTTGCCATCGTAATTGATCCACCTCAATGGGGAGATCCCGTGCACTGTCTGATTCGCGGATCGCGAGATCCCGACAGCGGGCAGGAAATCGCGGCTGGCACTGTGTTTATTAGGCGGCCCGGTATGACCGTCGAGGCCAATGCATCCCAGCTTGAACAGCTCGACGCTCGCGCTCGTGTCCCTCGTGCCAGGCTGAGTGTCGGGAACGACTGGAACCTCGGTGCCCGTGGTAACTACATGGCAGTCAATGTGGCAAATGACGCCTGCGGTCGAGACACCATACTCAGGGAGGTGGATTTACAATGGCTGGGGCGTGTAACCTCAATCGGCTTCCCGACGTCGATTACGCTCCGGCGGAGCCAGAGGAAGCGCTTGCGTATGCGTCACTGCCAATCACCGAGCAGGCAGAGATCATTCAGCCCGGCCAGATCCTGCGCTTTCAGGTTCCGCTTGGGCAACTTCCCTGGATCTGGGACGATGATACGCAGATATACCCCTATGTGTACTACGACGCGGGTCGGTGGTTGGTAGGGGAGTCATCGCCACTTGTGGGTCTACTTCGGGGGCATGGCTGGACCTGGGATACGACTGCATCCCCGATGTTCTCAACCATGAGGATGGACTATGTCTGGCCAGAGGCTGTATCCGGCCTTCAAGCAAGATTCGACTTGACGGCGGTTGATGCGCTAACGCCACCTCGATGAGGTTAGGCTTGGCGCGCAGAGTTTTGCGGTGAGCATTGCTATCATCGGTCTGGATCGGCGGCCGTAACGGACATACGCCGTAGTACCCTCTCCAGCATGGGAGCGCTCCAGGAGTTGGCGACCGACCTCGATGCCGAGGAGCGTACGCTGCGACGGGCAGTCGCCCTGGGAGCCCTGCACGCCACCCGGAGCGGACCGCGGCGGCTGCGTCTCGCGTCGGGCGAGCGCGAGTATCTCCGGGCTCATTGGCCGCTGCTCTCCAGCGTTCGTCGCGCACTACGGACCGAGCATGGCGTCCGCCTTGCCGTGCTCTATGGCTCGCTGGCGAGAGGCGACGAGGACGCGGGCTCGGATCTCGACCTGCTGATCTCGTTCGCAGACGATCGGCCTCTTGCGGCGGCCAAGCTGGCCGTCCGCTTGGAGCAGCTCTGCGGCCGCCGCGTTGACATTGCCGATCTGGATCGGGTGGATGCTCGGGCTCCTCTCCTTCTGGATCGAGTCCTCGACGAGGGGCGCGTGCTCATCGACCGGGACGAACAGTGGCGCTTGCTGCGAGAGCGCCAGTCCGCGATTCGTGTGCGCGCCCGCCGTGCCCATCGCCGCCAGATGGCCGGTGCGGCCCGTGCGATCGAAGAGTTGACTCTTCGGTGAGCGATCACTCATCTGAAGGGATCGACCGCCGTGCGTTCGCGGCCGAGCAGGCCCGGCTGGGGCGTTTCTTCGAGGCGATCAACAAGCACCGCAAGGCACTCGACCTTGCGATCGAGGAGGGCTTCGGCGGCGAACTCGACAAGGCCGAATGGAGAGCCACCTTCGACTCCATCGAGCCTCGTGACGCCAATCGCACGATGGTTGTCACCGGCGATCATTCGGCTGTGCTCAATGCCTATGTCGAGATCCTCAAGGCCAGTGCCGGCGCCCGTCTGATCGGTCTGCTCCCACACCGCCGCCCACACGCCAGTCAGGTCTTCGAGGCGATCGTCGCCGACGATGGGCTGACGAAGGTGCAGGTGAAGTTGCTAAACGAGCTCTATGTCCTGGAGGGCCGGTTGGAGCACGCCTCACCGGATGTCGATGCCGAGGAGGTTCGCGCAGCGGTCGAGCGCCTCCGCCAAGCACTGCCGGGGTTGATCGAGGGCACTCGCACCTGGCTACACCGACACGGCATCGAGCTTTCATAGGGAATCGTTTGGGCAGCAGCCCCATTCCGCTGCCCAAACCCAGCCAAATCGCCCCCAATCCGACTCGATCCACGATCGGCCCAAACGCCCGATTCCCAGCAACCGCCTACAAAACGGGCGGGTCCTGCCCACCCCACACCACAGCCTCCTAAGCGGTAGATCTAGGTTCGACTCCTGGCGGGGGCATTACGGTGTCGCCTAAAGTCGCTTGCGTGACCTCCCCCGGCGAGATCCCCCGTGCGCGCCGACGCCTGATCCTCGCGATCTGCTGCATGAGCTTGCTGATCGTCGGGTTGGACAACACGATCGTGAACGTGGCGTTGCCGTCGATCGGCCGCGAGCTGCACGCGTCCGTATCCGGTCTGCAATGGACGGTCGACGCCTACACGCTGGTGCTGGCGAGCCTGCTGATGCTGTCCGGGTCGATGGCCGACCGGCTCGGCAGGCGGCGGGTCTTCATGGTCGGTTTGTGCGTGTTCACGCTCGGCTCGCTGCTGTGCAGCCTCGCGCCGAGCTTGGGCTGGCTGATCGCTTTTCGCATGATGCAGGCGGTCGGCGGATCGATGCTCAACCCGGTCGCGATGTCGATCATCCGTAACGTCTTCACCGACGCGCGCGAGCGTGCGCAGGCGATCGGCATGTGGGGCGCGACGGTCGGTCTCAGCCTGGCGCTGGGCCCGGTTGTCGGCGGCGCGCTCGTGCAGTCGGCCGGCTGGCGGTCGATCTTCTGGATCAATATCCCGATCGGCGTGGCTGCTGTGGCGCTAACCTTGCGGTTCGTGCCGGAGTCCAAAGCGCCCCGCCCACGGCGCCTGGACCCAGTAGGGCAACTGCTCGTGATCGTGACGCTCGCGGCGCTCACCTACGCGATCATCGAGGGTCCGGCCGCGGGCTGGTCCTCGCCGCAGACCATCGGTCTGCTGTTGCTCGCCGCCACGGCTGTGGGGGCGCTTCTGCGGTATGAGCCCCGACGGCTCGAGCCGCTGCTGGAGCTGCGCTTCTTTCGCAGCGTTCCGTTCTCGAGCGCCAGCGTAATCGCCGTCTGCGCGTTTGCGGCGCTCGGCGGATTCCTGTTCTTGAATACCCTGTACCTGCAGGAGATACGCGGTTATTCGGCCCTGACCGCCGGTCTTTACACCCTGCCGATCGCCGCCACGACCCTGGTCTTTGCCCCTTTGTCGGGGCGTTTGACTGGTCGTCGCGGGCCGCGCCTGAGCCTGCTGGTGGGAGGCGTCGGCATCGCCGTCGGCGCTGCGCTGCTCACGAACCTCACCGGCGGGACGTCGATGGGGCTGTTGCTGATCGCCTACGTGATCTTCGGGATCGGGTTCGGCATGGTCAACCCGCCGATTACCAACACCGCCGTGGCTGGCATGCCCGCAGCACAGGCCGGGGTCGCTGCTGCCGTGGCCTCGACTTCGCGTCAGGTGGGACAGACTCTGGGCGTCGCCATCGTTGGTGCGATCGCGGCAGCCGGCGCCACCGGCTCGGTTGGTCCCGGCTTTGTACGGGCCAGCCACGCCGGATGGTGGATCGTCTGCGGCTGTGGTCTCCTCGCCGTGGCGCTGGGTCTGACGAGCACCACCGAGCGCGCGAACGAAAGCGCTGCTCGGGTCGCCGACGAGCTCGGCGAACAGGTCGGCCCGGCGCCGGCCGGCGCCTGACGGCATCGGCGTGGTGCGGACGACGGTGTGCTGGGAGATCTCTGCTCAGGCGATCAGCGATACGCGGTCGCGCCCGGCGGCCTTGGCTTCGTACAGGGCCTCGTCGACGCGCGCCATCAGGGTCTCCGCCGACTCGCCCGTCTCGTGCACGACGATCCCGGCCGAGCACGTCTGCTCGCCGTGCACGCGCCGGCGTAGGCGATCGACGACCATCAGCGCGTCGTCGGGTGCGCATTTGGGAAGCAGCAACGCGAACTCCTCGCCCCCGATGCGCGCCAGGACGTCGCCGGCGCGCAGCTCCTCGCGCCAGCCGGCGGCGCTTTGCTTGAGCAGGCGGTCGCCTGCCGGGTGACCGTGGGTGTCGTTGAAGTCCTTGAAATGGTCGAAGTCGAGCATCGCCAGCACGAAGGGCTCCCCGCCGGCGAGCGACTCGGCGAGGCTCACGTCCCAGGTGCGGCGGTTGGGCAGTCCCGTCAGCGCATCGGTGCTCGCCAGGCTGGTCAGTTGCGAGAGCAGCTCGGCTCGCTCGCTCGCAGCCTCGGCCTCCTGTTCGATCAGTGTGACCATCGCCGCCTGCGACTTGTCGGCTTTGTGGCGCACCGCCGCGACGAGCCGCTGCGTGGTGAAGCCGATGATCGTGCTCACCGCGACGAACAGCACGCCGGCGCGGTACTGGCTTTGGGGATAGGCCCGCCCCCCCAAGAAGACGAGCGGGCCGAGGAACAGCAGGGTGACTCCGGCGGTGACCACGCACAGCTGCCGACGATCGCCGTGCAGGGCCGTCCAAAACACCGGCAGCATCGCCATCACGGCGATCCCGGAGCCGGTGCCGCCTGTGGCGCTGCGCAGGAGGGCTACCGCGATCAGGAAGATCAGCGACGGGAGCAGCTCGCGTCCGCCGAGCGCGCGCTGCCACGGCGTAAGCCTGACGAGACCCGCGAGCACGCCCAAGCCGACGGCCGCCGTGTACTGGCCCCAGTCGACGGTCGTCCCCAACGGCGCCACCACGGCCGCCAGCGCGGCGGCGGCCGCGAACGGGGCAAGGTTTAGCGCGATTCGCTCCGTCGCCTCGGCATCGCCGCCGTATGTGTCGGTAATACCCCGCATACTTGGGGTATTCGGCAGATAACGGCCCCCACTTGACCTAAGAACCTGTCTCAAAACATCCGGCACGCCCGGATGCGTCCCTGAACACGGCGCTGGATCGCCGCGTTACGGCTTGCACGTGCTACCAGCACGCACTTCACCGTCCCGCGACGACCAGCTTGGTTCATGAACGCACCGACCGCACCGCCTGTTTTGAGACAAGTTCTAGGCCTCGCCCTTCTCCTCTGCTGCCTCGTCCTCGTCGCCCTCGTACAGCGACTCTCGCGCCAGCTCCTGGCCTTTTGCGTTGAACAGCTTGATCTCGAGCAGGTCGTGGCGGTAGTCGTCGGGGGCGAGCAAGGTGAAGCGCTCGTCGATCAGCTCGCACTGGTCGACGACCAGATCGGCGAGCTCGGCGGTGACGATCGCCCCGCGCGAGAGGAGCGGGCGTCCCCAGATCAGCGTCATCGCCGCCGTGGCCTCGCCCTGCCCGCGCCAGGCGCCGATCACCTCGTCGCAGATGTCGAGCTTCCAGTCCGGGTTCTGCTCGGCGGTCTCCTCGGTGAAGTCGACGTGCGCGAAGAAGTCGCTCGGGTCTCCCTGATCGACGGCGGGGACGAAACGGACGTAGCCGAACAGCTCATATCCGTTCGACGTGAGCGACGTTCCGGGCACGTAGGTGCGTCCATGCCACGTGCGGTCGGGGTACCAGGCGATCTCGCCTGGCTCGCCTAGATCGCTGTGCTCGCTTTCGAGCGGAAGGCAGGCGGTGAGGAACTGCTCGCGCAGCCGCTCCCGCCAGCGACCGTAGGGCAACTCCTCGTGCGGTGGCTCGGCGGCGAAGCGGGGGACGAAGCGTTCCTCTGGCGGCACTTACGGCAGCCTATGCATCTCGCAACAAGGCCGCGGCGTGCTCAGGCGCGACGATGTTCAGGTTCAAGTCCGTGGACAGCTCGAGCCCTGCCAAGTGGGTCAGGCGAGGAAGGACGTCGATCCGCCAGCAGAAGTGCTCGGCGCCGCGTGGGGCCGTGCGCACCCATAGGTTTAGCGGCGGGCTAGCGCCGAGGTGGCGTGCGAGCCGGCGGAGGCCGTCGTGCAGGAGCGCCGCGCCCGTGGGCCCGTCGTCCTCGAAGCGCGCGCGCGGGCGGCGTGGGGCGAGCATCAGCTGGAAGGGTAGGCGCGAGGCGTAGGGAGCCATCAGCACGGCGTCGTCGTCGATCGCGACGATCCGCTCGCGCAGGCGTACCTCCTCGGCGACGAGGTCTCCGAGGAGGTTCTGGCCCATCGTGCGAGTGGTGTAGGCGCCGAAGCGCTCGCGCTCGCGCGCGACCGCGGCGGGGACGAAGTCGAGCGCGTACAGCTGGGCGTGCGTGTGTGGCAGCGATGCCCCCGCCTCGCGGCGCTCGTTGACGATCAGCTGCACGTAGGCGCTGCTCGCGTGCGCGCGCATGCGCGCGCGCCATGCCTCGACTGCAGCTGCGACCTGCTCGACGGGAAGCTCGGCGAGCGAGAGCACCGGCTGCGGTCCGTTGACGATCACCTCGTGCGCGCCGCGAGCGGGCAGCGAACGGAACAACTCGCCATGCGCGTCGCCACGCAGCGGCGGCCCTCCCCCGGCGGCGCTCGCGGGGGCTTCCTCGGTAGGATTCTCGCTGGCCGCGGGTACGTTACCGTCGGACTCGCTCAGCGCGGGAAACAGGTTTGGCACGACGCGCACCGTCCAGCCGGGTGAGTCGGGAGCGCCGCCGCCGGATCTGACGGCGTACAGCTCAGGCGGCGTGCGCGCCTCGTTACCATCCGCAAACGGGTCGGCGGCGGGATCGATCGGTGATGTGTCGCGCACACCGTCGGGCAACCCAGGCGCCCCGCCGGGCCGGCGCGAGCGCTCGCCGGCGACGATCGTGCGATGCCCGCTCAGCGGGTCGATGCGGATCTCGGGCAAGGTCGGCGATTCTAAGGGTTCACGCCCGAAGAAATGGCGTGAACCCTAAGCGCCCATCGCATAGTGCCGGACGTCCTGTTCGAGCTTAGCCTGGGTCGGGTAGGGCCCCTGGTGGATGTATTGGCTGCCGTCGCGGTTGTAGAAGACGGTCACGGGCGTGAACGTCGAGTCGGTGATCGCGAGGCCAGCTTGCCCGCTGTGGTCGTAGTAGCTCGGATAGCTCACCGGGAAGGAGCGTAGGAAGTGGAGCGCGTCGGCGCGGCTGTAGTCGCCGGAGTCGATCCCGATGAACGCCACCTGGCGGCCGAGGCTCACCGCGGCGCGCTGAAAGGCGGGAAGCTCCTCGCGGCACGGTTCGCACCACGACGCCCACTTGTTGATCACCAGAGGCCGCCCGTGCAACGACGCCAGGCGGGCCCGTAGGGCACGTGTCCTACCGGGCAGGAGCTCGTTCGCCTGCGCGTGTAGCGCTTCCAGCGGGGCCGGTGAGCCGGCGAGGCGGTCACGCATCTGCGCGAGCGTGAGCGTCGAGCGGGGAGAAGACGTCTGTGGGGAGCCGCCCAGCTGGAGCAGCCCGACGACGAGCACGGCAAGAAGTCCAGCTCCGCCCAGTGCGAGCAACACAAGCTTTGGCTGCATCGCCGGTAAGGGTGGCAGATGAGCGGCCCGGTTCGGCCTCGACGTGCTATACCCTGGGGACACGACAGGGCCGGATCGCTCTGAGCATCCGGCCAAACGGCGCGAGTTGAGCGCCGGTGGTTCTGAGCTGCGTCGAAGCCACTTTCGGCGGCGGCTCCGTCTCGAAGTCCAGAGCCTCCATGGCCGAGCCCACTTCAGTGGCCCTCGCGGCCGCGCCCATTCCAAGTACCGCGGAAATCTCACGCGCGGAGAAGCTCGTGCGCGAGCGTTTCCTGCACGACGGCGAGGATTCGGCCGTCGCGCTCGCCTCTGGCTCGCCGCGTAGGCGGGCGCTCGATCGCGCGCTTGAGGAGCTGAGGGTAGACCCCAAGGCGAAACATCCCTCGACCGCCTGGCGGCGGGAGTTCTCGCTGCTGCTCGGACTTGAACGGTTGCTATCGGACTCGGAGCCGAAGCTGGTGGACGGCACAGTGCTATCCGCCCACCAGGTCGACGCTCTCTCGGGCACGCTCGCGGCGCTGCTGGCGGAGGCGCAGCGAACCGCGCCGAGCGGCAACGGTCCCGCGGCCGCTTCGGCTTCGCCCGAGCTGCTGGCCTCGGCCGACATCCTCGGGCCCGACGAGGAAGCGCGCGCGAACGGCGCCGCTCCCGATGCGCAGCTCAACGCGGGCTCTGTCGCTGCGAGCGTGGAGGAGGAGGAGAGAGATGAGGCAGAGGACGAGGGAGAGGAGCCCGACGACGACGAGGAGGAGGAGATCGACGAGGACGACGACGACGACGATCTCGAACCCGTCCAGCGCGCGGAGCCCGACGAGGATGAGGACGAAGAAGACGACGACCTGGAGGACGAGACCGAGGCGGTCGCTGACGAGAGCGAGTCCGAGGAGGAGGAAGAGGAAGCCGAGCGGGAGAGCGAGTCTGAGGAGGAGCCGCGCGATTGGGTCGAGGAGGGGGAGGACGGCGAGGAGTCGCTGGCAGACCAGCCCGAGGACCCAAACGCGGCGAAGCGGTTCTGGTTCGAGCATGCCACCGGCGCCGGCAAGACGGTCGCGGCGCTGGGGTTCGTGGAGGCGACGCAGACGGGCGGGGTGCTGATCCTCACGCACAGGCGCAACCTGGTCGACCAGTTCCACGGCGAGTTGCGGGAGCGCGGCTACTCCAAGCGCATCAGCCGGCCGCTGCTGAAAGGCGAGGACTCGGTCAAGGGGCCGGTGACGGTCGAGACGTATCAGTGGTTCGTGCGCAACGCGGGGAAGATCTCGAGCGCGTACACGATCGTGATCTGCGACGAGGCGCACACCGCGCTGGGCGAGAAGACGAGCGCTGCGATCCGCGAGTGGACGGGGCCGATCTTCATCGGCATGACAGCCACGGGCGCGCTGATCGCACGACATGTGACGGACCTGTTCCCGACGCAGACCTCGCGCTTCGATCTCGCGCAGGCGGCCCGACGAGGGGTGATCGCGCCGCTGCGCTGCGTGCGCATCTCACCCGGGGTGGGCGTGCGCACGATCGCCAAGGTGCCGCTGCGCAGAGGCGAGGTGGATACCGAGTTCGATCAGGACGAGCTGGCGAAACTGCTCGACCAGCAGCCGTTCAACGTAGCGGTGGCGAACTTGTACAAAACCCGTTTCAACGGCGTGCCCGGAGTGGTGTATGCCGCGGGTGTGCGCCACGCATACAACCTCGCCGAAGCGTTCCGCGCGGAGGGCATCAAGGCGCAGGGAGTCTCAGGCGAGACGCCGAAGCGCGAGCTGGCGGAGATCCTCGCGCGATACGAGCGCGGCGACATCGACGTGCTGATCAACGCGCAGCTGCTCGCCGAGGGCTGGAACAGCCCGCGGGCGACCGTGTGCGTGCACCTGGCGCCGACGGCGTCCAAGCGCATCTACCAGCAGCGCGTCGGGCGCGTCACCCGTCGTCATCCGGGCAAGGAGGCGGGGCTGGTCGTGGACTTCGTGCATCCGGCGACCAAGAACGACGATCCGGTGGTGACGTTGCATTCGCTGCTCGACCGCGACGTGTATCGCGGCGGGGCGATCGTGGTCGGCCCGGTGCGGCGCGGACGCGGACGCAGGATGCGAGTGGAGCGGCGCGTGCTGCCGGTGTGCGCGGAGGAGGAGCGGCGCTTCGCGGTGTTCGAGCGCGAGCTGTGGCGGATCGCGGTCGAGCACCTCGACTACGGCGAGCAGCACCTGTGGGCCGCGCTCGCGGGCGCGCGCGTGGCGCCGACCGGCTGGCGCAGGGCGCGGGCGATGCTGCACTTCGATCGCGGCGGCGAGCTGAAGAGTCGCTTCCTGATCACGGCGGTGGAGCGCAACAAGAACCCGCAGCTAAGGATGCGCGCGCTGACCGACATCGCGGCGCTGCGCGACCCGGACGCGTTCGACACGGCGATCGACATCATCGGCGGCTGGCCGCGGGAGGAGCGCAAGGAGGCGAGCAAGATCATGCTGCGCGCGCTGGTCGAGCGGCGGATCGGCCGGCGCGACCAGGCCACCGCCTGGATCTGGCGCTTGGCGGAGTACACGCGCGACGTGCATGAGGAGTACGCGGTGCAGCGCTGGCCGGAGACCAAGCGGCTGCTTGGCCTGCTGGTCAACTCGGCGGGCGGCGCGCACGCGCGCAACGCGCGCCGTCTGATCCATGCCGCGCGCAAGCAGGATCGCCGGCTGGCCGCGGCGCTGCTGGCGGCGGCGCTCGCGCACACGCCGGAGGCCGAGGAGGCGCTGCGCGGCGCGCGCACGCGCATGGCGCGCAAGCCGCCCGCGCTCGCGCGCGAACTGTTGCGCAACTTTCCAAAGCGCCGCGCGCGTAACGCGCGGCGGCGGCGCAAGGGGGGCAAGGGGCCGACGAATGGCTCGAATGCCGCTTCGAGGGCACAGGCGGGGAGGGGCGGCGGCGCGAACGAGGCGCCTACGGAGTCCGTGCTCAACGAGGCCCTCACGAGCAAGTCTCCGCGCGCTGTCGACCAGGTCGGCGGGCTAGAGCCGGCGGCGGGAGACAAGCTGGGACGCGACGTGCGCGAGGCGCTCGACCACGCCGAGCAGTGATTGCGCGCTCTGCGCGCGACGAACCCCGCCTGTCCCAGCTGTCGACCTCTCCCGAGATGACCAGGAGGCGTCCCATCCACACACGTCCCACAGGGAGGGCCTCAGCCGGTCGCCAGGTGAACCTCGCCCGCTTCGAGGGCCGTGCGTCCATCACCGGGAAGGGCGACGATCAGGCGGCCCGCACCGTCGATGCCTTCCGCCTGTCCGTGGCTGGGACGGTCCTCCGGACCGTGGGCGCTCCAGGCGATCGTGCGTCCGCGCAGGACGTCGCGCGCGCGCCAGGCGTCGAGGACCTCGGACCCGGGGCTCGCGAGTCGTTGCCCGAGCGCTGAGAGCAGTCGCTTGAGGATCGGCTCGATCGCGTCCGGGGACTCGCCGAGGGTGGCGGCGGTGGAACGCAGCTCGGGCGGCAGCTCGTCCAGGCGAACGGCGACGTTCAGCCCGATCCCGAGCACGGCCCATCCCTGCTGGGGCCGACCTTCGATGAGGACGCCGGCGAGCTTGGCGAAGGTCGAGGTGTCCGTGACGGACTCGTCCGTGACCGGCTCCTCGGTGGCGCGCTTCTCCGCGCCGGGTGCATCGATGCCGGCGCCCGGCTCTACTTCGACGCGCGTCGGTGCGCGCACGAGCACGATGTCGTTCGGCCACTTGATCATGGCGGCGTCTCCGGCCACGTCGCAGATCGCGACGGCGGCGATCAGGGGCAGCAGGGGCGGAGGTGAGCGCAGCAGGAGCGACATCAGCAGCGAGCTGTGAGCGGGCGCCGTCCAGCGCCGGCCCTGGCGCCCCCGCCCGGCGGTCTGCGCGGAGGCCGTGACGAGCGTTCCGTGAGGCGCGCCAGCGATCGCCAGCGCGCGCGCGCGGTCGTTGGTGGAGTCGGTCAGTCGCAGGTGCAGGCGCGGATGCCCGAGCGCAGCGGCCGATCGCTGATCGTGCGAGGAGGGCTCATGCGGCGCGGACGATCCCTGCGCGCGAGGCGGACCGGAAGAGCCGTTCACGCCGGTCGCAGAAGCAGCTCGTCGTCGCGTCCGACCTGCAAGGTCTCGGCGGCCGAGCCTCGGTTGACGGCGAGGGCTGCCATCTGCTGAGCGTCCTCGTAGAGCAGCAGCTCGCCCGGCGCTACGTCGGCGAAGGTCGAGGCGTAGCGCGCGCGGTGAGCGAGCCCGGCGACCTCCACCGACAGGGCGCCTCCCAGCAACGCTCCGACGGCGGCGATCTGGGCATGGGAGGCGTCGAGGATGAGGTTGCCGAAGTGGTCGGCACGCAAAACGTGCGCAATCAGCGATCCGTCGTGGACGTGAGCCGAGGAAAGCTCGAGCATACGCAGCTCGGCAACGTCCAGCGGCTCGCCGACGGCCGCGAGCGGCGCGCCATCCGCGAGCGCAGCGGCGACGGGGGCGAAGATGTCACGGCCGTGGAACGTGGACGAGACCGGCTCCAGGCGCTCGGGCGAGCGGCCGATGTCGAACGCCTCGACCACGCCGCCGAGGCGTTCCGCGGCGAGCATAAGCAGTCCGTTGTCCGGGCCGACTAGCAGCTGATCGGCCGTGCCCATGCGCAGCGCGACCCCCCTTCGCGCGTGCCGGCCGACGGCTCCGACCTGCGGGTCGACGACCGCGAGGTGCACACCGGGTGGCATGTAGGCGAGCGAGTCGCGCAGAACGAGCGCGCCGGTCCGCACGTCGTGGCGGGGGATCGCGTGGGTCAGATCGATCACGTGCGCGGTGGGGCACCGCCGCGCGATCACCCCGTGGCAGACGCCGACAAACTCATCGGCGTGACCGTAGTCGGAGAGGAACGTGATCGTTGGGGCGGGGGACACGTCACGAGTGCTATCAGCTCGAGGTGGGGAACAGCTTTTGGTGAGCGGCCTATCGGCCCGCGGCCGTTCGCGTGGCGGCGCCACGGTATGCCGAGCATCGGGGAGCGCGGGGTGCCGGGGGTGACCTAGAACGGACGACCGGAAGAAGCGCCGCTGTCCCGGCCGGTGGGGCCTCGTCCTGCGCGTACGTAACCCTCATGGCAACAGGTGGACAACCGAGATTCGGCACTCCTCAGCGATCCGTTCGGCGATCAGCGAGCGGTGGCAGGCGGCAGGGTCTCGCTCTACGCACAGCAGCGCGCTCGCGCGATCGAGCGGCAGAGTCTCGACTAGGCCGAGCACATCGACACGATTGAGGATCTCGCTCAGGTAACGCTCGCGGTACTCGTCCGCGAGTCGCTCGCGCGAGCGCTTGCCGACGCCTTCGCGGGCATCCTCGCGATATTGCAGCTGGCGCAGCTCGGTCGTGGGTGCGAGCTCGCGGTGGTGCTCGTAGGCGATCCCGGCCTGGGCGAGACCGCCTTGCAGGCGCAGCGAGTTAGCCCAAGCGTACTCCCGGCCACGCACGCCTCGTCGTTGACGCACGTCGAGCACCACGCCTACGTCGGCCGCGCGCAGTGCTGCAAGAAACGAAGTGATGTCCCACCCATAGACGCCAATCGTCGCGACCCCGTGCATGCTCAGTCGGGGTCGGGGTCGGGGTCGGGGTCGGGGTCGGGGTCGGGGTCGGGGTAGGGGTAGGAGTCGGCCGCCAGGGCGGCGCCTGTCAGCGTGGTCAGCTCGCGCAGCAGCTTGTCCATGCCCGCGATCTCATGCCACCCGCGTTGCCGTCCTGCGCCGCCCCGGGACGAGCACAGCGCGGGGAGACCGTCGAGCTGCTCGGCGCAGTGCAGCTCCCGCGCATGAGCGCGTGCGATCGCGAGGGCGCCGTCGAGCAGCTCGCGGACGGGCCTGAGCCGGCCTTCGGCGTCAGGCAGACGGGCATCGACGCCGAAGCGCGCCGCGCGGAAAGACCCCTCCTCGAGCACCTCGGCCGGTGGATCCGGCTCGGGGTCGGCCTCGGCGGCATGTCGAGCAAGGCAGTGTACGAACGCTACCAGACCCGCAGTATCGCGCAGCGAAGTCTGGGCGTCGAGCGCACGGATCTCCACGGTGCCCAGACGCGGATGCGGGCGCAGCTTCCACCAGAACCACGTGTAGTCGGGCACGTCCGCGGCGCGCGCGAGCAGTCGCGCTGTGGCGCAGAAGTCCTCGTAGTCGCGCATCGCCCGAGGAACGCCCGAACGCGGCCAGCCGCGGATCGTCACCTCGCGCGCCGAGGCGAGCCCGGTGTCGCGACCGTGGCGGAACGGCGAGTTCGCGGCGAGCGCCTGTAGCAGCGGCAGGTGACGGCGCAGGCCGTTGAACGCGTGGATCGCAGTCTCCGAGTCGGGCATGCCGACGTGGATGTGCAGGCCGCCGACGGGCGTGGCGACCGCATCTCCAAGCAGGTCCCGGATCCGCTCATAGCGCTCCTTGTCGGTGATCTCGGCCTCGCCCTCTTCCGCTGCGGGATGGGTCCCTGAGCCGAGCAGCCCTGCCCCCGTCTGCACGACTGCGCGGCGCAGATCGTCGAGCGTGCCGATCGCCTCGCCGGCGTCGGCACAGATGTCCGTGATCAGCTCGACCTGGCAGGCGTGCAGCTCTCGTTCGACCTTCCCGGCGACCTGTCCGACCCTCCCGACCCGCTCGAGCACGGCCGCCGAGGAGTTGACCTGTCGCCCGGTCACAGGATCGACGAGGAACAGCTCCTCCTCGACACCGACCGAGAACGGTCGCTCCGAGCCGAAGGCGCCCTCCCTCTCCTCGTCGGAGCTCACACCTCATATCTGCCCGTCACGTCGCCGGGCGAAACGCAGCGCTTTGCGGCCGGTCGCGAGCGGCCTTAGGGCAAGTGATCCTTTGCTGCCACGATCATGGTCGCGCGGCGACGTCTGCGAGCAGCGCTGTGATCACCCCGTCGACATCGTGATCATCTGCCTCTACATGGGGCGTCAGGCCGTGCTCGCGCAACGTCGTGCTCGTGATCGGCCCGATCGACACTATGCGCGTGTCTGGAGAGAGGCCGGCGTCTCCGCCCGCCGCGTCGAGGAAGAAGCGAACGGTGGATGAGGATGTGAAGGTTATGTAGTCAGCCCTCCGCGCGTCCGCCAGCGCCCGCGCGGAGAGCGGCTCGGCGACGGTTTCATACAGCGTGAGCACGTCGACATCGACACCGCGCGCGCGCAGTGCGTCCGGCAGCACGTCGCGAGCCTCTCGCGCGCGCGCGACGAGGGCACGCGCGACGGGAGCGCCGGCAAGCGCTTCGACCAGCGACTCGGCTACGGAGCGCTCGGGCACGATGTCGGCGAGCAGTCCGTGCTCAGCCAGCGTGCGTGCCGTGCCGGGCCCGATCGCCGCCACGCGCGCGCCCGCAAACGCGCGGGCGTCGCACGGAGCGTTGTTCGCCGGGCCGTTGCCAGGACGGTCCTCGATCGGGGAGCCGTCGATCGGCTGATTGCCCGGCGACCCTTCCACTTGCGCAAGGCGCGCGAACAGCGCTGTGACCGCATTGGGGCTGGTGAAACAGACGAGGTCGTAGCGGCTCAGATCGGGCGCCGGCCCCGGCAGCGGCTCGGTGCAGATCACGGGCGCTTGGATGACGCTCGCGCCGAGCGCTTCCAGCTTGTGCGCCAGCCCGCTTGCTTGCGCGCGCGCGCGCGTGACCGCGACGGTACGTCCGCGCAGCGGGCGGGGCGCTAGCCACTCCAGCTGATCTGCGAGCCCGGCGACCGGGCCGACCACGGTGATCGAAGGGGCGCGGACTTCCTCCCGCCGAGCGACCTCGGCGATGTCGCGCAGGGTCCCCGTGACGGTGCGCTGAGCTGGGAGCGTGCCGCTTTCGACGATCGCCACCGACTCCGACGCGAGACGTCCGGCGGCGATCAGCGACTCGGAGATATGCGGGAGCTGGCGAACGCCCATGTAGAAGACGAGCGTGCCCGGGAACGCCGCGAGCGCCGACCAGTCCAGCGTCGACTCCTCGACACCATCCTCGCGGGTATGCCCGGTCACGAGCGCGACTGCGGTCGCGAGCCCGCGGTGGGTGACGGGGATGCCCGCGTAAGCGGCCGCGGCCACGCCGGAGGTGACGCCGGGAACCACCTCGTAGGGGATGGAGGCGGCGCGCAGCATCAGCGCCTCCTCACCGCCGCGTCCAAACACGAACGGGTCGCCGCCCTTCAAGCGCACGACCGTCTTGCCCTCCCGCGCGCGCGCGACCATCAGCGCTTCGGTCTGCTCCTGTGGGACGGACGCGCCGCCGCCCTGCTTGCCGACGAACAGCAGCTCGGCGTCCGCGCGCGCCCCGTCGAGCGCCGCTGGAGGGATCAGGCGGTCGTGCAGGATCGTGTCCGCCGTGGCGATCAGCTCGAGCGCGCGCGCGGTCAGCAGGCCGGGGTCGCCGGGGCCCGCGCCGACGAGGTAGACGCGGCCCGCGCCCACCGCTCCTTTTGCGCTCTGCTTGCGAGAGCGGTCCTCGGTCCTGCCCACCGACACGTCACGGTCGCCGCCCGATGGATCAGGCATGGCCAACGCCCGTCATCTCCTCGGCGCGACGCAGTAGCTCTCCGGCGCCGGCCGTGAGCATGCGTTCCGCCACCCTCCGGCCGAGCGCTTCGGGGTCGTAGAAGCCACCGACCGAAGCCAGGGGACCCGCGCCTTCGGCGCTGATCGATTCGGGGATGCTGGCCGAACCGGGGATGCGAGCGTCAGTGAGTGTCTCCCGGGCTCGGTGGCGAGCGCTTCCATGATCGGTCCCCGTTTCGGCCAGCTCGTCGCTCACCCACGCTGACCCGTCGGGCAGCCCGACCCACGCGCGCATGTGCAGGCAGCCGCAGCCCGCAGGTATGGCATAGGCGCCGAGCGGGGTATTGCACGTGGCTGACAGCTCGCGCGCGAGCGCTCGCTCCGCGCGCAGGCACGCGAACGCGTTCCCGTCGACGATCTCGGCGACGGCCTCCCTCGTGCGCGTGTCCACGACGCGGCCCTCCAGCGCGAGCGCTCCCTGGCCGGGGGCCGGGACGAAGCGCTCGGGGTCGAGCACCACGCCGATCTCCGCCTCGCGACCGAGTCGCTGCAGCCCGGCACGGGCGAGGACGATCGCATCGAGGCTGAGCTCCCCCGCGGCGACGTGTTCGTCTGTTGGCACGCCTCCCTGCGAAGACCGCGTCGCCGTCGCCAGCTTGCGCAGGCGCGTGTCGACGTTGCCGGAGAGCGTCACGATCTCCAGATCCGCGCGCGCCGCGCGCAGCTGGGCGGCACGACGGATGCTCGACGTGCCCACGCGCGCGCCTGCCGGCAGCGCCTCCAGGGCGGTCGTCCCGCACAGCGCGTCCTCCACTCCCGCGCGCGAGGGTGCGCCCAGTAGCGACAGTCCCGCAGCGAGCTCGCCCGGCACGTCCTTGGCGGAGTGCACCGCCAGGTCGATGCGCTCGTCGAGTAGCGCCTCCTCGATCGTGTCCACCCAGCGGCTCTTGTCGGCCTGCTCCTCCCCCGCTCGGCCTGGTGTGGGGTTCTCGTCGCCGCTCACGCGCAGCACCTTGATCTCGATCTCCATTGCGGGTTGGCGGGCGAGGAGCAGCGTCTTCACGTGCTCGGCCTGCGCGCGGGCGAGCGCGCTCCCGCGGGTGCCGATGCGCAGCCGACGGTCCATCGCGGCGCCGACCGGCACGCGTCAGGCGCCGCGTGCGCGAGTGCGGCGCGAGAACGGCCTGACGTTGTCGGGGACCCGGCCGTCGGCTGCCGGCGACTGCGCGCCTGCTGGGCCGGTTGTCGTGGGGAGGGGTTGTGAGCGGTCCCCATCGCTGCTCGCCGCCGAGGTCTCGTCTTCGCGCAGCCCGAACAGCTCGCGCACGAGCTCGAGGCTGGCGTGGCCACGGGCTTCGGAGAGGGAGCGCAGGCGGATCGTGGGCTCGTGCAGCAGCCGGCTCATGACCGCCTTCGCGACCGCCTCCACGCGCGCGAGGTCGCGCGGCGAAGCGGACTCCCAGCGGCCTTCGTTCTCACGCAGCACCTGCTCCACAAGCTCGTTGCCGTGGGCGCGCAGCGCGCTGACCGTCGGCAGCGTGTCGAGCTGGCCGAGCCAGCGGGCGAAGCGTTGGATCTCCTCCTCGACGATCTCCTCCGCGCGCGGGACCTCGCTCGCGCGCGTGCCGAGGTTGCGCGCGACTACAGCCTGCAGGTCGTCGATGTCGTACAGGGTCACGCCCTCGAGGTCGCCGCAACCGGAGTCGATGTCGCGCGGCACCGCGATGTCGATCAGCAGCAGCGGTCGTGCGGCGCGCTCGGCCATCACGAGCTCGAGCTCCTCGCGCCCGACGATCGGGTGGGGGGAGGAGGTCGAGGAGAGCACGATGTCGGCGTGCAGCAGCTGCTCGGGCAGCCCGTCGAGCCCGACGACCGAGCCGCCGAAGCGCTGGGCGAGGGAGAGCGCGCGGTCGGCGTGGCGGTTGGCGACGAAGATCGTGCCGGCGCCCTGCTCGGCGAGCGCGCGCGCGGTTAGCTCGCTCGTTTCGCCGGCACCGAGGATCACGACGTGGCGCTCCTCCAATCCGCCGAGCACGCTCAGCGCGAGATCGACCGCGACCGACGGCACGCTCACGCGGCTCGATCCGATCTCGGTCTCGGTGCGCACGCGCTTGCCCGTCGTCAGCGCCGCCGCGAACAGCCGGTTCGACAGCGGTCCCGTGCAGCCCGCCGCGCGGGCAGCTTCGTGCGCGCGCCTGACCTGACCCTGGATCTCGGCCTCGCCGACGATCATCGACTCGAGGCCGGCGGTCACACGGTAGAGCTGGCGCGCGGCGTCGCAGTTGCGCGGCGAGTAGATCTCCTGCGCCAGCTCCGTCGGGCGGATGTGAGCGCGGCGCGCGAGCAGCCCGAGCACGTCGGACTCGGCCTGCACGGGGTCGCCGACGACGAGGTAGACCTCCGTGCGGTTGCAAGTGGAGATCACGACCGCCTCGCGCACCTCGGCCGTGGCCGTGGCCTGGGCTGCGAACTCGCTCGCCTCGCGCTCGGTGAACGCCAGGCGCTCGCGCAGCGCCACCGGCGCCGTCTTGTGGGAGATGCCGAGCGCCAGCAGCTCGCTCATGCTGGTTCGCGCTCCCGTAACTCACTCGTGGGCCGATCTTCCGGGGGCGTTTCCGCGCGTTGATTCAGCTCGCGCAGGGAGCGCTCTACGCGGGTCAGGCGCAGCGCCATGATCGCGACGTAGATCAGGACGATCGCGAAGAACACGATGTACGCGGCCGCCACATAGCCGTTGTCCGAGCTGCCCGGGATCGATGTCGCGATCTGTGTCATCGCAGTTGGGCGCCTGCGGGCGGAGGTGTCATCGGGGCTGGAACGTCGCGAGTGGGAGCGATGGTCGTGGGCCGCGCGCGAGCGGGGTTAGGCGCCGCGGCGCGCGATCCCTGGAAGCCGAGGATCCGGCTGCGCGCTTTGAGCAGCATGCGCGTGCGCTTGGCCAGCAGCTCATACGAGTAGAGCGTCGCGTACAGCAGCGCGATCGCCGCGAGCGAGACGACGAACGTGAACGCCATCGGCCCGGGCAGGTTCGAGGAGGAGCCGAGCACGCGTGGGTGCAGGTAGGCGGTCGACAGGCGCACGGCGAGGAAGTTCAGCGGCACGAACGCGCCCGCGACGATCGCAAACACTGAGGCGTAGCGCGCCTGGCGCTCGGGGTCCTCGATCGCGAAGCGCAGTGGCTGGTAGGTCGCGTACAGCAGGATCACGATCAGGAACGACACGAGCGTCGGCTCGCTCCACACCCACCAGTGCCCCCACGACCCGCGCGCCCAGATCGAGCCGGTGATCAGCGTGGCGACGCCGAAGATCAGGCTCATG
>DASYAM010000044.1:0-5837 GCA_036501315.1 Solirubrobacteraceae bacterium
GCAGGAGCTGCACGACGAGGCCGAGCTGCCGCGGATCAGGCCGAGTCGCGGCACGCACATCACGCTGCGCCACGACGACCTGCCGCTCGTCGGCGGCGCGATCGTGCCGGCCGGCGCCGGGCGCTCGATCTTCGCGCTGCCGTGGCTCGGGCACACGCTGATCGGCACGACCGACAACGACTACGAGGGCTCGCTCGAGCACATCGAGCCATCCGGCGAGGACGTCGAGTACCTGCTGAGCGCCGTCAACGAGTTCTTCGGCTCGGCGCTCGGCGCGGACGACCTGACGGGCGCGTTCGCCGGCGTGCGCCCGCTCATCTCGACCGGCGACCCGAAGAAGTCCGTCGACATCTCGCGCAAGGCCGAGCTGTACGAGACGTCCTCCGGGATGATCACGATCACCGGCGGCAAGCTGACGACCTGGCGGCGGATGGCGAAGCTCGCCGTCGACCGGCTGGTCGAGCGCGAAGCGCGCGAGGCGCCCTGCCGCACGCACGAGATCCCGCTCGGGCAGGCGATCGCCGCGGAGGAGCTGCCACGCGTGGAGGGCGTTCCAGAGGATTCCTACCCGGCGCTGGCTGCTCGCTACGGCCACGCCGCCAAAGAGGCGCTCGCGCTGGCGGCCGCGCGTGGAGAGCTGGCCCAGCCGATCGTTCCCGGCCTGCCCGATCTGCTGGCCGAGGTTGCGCTCGCGGCCCGTCGCGAGCAGGCCTGCTCGATCGGTGACGTGCTGCTGCGCCGCACACGCCTGGGACTGCTCGCGGCGAGCGATCTCTTGCCCGATGAGGTCGGAGAGCCGTCCGCGGCGGTCCGACGGGTCGCCGGCGTCCTCGCAGGAGAGCTGGGCTGGAGCGCAGAGCGCGTGGCCGTTGAGGTCGAGCGCTTCGCGCAGGAGGCCCGCGCAGAGGGGAGCCTCGCGCGGGAGGTGCGCGCCGAGGAGAACGTTGCGCGGAAGGTCGGCGTCGAGGAGAACGTTGCGCGGAAGGTCGGCGTCGAGGGGAGCGTCGTGCGGGAGGCGCCGCCCGAGGAGGTCGAGTCAGCGTGAGCGCCGGCAAAGCTGCCCCGAGGTATCGCCTGCTCGCCGGGCAGCGCGTGCTCTACCTGGGCGAGCGCCCGTGGTTGATGGGCATCGTCAATGCCTCACCGGACTCTTTCAGCGACGGTGGTCGCCATGCGACGCCGGACGCCCAGCTGCAGCTCGCTAGTGAGCTGCTCGCGGCGGGGGCGGACATTCTCGACGTCGGCGGCGAGTCTGCGAGCACTGGCCGCCCACCCGTAGCAGAGCAGGAGGAGATCGAGCGCGTGGCGCCGCTGATCGAGCGCATCGCGAGCGAGCTCGGTGCGATCGTCTCGGTCGACACCTACAAGCCGGCCGTCGCACGCGCTGCGATCGCTGCCGGTGCAGCGATCGTCAATGACGTCAGCGGATTGCGCGATCCCGAGCTGGCCGAGGTGTGCGCGCGGACGGGAGCAGCCCTTGTCGTGATGCACACGCGTGCCGCTCCGCGCGAACGGTTGCAGGATCCCGATCTGTACGGTGACATCGCCGCCGAAGTGCTCGCTTTCCTGCGTGAGCGCATCGCCGTGGCGCTCGCCGCCGGAGTGGCGCCGGAGCAGATGATCGTCGATCCGGGTCCGGATTTCGCAAAGACGCCGGCACAGACGATCCGCTTGCTCGTTGACGTTTCGCGCCTGCACGAGCTGGACCGCCCACTGCTGATGGCGATCTCGCGTAAGGACTTCATCGGGGCGCTCACCGGACGCGCCCCTCGGGAGCGATTTGCGGGGACGCTGGCCGCGCTTGCGTACGGAGCGGACGCGGGCGCGCACATCTTCCGCGTGCACGACGTGCAGGGGGCCGCCGACTTCCTCGCGGTGCGCGCGGCGCTGTCAGGCGCCATGAGGCCGAGCAGGGATCTGGCGCTCGCCGATGAATTGCGCCACGAGGCGCCGAGCAGCGGCCTTGCATCCGACTGAGCTGTCTCTCAGCCGGATGAGTCGCTAGGCTAAAAAGCGCATTCACGGGTGCCCGCCGCTGTCCAACGCGGGGGGACGCCAACCGCCCCATACATCTACGAGGAAGAAGGACTCATATGTCAGTATTCGAGCGCTCCGAGCTGGAGGCAAGTCCTCTGGCCGACCTACACGCGATCGCCGATCAGCTTGGACTCGACGGCTTTCGCCGGTTGCGCAAGGGGGATCTGATCGATGCGATCCTCGGGGAGCCGGGTGCGAGCGCTGACGAGAACGGCTCTGCACGCTCGGCTGACGGCGCGGCCGGTGGAGGTGAGGACGGGCCGGACGCCGAGGATGAGCGCGACCGATCGGAGATCGGCCAACGGCCCCCGCGCCGGCGTCGCGCGCGCCGCTCCGCCGCGAAAGACAGCTCTGGCGAGAGCGACTCGACGGAGGCTGGCGGCGAAGACAAGGGCGATGAGCCGTCGTCCGGTGCCCGGGCCGCACGGCCGCGCCGTGCTCGGAGCAGCCGCAGCGATCGTGAGCAGGAGGCCGGTGGTCGCGGACAGGGTGCCGGCGGGCGCGCTCCCCGACAGCGCGGCGAGCGCGCGGATTCAGCGCCGGGCGTCGCGGCCGACGACGACGCTGACACGCGCGTCGCCGAGGGCGTCGTCGAGCTGCTCGGCAACGGCTCCGCGTTCCTGCGCGTCTCCCCACCCGAGCCTTCGGACGAGGACGTGTACATCTCCGCTGCCCAGGTGCGCCGCTGCGAGCTTGTCTCCGGCGATCGCGTCAGCGGCCCGGTGCGCACCCCCCGGCGCTCTGAGCGCTACTCGTCGCTGGTTCGCATCGACACGATCAACGGCGCGTCGGCCGACACCGTCTCGGAGGGTGCTCGCTACGACGATCTCCCAGTGGCCTACCCGAGCGAGCGGCTCGCGCTCGACTCCAAGGACCCCACGCTCGAGGCGATCGAGTGGCTCACCCCGCTCGGCCGCGGCTCGCGTGCGGTGATCGTCGGCGCCCCTCGCTCGGGCAAGACCGAGACGCTCAGGCGGCTGCTCGACGCGGTCTCGGGGCGCGAGGGGCTCGATCTGACGGTGGTGCTCGCCGGCGCACGGCCCGAGGAGATCACGGCGTGGCAGGACAGTCCCGTCGCTCCCGCGGCAGCGCTCAGCCTCGCCGCCTCGGCGGACTCCCAAGGCCAGGCTGTCGAGCGCGCGATCGACGCCGCCAAGCGCGTCGCCGCGCGGGGGGGAGACGCGCTCGTGCTGATCGACAGCCTCGATGGACTGCACCCTCATGCCGCGCGCAAGGCGCTCGTCGCCGCGCGCAACCTGCGCGAGGACGGCTCGCTGACAGTGATCGCAACCGCTTCGCGTCCGTTCGGCGGAGAGACGACGGTGATCTCACTCGACGTCGCGCTGACCTCGACCGGCCGCCAGCCAATCCTCAACCTGATCGACAGTGGCACGCTCAAGCCCGAGCTGCTCGTCGGCGAGGACGGCGCCGAGGCCATCACCAAGGCCCGCGCCGCGGCAGTGGAGGCGAACTAACCAGCTACAGGCCGTAGCTGGTCAAGCGATACAAGGACGCACCCTGACGGGTACAGGCAATTCGCGTGCGTGTTGGCCGATCAGTCGATCGCATCTGATCGACAATCGGTGAGGACGCCGCAGCGCGCCGGCCAGCTACCGCCTGTAGGCGACTCTGCCCCAGGAGGGCTCTGGCGCCAGCTCGATCGGCTCGCCTGCGGCCGCGCGCGGATCGGCGGTCGGCTGCACGTAGGCGAAGCCGCCGCTCTCCGGGTCGAAGGCGACGTCCAGCTCGCCCTCGTTCACGCGCTGGTCGAGCCACGCGCCGCGGAACACGAGGCGGCGCAGCCAGTGCACGAGCGAGCGCTCCGCCGGGCCGACGAGCTCCGGCCAGCAGTCGTTGACATGCTCGCCGAGCTGTGACGCGGGGTCGACGATCTCGCCGTTGACGGCCAGGTTCACCAGGTCTTCGAGCTCCTCCTCGCCCAGCCGGCCACCGACGAACCCGACCTTCAGCGCGGCCTGCTCGCAACGCTCGGAGAAGTCATCTTCGTTGAAGGTGAAGCGCAGCTCTCCGTATTCGAGGACGAAGTCCTCTCCAGAGTCGTAGTTTCCGCGGCGTGACGTTTCCATGTCAATGGCCGGGAATCGATTCGGGATAAGAACCCACCCACCCAGCGTCGGGATCATATGCTGCGTTCCTGCCTTCTCGGCTGTGATGAATGGGATTTTGCATGCCATCTCCAGGTGCGGGCCATATACGCTCCCGCGATGGCACGCCTCTCCGAGCACGGCCTGCGGCGCGTCCTGGGCGTTAGCGCGCTGTCCTCCACGGCCTACGGGAACGTCGGCTCCTCGATCTACTACGCCCTTGGGCTCGTCGCCTCCTACGCGCTCGGCCTGACGCCGATCGTCTTTCTAATCACCGGCGTGATCTTCTACCTCACGGCCGCCACCTATGCGGAGGCGACGGCGATGTTTCCCGAGGCCGGCGGCTCGTCGAGCTTCGCGCGGCACGCCTTCAACGAGTTCTGGTCGTTCTTCGCGGCCTGGGCGCAGATGCTCAACTACACGATCACGATCGCCATCTCGGCGTTCTTCGTGCCCCATTACCTCGGCGGCCTCTTCTGGCCCGCTCTCGAACACGGACCGGGCGACATCCTGTGCGGCATCGGGATCGTCGTGGTCCTGTCTCTGATCAACGTAGTGGGGGTCAAGGAGGCGGCGCGCCTGAACATCGTCCTCGCGCTCACCGATTTCGCCACCCAGCTGCTGCTGGTGGCGGGAGGGATCGTGCTCGTGCTCTCGCCGCACACGCTGATCCACAACGTCCATCTCGGGGTCGCCCCGACCTGGAGGGACTTCCTGATCGCGATCCCCGTCGGGATGATCGCCTACACCGGCATCGAGACGATCTCGAACATGGCAGAGGAGGCCGTGGACGAGACGAGGACGATTCCGCGGGCGATCAACTTCGTCGTGATCGCCGTCTTCGCGATCTACGCGGCGCTGCCGATGGTGGCGCTCTCGGCGCTGCCCGTGCACAGGCAGGCCGACGGCCACTACACCTCGCTGCTCGGCACGAGCGAGGTCAACGGCGGCTTCGCTGGAGATCCGGTGTTGGGGATCGTCAAGCACCTGCACCTCGGAACGCTGCAGAGCGCGGGGGAGATCTACGTCGGCCTGCTGGCCGCCACGATCCTGTTCATCGCCTCCAACGCCGGCATCCTCGGCGTCTCCCGGCTGGTCTACTCGATGAGCCTGCACCGCCAGGTCCCCGACCAGCTCGGTCGCCTGCATCCACGCTTCACCACCCCGTGGATCGGGATCCTGCTGTTCGGCGCGATCGCATGCCTGACGATCATTCCCGGAAAGGCCGAATTCCTGGGCAACATGTATGCGTTCGGGGCGATGTTGTCGTTCACGATCGCGCACCTCTCTGTCATTACCCTGCGCGTCAAGGACCCCGATCGGGCGCGGCCCTACCGTGGTCCAGGCAGGGTCAGGATCGCCGGACGCGAGCTGCCGCTGTTCGCGCTGCTGGGGGTGGTGGGCACGGGGCTCGCGTTCGTCACCGTCACCTTCCTGCACCTCACCGTCGCGCTCGCCGGCGTCGTGTGGCTCCTGCTGGGCATCTCGATCTACGTCGTCTACCGCCGCCAGCAGGGCCTTGACCTGCGCACCACCACCCGCGCTCCCCGCCATGAGCGGCCGGCGGATTTCGAGGAGCTCGACTATCGCACTGCGCTCGTGCCGATCTTCGGCGAGGACGTTAGCGCCACAGCGCTCGGCAGCGCGGCGAAGCTGATCGGCAAGGACGGCGTGCTCTATGCCGTGTTCGTGTTG
>DASYAM010000045.1:0-118483 GCA_036501315.1 Solirubrobacteraceae bacterium
GGCCGCTGTCGGGCGCGACGATCCGGGCGCCCCGCTCGCGCAGGATCTCGAGGTTCGCCTGTGTCGCCGAATGCTCGTACATGCGGTTGTTCATCGCCGGTGCGACGACGAGCGGGCAGTCGGCGGCGAGCGCACAGCTGCTGAGCAGGTCGTCGGCGAGACCGTGTGCGAGCTTCGCGATCGTGTTCGCCGTGGCAGGCGCGACTACATAGACATCGGCGTTCGCCACGAGTTCCAGGTGGCTGAGCGGCTCGTGCGTCGGCGCGGGCTGGCCGGGAAACGCACCGCGCGCTGGGTCGCGCTCGAACTCGCTGACCAGCACCGGTGCGCCGGTCAGCGCCGCGAACGAAGCCTCGCCGACGAATCGTCGGCTCGTCGGTGTCTGCACCACGCGCACCGCGTGTCCGGCAGCGGTCGCGAGACGCACCAGCTCGAGCGCCTTATACGCGGCGATGGAGCCGCTGACGCCGAGCAAGATCCGGGACATGACTTGGTTTTTAGAGGGCGAGCGGGGAACGCACAAGCAGTGGCCACATCGTTGCGTGGAAGGTCACACCGCTCGAAAAGGCGAACGCGCGCCTACAGGGGGCCGCTGGGCAAGCGATGCAAGGACGCAAGGAGCGTGGCCTGCTTCGCAGGCGAGCGACTGAGGACGCCGCAGCGCGCCGCTCAGCGGTCACCTGTAGTGGTACTTGATCTTTCCTGCTGCTACCTCCTCGAGGGCGATCGTGAGGTAGTTCTTGGAGCCGGTCTCGATCATCGGCGGCGGGAACTCGTCGAAGGTGCCCTCGCCGAGGTTGTGGTAGTAGCTGTTGATCTGGCGCGCGCGCTTGGCGGCGACGAGAACGCTTGCGTAGTTGGAGTCGACGTTCTCCAGCAGGCGGTCGATGCGGGGGGAGATCACGGTTGTGTTGCCTTTCCTTGTTGATCTTCGAGTGTAGTGCCTCCACCGTCCTCTCCAATGTGCAGCTCGTGCGAAACGATCGCCGTCAGCCGCTGCAGCGCATCCTCGAGACGGTCATTGACGACGACGTGCGCGAACTCGGGCTGCGCGGTGAGCTCCTCTGCGGCGACGTGCAACCGGCGCTCGACCTCGGCGGGGTCGTCGGTGCCGCGGCCGACGAGCCGCGCGCGTAGAGCCTCGAGCGAGGGCGGGGCGATGAACACTTGGACGGCGCCCGGGACCGAGCGGCGCACCTGGCGCGCGCCCTGCACCTCGATCTCGAGCACGACCGGCACGCCCGCGCGTACCCGATCGTCGAGCTCCGAGCGCAGCGTTCCATAGCTGCGCCCGGCATAGTCGGCGTGCTCAACGAACTCGCCGACGGCAACTCGCCGGTCGAACTCGGCGCGGTCGAGGAAGTGATAGTCGACGCCGTCGCGCTCGCCGGCGCGTGGCGCGCGCGTGGTGGCCGACACGGACAGCTCGAGCGCGGGCAGCCGCTCCATCAGCCCGCGGATGAGCGTTCCCTTACCTACGCCCGAGGGCCCGGTGATGACAAACACTTGCGCCATGTGCTGCGCCACCCTAAAGGTGCTGCCGGTGGAATATTTAATGCCGAGGTATATGCGCCGCGCCTCTGCTGCGTCGATGAGCAAGCGAGACAAGGACGCAGTATCGCGCCGCTCAGCGGCGTAGCAGGGGATCAGCGGCGGAGCAGGGAGACGAGCTCGCTGCGCTGGCGCTCTGATAGGCCGCCGATCGTCTTGCTCGGGGAGATGCGGCAGTGGGCGAGGATCTTGTTCACCTTTACCCGGCCGTACTTGGGCACGGCAAGCAGCATGTCGAAGACCTTGGCCGTCTCGACGTACTCGGGCGGCGTGAGCAGGAGCGTGTGGATCGACAGCCGGCCGGACTTCAGGTCGCGCTTGAGCTGTGCCCGCTTGATGCGGATCTGATTGGCCCTGGCGAGGGCGTCCATCCTCTGGTTGAGGGAGCGCTCGGGGGCCATCGAGGTGTTTGAGGACGTCGTTCGGGTCGCCGTCGCCATGGGCGGCGAGTCTACACACCGGCGAGCCCCGATCAAGGCAAACACGATTAATTCATCTATACCTCAACTTGAGGTTCACTCATGTCGAGACTGGTGGATAGTGTCATGTCGTGTTTGCAGGGATTTTTATCAAGCCGTTTGTTGGCCGGTCGGCCAAACCCAGAAGCGCAAGCCTGCTCAATCCTCCGCTCCCCAAACGGCGATCTGGGGACCCTCCTCAGAGGAGCTCGCGAGCGATACGTCGGCCCACGGAGGGGTCGCGAAAGCTCTCGGTACCGACGGCTACGAGCGTTGCGCCGACGTCGATCAGCGCACGGGCGTGCGCGACGCTCTGCACACCGCCCATGCCAACGATTGGGATCGATACGCGTTTGGCGACGGCCGCCACCTGTGCGAGCGCGACCGCGCGGATCGCCGGGCCCGACAACCCGCCCCCGCCACCGCCCAGCCATGGTCGCCCGCCGCCGCCAGCTCGGTCGGCCGGCGCCAGCGCGAGCGCACGCAGCGTGTTGATCAGCGAGACCGCATCCGCACCCCCCGCCTCGGCCGCCTGCCCGCACGCGGAGACGTCGGCGGTGTTGGGTGTCAACTTCACGATCAGCGGCTTCGTCGCGCGTGCGCGCACCACGCGTACGACGTCCTCGAGCTGTTGGGGGTCGGCGCCGATGTCCAGCCCGGTCTTTACGTTCGGGCACGACACGTTCAGCTCGATCGCCGCGATCTCCGAGCGCTCCTCGCATGCCTCGACGAGCCTCGCCAGCTCCTCCGCAGTCGAGCCCATGACGTTCGTGATCAGCGGTACGGGGAGCGTTCCCAGCTCGGGGAGGTCCTCGGCGAGATAGCGCTTCAAGCCCTTGTTCGGCAAGCCGATCGAGTTGATCATCCCGCCCGCCGCCTCCCACAGCCGCGGCGGCGGGTTGCCGCGGCGAGGCTCGAGCGTGATCGTCTTCGATACGTAAGCCGCGAACGGAAACTCCTCGTCGAGCGGGGCCCCAAACACTTTGCGCGCGGCTAGCGCGTCGAACGTGCCGGAGCCGTTGACGACTGGATGCGCCAGCTCGAGACCACAGAACTCGACGCTCACGCGGGAGCCCCGGCGTGGGCGTCGATACAGTCGAGCTCGGCCGCGTCGATGACCGGGCCATCGACGCATACGCGCAGGTAAGCGCCGTCGCGCTTCGGCACGACGCATCCGTAGCAGGCTCCGAACCCGCACGCCATACCGGCCTCGAGCGCGAGCTGTGCGGGGACCTCGCGCTGCGCGCATAGGGCACGGACCGCCTCGAGCATCCCCGCCGGACCGCACGCGTATACGACCGCGGCGCCGTCATGGTCAAGCTCCCAGTCGAGTAGCTCGGTGACGAGGCAGCCCGGGCCGACCGAGCCATCGTCGGTCGTCACCTGCGCCCTGCGCAGCAGGCTCGCGCCTTGTGCGCGCGCGTGATCGCGAAAGCCGAGCAGCACGGTGACCGACCGCTCGCGCGCTTCGCGCCGGCGGCCCCGCGGCGAATCGCCGCCCGCGCTCGCGCCGGCGTCTTCCAACGCATCCTGCAAGATCGCCAGCGGCGCAATCCCTACGCCACCGCCGACGAGGACCGCGCGACGCCCTGGCGGCGGGTGGACGAAGCCCACTCCGAGCGGGCCGAGCGCCCACAGGGGGTCGCCCACGCGCAGCTCGCATAGCCTGTTCGTGCCCGGCCCGACGTCCTCGAGCAGGAAATGCGCCTCACCGCCCGCCCAGCGGGCGACGGAGAACGCGCGGGGCAGGTAGGGCCGCTCGTCTTCCCCCCCGCCCCAGCGCTCCGCCGCGGCGAGCATCGCGAACTGGCCCGGCTCGGGCGACGGACCGTCCGGATCGGCGACGCGCAGCACGCGGTAGGCACCCAGCGTCTCGACGCCCGAGACCGTCAGCAGCCGCCGTCCGAACGGGGCCCGCGCCACCGCTAGCCCCGGACCTCGGCGCTGTCGGGATCCGCGCAAGCGCGCTGTCCGTGTGCGCGCGCGGCGCCGTGCAGCTCCTGCAAGCACAAGACTTCCGGGGCGCCGTCGCGTCGCGCTGAGGCGATCGCGCGCGCGGCGGAGACTCCGGCCGAGAGCGTCGTCAGGCAGGGAATGCCGTGGGCTACAGCCGCGCGGCGGATCTCCCAGCCGTCGGTGCGCGCGCCCGAGCCGGTCGGCGTGTTGACGACCAGGTCGACGTCGCCGCGCTCGATCCAGTCGAGCACGTGGGGAGAGCCCTCGCCGAGCTTGTTCAGCCGCTTGACCGGCACGCCCATGCGCGCGATGGCCTCGGCGGTGCCGCGCGTGGCGAGGATGCGAAAGCCGTTGTCGTGCAGGATCTGGGCGACCGCGAAGGCGCCGGCCTTGTCGGAGTCGGTGACGGTGATGAAGGCCGTGCCCTCGCTCGGCAGCGGCACGCCGGCGGCGGCCTGCGCCTTGGCGAAGGCGGTGGGGAAATCGCGCGCGATGCCCATCACCTCGCCGGTGGAGCGCATCTCCGGGCCGAGCACGGCGTCTGAGCCGTCGAAGCGGTCGAACGGCAGAACGGCCTCCTTGACCGAGACGTGCTCGCCGTGGCCGAGCCCCTCGCGCCCCTGCGGCAGGTCCATGCCGGCGATCCGCTCGCCGAGCATGATCCGGCAGGCGAGCTTCGCTAGCGGCACGCCGACGGCCTTGGAGACGAACGGGACGGTGCGCGAAGCGCGCGGGTTGGCCTCGATCACGTAGAGCTCGCCGCCGTGCACCGCATACTGCACGTTGATCAGACCGACGACCCCGACGGCGAGGGCGATCTCGCGCGTGGCGGTGCGGATCTGCTCGAGCATCTCCTCGCCGAGCGAGTGCGGCGGCAGCACGCAGGCGGAGTCGCCGGAGTGCACGCCGGCCTCCTCGACGTGCTGCATGATCCCGCCGATCCACACGTCGGCGCCGTCGCACAGCGCGTCGACGTCCATCTCGGTCGCGTTCTCGAGGAAGCGATCGAGGAAGATCGTGGGCCGGGCGGGGCCGGGCGGGGAAGAGTTTTTTGAGGGAGAGCCCTCCGGGCTCGGGGGCGGGGCAGCGTTGGGAGTGTCCGGGGCGGCCTCGCGCCGTAGGTAGTCGGCGAGGCCGTCGCGCGAGTAGACGATCTCCATCGCGCGGCCGCCGAGCACGTAGGAGGGGCGAACCAGCAGTGGGAAGCCGACCTCGGCGGTCTTTGCGAGCGCCTCCGCCACGGAGTGGGCGGTGGCGTAGGGCGGCGCTTTGTAGCCGAGGCGCTCGAGCAGCGCGCCGAAGCGGCCACGATCCTCGGCGAGGTCGATCGCCTCGACGCTCGTGCCGAGGAGGGGAACACCAGCCGCCGCGAGGCCGGCGGCGAGCTTCAGCGGCGTCTGGCCGCCGAACTGGACGATCACGCCCTTGGGCTGCTCGACCTCGACGACGGCGAGCACGTCCTGCAGCGTGAGCGGCTCGAAGTAGAGACGGTCGGAGGTGTCGTAGTCGGTCGAGACGGTCTCGGGGTTGCAGTTGACCATCACGGCGTCGCGCCCGGACGCGCGGACGGTCATGGCGGCATGCACGCAGCAGTAGTCGAACTCGATCCCCTGGCCGATGCGGTTGGGGCCAGAGCCGAGGATCACGACCGACTCGCGCTCGCCGGCGGCGCGCGGTGCCGACCCGGTCGTCGGCGAGCACCCGGTTGCGGGCCGATCTCCGATCGGTCGGTCGCGACGCACCTCGCTTGCCGATAGTCGTCCTGCGACGCCGGCGGTGTTCGTGACGGCGCCGCGCTCCCAGCCGGAGTAGTAGTAGGGCGTGCGCGCGGGGAACTCCGCGGCGCAGGTGTCGACCGAGCGGAACGAGCGCTCGCCCGCGAACGGCGCGTCGGGGTCGAGCGCGAGCGCTTGCAGCTCGCGCAGGAACCACAGGTCGATCAGCGTGCGCTCGCGCACCCGTTCGATCTCGACGCCCCTGGCAAACAGCTCGAGCACCACCTCGAAGCGATCGGCACCCGGGGTGCGCAGGCTCTCGAGCAGCTCCTCCTCGCCGACTGCGTCGAGGCACGGCGGCTTGTCGAGCTCGCGCGAGCGCAGCGCCTTGGCGAACGCCTGCTGGAAGGTGCGCCCGATCGCCATCGCCTCGCCGACCGACTTCATGTGCGTCGTGAGCGTGCTCTCGGCGCCCGGGAACTTCTCGAACGCGAAGCGCGGCCACTTCACGACGACGTAGTCGATCGTCGGCTCAAAGCAGGCGGGTGTGACGCCGGTGATGTCGTTGTCGATCTCATCGAGCCGGTAGCCGACGGCGAGGCGCGCGGCGATCTTCGCAATCGGGAAGCCGGTCGCCTTCGAGGCGAGCGCCGAGGAGCGCGAGACACGAGGGTTCATCTCGATCACGAGGATCTCCTCGGTGTCGGGGTTGACCGCGAACTGCACGTTCGAGCCGCCCGTCTCGACGCCAACCGCGCGGATCACGGCGATCGCCTGGTCGCGGAGCTGTTGATAGAGAGAGTCGGTGAGCGTCTGCTGGGGCGCGACCGTGACTGAGTCGCCGGTGTGCACGCCCATCGGGTCGACGTTCTCGATCGAGCAGACGATCACGACGTTGTCGGCGTGGTCGCGCATCACCTCGAGCTCGAACTCGCCCCAGCCGATCACCGACTCGTCGAGCAGCACCTGCCCGATCGGCGAGGCCTCGATCCCGCGCGCGACGATCCGGAAGAACTCCTCCTCGGTGTAGGCGACTCCCCCGCCGCGACCGCCGAGCGTGTAGGCGGGTCGTATGACACACGGCAAGCCGACTTCAGGGAGCGCGGCCCGCGCGTGCGTCAGCCCCAGCTCGACGTCGACCCGGCCCGTCTCCCCCGCGCCCGCGGCTTCTGCGCCCGTCTCCGCCGCGCCCTCTGCTCTCGTCTCCGCCGCGCCCTCTGCTCCCTCGTCCCCCGCGCCCGCCGCTTCTGCCCCCGATTCGACGAGCCAGCCGCTGACGATCGCGCTCTTCGGCATGCGCAGTCCGGCGGCAGCCATCGCGGCGCCGAAGCGCTCGCGGTCCTCCGCGCACGCGATCGCTTCGTAGTTGGCCCCGATCAGCTCCACCCCGCAGCGCTCGAGCGTCCCGTCCTCGTGCAGCGCGGTGGCGACGTTTAGCGCGGTCTGCCCGCCGAGCGTCGCCAGCAGCGCGTCGGGGCGCTCGCGCTCGATCACCTGCGCGACGGGACCGGGCAGCAACGGCTCGATGTAGGTCGCGTCGGCGAACTCCGGGTCGGTCATGATCGTCGCCGGGTTGGAGTTGACGAGCACGATCTCATAGCCCTCCTCGCGCAGCACCTTGCAGGCCTGGACGCCGGAGTAGTCGAACTCCGCGGCCTGCCCGATCACGATCGGGCCCGAGCCGAGGATCAGGATCTTGTGGATGTCATCGCGCCTAGGCATCGCTCGGGCCTGTGATCGTCGTTGCTTCCGCGATGCCGACAGGTGCGGTAACCGGCGCCGCTACGGCTGTCGATGACACACGCGAACGTGTTTCCCCGAAAAGACCGCTTCGCATCTACGCCGCCTTCGCGATCCGCTCAAGGAAACGGTCGAACAGGTAGAGGGAGTCGTGCGGGCCGGGGCCCGCCTCCGGGTGGTACTGCACGGTCCCACCGGGCACGTCCAGCAGCTCAAGGCCCTCGACCGTGCGGTCGTAGAGGTTCACGTGTGAGAGGGCGGCCGCGCCGAAGTCCGTCTCCCAGCGCACGGGCTCGTCGATGTCGATTGTGCGCGCTCCGCCCGGGCCGACCGCCGCAAAGCCGTGGTTCTGGGAGGTGATCTCGACGCGCCCGGTCTGCAGGTCCTTGACGGGATGGTTCGCGCCGTGGTGGCCGAACGGCAGCTTGAAGGTCTCCAGGCCGACCGCCCGGCAGAGCAGCTGATGGCCAAGGCAGATGCCCCATACGGGCTTCTTGCCGACGAGCTCGCGCACGGTGCTCACGACGTAGTCGAGCGCGGCCGGGTCGCCCGGACCGTTGGACAGGAAGATCGCGTCGGGGTCCTCATGCAGGAGCTCAGCGGCGCTCGTCGTGCAGGGATGCAGGGTCACATGCGCGCCACGCGCTACCAGCTCGCGGACCATCGACCCCTTGATTCCCGTATCGATCACGGCGATCCGCGGGCCGCCGCCGTCCTGCCCGTGGCGGGTGACTTCGCGCGGCGTCACTTGCGCCGCGAGGTCCTGACCCGCCATCGGTGGCTCCCCCTCGATCAGCTCGCGAGCCTGACGCTCGTCGACGCTCGCCGGAAACACACCCCCGCGCATCGCGCCGGCATCGCGGATGTGCATCACGAGCGCGCGCGTGTCGACACCGCTGATCGCGGGCACGCCGCAGTCGGCGAGCCAGTCAAGCCAGCCGCGCTCGGCGCTCGGCGCGTCCTCGCGGTTGCACGCCTCGCGCATGATCGCCGCGCGCGCCCAGGCTCTGCCCGACTCCATCGCAGCGGCGCTCACACCGTAGTTGCCGATGTGGGGGTAGGTGAACGCGATCAGCTGCCCGGCGAACGACGGGTCGGTCATCGACTCCTGATAGCCGGACATCCCTGTCGTGAACACGATCTCCCCGACCGCGTGCCGATGCGCGGCGCAAACCTCACCGTCAAAGCGCGTGCCGTCCTGCAACAGCACATATCCAGTCGCCTCGGCCATCTCAGACAATCAGCTTCTGGACGGCCTTGAACTCGGGCGTGCCGGCCCGCTCGAGCAGCTCGAACAACACCGCCTCGACGGTGGGAACGATCGCGCCCGCGCGCTCCATCCGCTCGACGCCGCGCAAGTAATCGATCTCGTGGCGGGAGCCGACGGCGTCTGCCGGGACGTGGACTTCGATGGAGCGGTCGAGCAGGTCGTGGACGGTCTGGCTCACGCACACGTGCGCCTCGATCCCGCAGACGATCGCCTGGTCGCGGTTGGCGCCGAGGTCGAACCCGTCGGCGCGCGCGGCCGAGAAGACTGTCTTCTCAATCCGCGGCTCGTCCTGCAGCCCGACCTCGGGCGCGGTGTGGCCGAGGCCTTTTGGGTACTGCTCGGAGACGAGCGCCGGCACATCGAGGATGCGCGCCGCCTGCACGAGCTTCGCGCAGGCGGTGGCGACGGCCGCGAAGGAGGCGTAGGAACGGAAGCCTTCCTGGACGTCGACTACGACGAGCGCGGCGCGGTTGCGGTCGAGCAGGCTCACGATGCACCTCTCTCTTTTTGCTTTGAACGCGCGCGCGTATACGCGGGGGCGCGCACGGGCGCGCGACGAAGCCTTTTCAGAGACGTATAGATCACGCGCCCACCACCGTGAATGCGCGCTCGCGGTACACGATCGCGCCCGCGGCGACGGTCAGCAGCACGCGGCCTTTCAGCGACCGCCCGGCGAAGCAGCAGTTATCAGAGCGACTCTCCCAGCCGCGCTCGCCGGCCACCCAGTCGGCCTCTAGATCGATCAACGCGAGGTTGGCAGGCTCGCCCACAGCGATGCGCGGGATCGGCAGCTCGAACAGAGCTGCGCCCGCCGTCATGCGCTCCACGAGCATGCCGAGATCGAGCTCGCCGGTGAGGACGAGCGCGGTATAGAGCGCCGCGAACGCCGTCTCGAGTCCGGTGGTGCCCATCGGGGCCTGCTCGAACGGCACCTCCTTCTCGTCACGGGCATGGGGGGCGTGATCGGTCGCGACGCAGTCGATCGTGCCGTCGCGTAGGCCCTCGAGCAGAGCCAAGCGATCCGCCTCGGTCGCGAGGGGTGGGTGCATCTTCATGCGCGTGTCCATCGTCCGCACGTCCTCCTCGGTCAGCAGTAGATGGTGGGGCGAGACCTCCGCGCTCACTCGCCAGCCGCGCGCCTTGGCGGCGGCGACCGCCTCGACGGAGGCGGCGCAGCTCAGGTGCTGGAAGTGCACGCGCGCCTCCTCGTAACCGGCAATCGCTGCGTCGCGGGCGACCATCGTGGACTCGCTAATCGTTGGGATCCCGCCGAGACCGAGCGCGGCCGACACAGCGCCCTCGTGCATGGACCCCCCGCGCGAGAGCGTCACGTCCTCCTCGTGCAGCGCGACGACCCCGCCGCAGAGGCGTTGGTATTGCAGCGCCTTGCGCACCATGCCGGCGCTCTGCACCGGGCGTCCGTCGTCGGTGAAGCCGACCGCGCCCTCCTGGCGAAGCTCCGCCATCTCGGTCAGCTGCTCGCCCTGCAGGCCACGGGTGATCGCGGGCAGGAAACCGACGGGTATGCGCGCTTCGCGGGCAGCGGCATCGCGCAACGAGCGCAATAACGGCGCCGAATCGAGCACGGGATCGGTGTTCGGCATCGCGAGCACCGCGCCATAGCCGCCGGCCGCGGCCGCGCGGGTGCCGGTATCGAGATCCTCCTTGTGCTCCTGCCCCGGTGTGCGCAGATGCACGTGCGGGTCGAAGAAGGCCGGCAGCAGCATCCGGCGCTGCTCACCGCGGCTTGCGAGCGTCTCCTCCCCCGGCTCCTCGTTCAGCTCACCGGGCGCGCCGAGCTCTGTGACGACGCCCGCACGGACACGGAGGTCGTGACACGCTTCGATGCCGGCGCGGGGATCGAGGACGTGGACCTCGCGCAGCAGCAAGTCCGCCGGCCGGTGGGGGCCGTGGAGGAGCCGTTGGGCGGCCATCACGCCAGCTGCCGCGGGATCTCTGAGCCGTCCGCGACGATACGGGGCTCGCGTGTGCCTGCCGGACCGGGAGACGCGCCCTGCGGTCGCATCCCCGAACCGACCGAACCGGGAGACACTCCCTGCGGTCGCATCCCCGAACCGGCCAGCAGCTCGTAGAGCACCGCCATGCGCACGACCACGCCGGCCTCGACCTGCGCCGTGATGACGGCCTGCGGCGAGTCGACGACCTCGCCGGAGAGCTCGACGCCGCGGTTGACGGGGCCGGGGTGCATCAGCACCTGGCGAGGGCCGAGGCGCCGTCCGTTGATCTGATACCAGGCGGCGTACTCGCGCAGCGAGGGGATCCACGTGTCGCTCATGCGCTCGTGCTGCATGCGCAGCGCGTAGACGACGTCGGCGGACGCGAGCTCCTCGAGCGTGTAGCGGACGTCACAGCCGAGCGATGCGATCCCGCGCGGGATCAGCGTCGGCGGGCCGGCGACGGTAACGCGCGCGCCCATGCGCTGGAAGGCGATGATGTTCGAGCGCGCCACCCGCGAGTGGGCGACGTCGCCGACGATCCAGATCGAGGCGCCGTCGATCCCGCCGAGGCGGTTGTGCAACGTGTAAACGTCGAGCAGCGCCTGGGTGGGATGCTCGCGCTTGCCGTCGCCGGCGTTGACGATCGCCGCCGAGCACCAGCCCGAGACGAGCTCGGCGGCGCCCGCCCAAGGTGTGCGTAGGACGATCGCGTCGGGCTTATGCGCGCTGAGCGTGAGCACGGTGTCCTTCAGCGACTCGCCCTTCTCGACGCTCGAGCCGGACGCGGCGAAGTTGACGACGTCTGCGGACAGCCGCTTGGCGGCCAGCTCGAACGAGCTGCGCGTGCGCGTGGAGGCCTCGTAGAAAAGGTTCAGCACCATCCGCCCGCGCAGCGCCGGTACCTTCTTGATCTCGCGATCTGAGATCTCGGCGAAGCGCGCAGCCTGCTCGACGATCCGCTCGATCGCGGCCCGGTCAAGGTCCTCCATCGAGAGCAGGTGGTTCACGCCACCACCTCCATCCGCCCGGCAAGCCGATCGGGAGCAGCAGCATCTACCGTCGCGCTCTGGCAGAAGACCATCATGCCCCCACCTCTAACGCAGCGGGAGCGATCGCGACCTCGTCCAGCCCGTCGAGCTCGGAAACCCGCACGTACACGTGCTCGGCGTGCGAGGTGGGCAGGTTCTTGCCGACGTAGTCCGGGCGGATGGGCAACTCGCGATGGCCGCGGTCGGCGAGCACCGCGAGCTGCACGCGCGCGGGACGGCCGTAATCGAACAGCGCCTCGATCGCAGCGCGGACGGTGCGTCCGGTGTAGAGAACGTCGTCGACGATCACGATCGTGCGGGCGGTCACGTCGAAGTCAATGTGCGAGGCATGCAGTACGGGCATCGCGTCTGGTCGCTGGGCGACATCGTCGCGGTAGAAGCCGATATCCAGGTCACCAAGCGGGATCTGGGCATCGAGCAGGCCTTCGAGCAGAGCTTGCAGGCGGCGCGCGAGAAAGGTGCCGCGGCGATGGATGCCGACGATGGCCGGCGCCTGCCCATCGGGATTGCGCTCGGCGATCTCATGCGCGATGCGCGTGAGCGCCCGCTGGATGTCATCCTCACGGAGGACGACCTTGTGACTGCTGTCCATCGTTTCCTTCCTGGCCTCGCGGGACCGGATTAAAGGAGCGCGTGGACTGTATCAGTGGGCGGCGACAGGACTCTCGACGGACGCTGTGTGCGCAGACGGCCTCAGCCGGCCGTAACGGACTCGGGCGCGGCCGTCTCACGCGCTTGGCGCTCGGACCAGCGGACGAGCGTGGGAGCAGAGCGCTCGGGGAAGGGGATCTCGATCGTGTCGAAGTCCCGAGGTGCCTCGGTCGCGGCGAACACGGTGCGTGCCTCGTCGCGCAGCTCCCCGCCTCCATAGCGGGAGGAGATGTGGGTGAGCGCGAGCATCCGCACGTCGGCGTCGCGCGCCAGCTCGGCGGCCTGACGAGCGGTGGAGTGCGCGGTCTGGCGGGCACGGTCTGACTCCTCCTCGGCGAAGGTGGCCTCATGGACCAGCACGTCGGCTTCGTGCGCGGCGATCGCCAGCGCCTCGCACGGGACGGTGTCGCCGGAGAGCACGACCTTGCGGCCCTCCCGAGGAGGGCCCATGACCTGCTCGGGCGACACCCCACAGACGGTCTCTCCGCGCTGCAGTCGCCCGAAGTCGGGCCCCGGTGAGACGCCCAACTCGGCGGCGAGCCGTGCGTCGAGATGGCCGGGGCGAGCATCCTCGACGAGCGCGTAGCCGAACGAGGAGTCGCCACGATGACGCACGGGGATCGCAGCGATCAGATAACCATCGCGCTGGACAGTCTCTGCGGGAGAGAGCTCGACGAGGTTGAACTCGTAGGGAAGCCTGCCGTAGACGATGCGCATCGCCTGCATCAGCTCCTTCAGCCCGCGCGGCCCGTAGACGGTCAGCGGCTGATCGCGTTCGCGCAGGGCAAATGACTTGAGCATCCCCGGCAGCCCCAGCCAGTGATCGGCGTGGAAGTGGGTGATGAAGACGCTGTCCACGTCGGCGAGCCCGACCGAGCGCACGAGCTGGCGCTGGGTCCCCTCACCGCAGTCGAACAGCAGCCTGTCGCCACCGCGGCGAATCAAGATCGCTGGCAGCCCGCGTCTCGCGCTGGGCACAGAGCCGCCTGTGCCGGCGAAGAACAGGGAAAGGTCCATGCCGGCTACGGTAGCGGTGAGGGGCTGCATATGACGGGCTGAAGGGCGGGGCCGGCAAGCGCGCCGGTAAGCTCTCTCGGCAGCGTCGCCGCGCAAAGCGGCGGCCGCCGGCGCCCGTAGCTCAGTGGATAGAGCGCTCGCCTCCGGAGCGAGAGGTCGCAAGTTCGAATCTTGCCGGGCGCGTATTGGAAGTAGGATTTCTGTCAGCGCTTGACAAAAAGCGCGTCTAGGCCGGAGCGCCGGCGAGTGGTTCGCTTGCCGCTACGTCGGCCGGTTGCCGCGGGAGCGCGACGGCTCGGTGAGCGGCCCGTTCGCCACGACGACGGGGACGCCAAACACGCAGGTATTGCGCCCCCAAATAGGAGCCGAGCACGAGCACGAGCGCGATGAACTGGCCTATGAACGTCTCCCAGTTGTTGAACAGTGAGAACCATGTGCCCATCCAGCCGGGGATCGACAGGCCTTGGATTTCAGTGGTACCGATCCAGCCTGCGAGCTGCATCTCGTTGACCTCCTCGCCGACGGCGACCACGAGCACGAACAGGAGCATCACCCCCGTGATGACGAGCAGCCGCTTGTATGGCAGCCGCTGGTGCAGGCCAAATGTCAGCACGCCGGCGGCGGCGGTGAACAGCAGGCCGATCGCCACGCCCTCCAGCACCACGCTCGATCCGTACAGCTCGCGGAGGTTCTGTAGGAAGATCACGATCTCGAATCCCTCGCGGTAGATCGAGGTGAAGCCGAGCAGAGCGAGGCCGAGCAACATGCGACGCTGGTTGGTCTCGGCGTCGGCCGACAACAAGCCACGGCGGCGCTTGTGATGGCTCGAGATCCAGCCAGTCCAGTAGACCTTGTGAAAGAACCAGTTCATCACCAGCAACAGCACGATCAGTGAGGGCAAGCCGGTGGCGGCTTGCACATCGAACTCATCGCCATGGAACTGACCGATGAACCAGACAACAAAGAACCATGTCGCGATCGAAGCGCCGATCGCGAGCACGCCGCCGTATGCGACAGGTCGGCGATACACACGATTGGCGCCGAGGAAGCTCGCAATCACCGCCGCGAGCACGAGGATCGTCTCCAAGCCCTCACGCAGCACCAGGATGGCGCTGTCGATGACTACGGTCGTGTGGCTCAGGCGATCGCCGGCGGGAAGGTCGGTCGGATCGGTTGTCCCGCCACGAGCATGCCATCCCAAAACGACCGCCGCCACGGCCACCGCGAGGATCACGGCTGTCCACAAGTAGAAGCTCACACGTTCGTTGGCCCGCTTCTCGACAGATCGAGAAGGCGCTGAAGCTGCTTGACCATGAAACATCCAACAACCTCCTGGGGAAACCCGACCTGGGCACTAGGTTATGCGGCGGGAGGAGATTAGCACAGCTTAGGCCACCCTAATTAGGTGTGCCTAAGTCGCCTTTTAGGCCCTCGTCGATTATCGGCCTGCGGTTTGGCCGAGCCGAGCCCCGCGAAAGCTCCGGCTGCGCGCGATGCACATGTCTATCAGCGATCGCCCTGGCCGGGCGATTGACGGGCTCAGACCTCCAGGTAGCGCAGCACAACCCGTCCGAGCACGAGCACGTCGCCGTTCTGCAGATCCGCCTGCACGATCCGGCGCCCGTTGACGAACGTGCCGTTTGAGCTGCGGTCGTCGAGTACGCGCATGCCGTCTTGGCGATGCACGAGGATCGCATGACGACGAGAGACCGAGTCCTCGTCGAGGCGTAGGTCCGCTGCCAGGCCGCGGCCGATGTGGGTCACACCGTCACCCAGCTGGATCAGCAAGGTCTCAACCGAGCCCTGGACCTCGATGTAGCGGCCGGGCTCGGGCGGGCGGGTCGGCGTCGCCTGACGGCGAACGCGCTCGTCCAGACACGCGATCGGATCGACCCTCTCGGTCAATCCTTCCACGGTGGGGCGGGTGGGAGCTTGTGTGAGCATGCCTGTAGCTAACTCCAGGCTACTCATGCCCACCTCAATATTCGTTAAGAAATGTCGAAACCCGGCTCCTCGTCGTCAGACGCCGACGCCGAGCGGTGTGCCGGTGGCCCACTGGTAGCTAGTGGCCCGCTGGTAGCTAGTGGCCCACTGGTAGCTAGTGGCCCACTGGTAGCTAGTGGCCCGCGAGTAGCCGGCGACGGATGTCCAGGACGCCGGCAACCGCCAACCGACTATACGACTCGAGCTGAGCGCTCAGTGAGGCGTGGCGAGCCTCCTTGCTCGCCACGCCTCACCGGAAACCACCTCTTTGGAGGCGCTCCCGGTCACCCGTCTACAGCTGCTACCAGCTCGAGGATGAGCTCCCCGCACAGTCCGCCTTGCCGGCCGCGCTTTTGCACTGACGCGAGATTTCGCCTTTCGAGTTCCGCGTGATCGTGAATTCGTCGCCGTTCTCAGCCGTGGCCGTCACCGAGTATTCGCTCTTGTGGGGAACCGCTTCGCTCACGTACGCTTCGCCCCCGCTCGCGGAAATGCGGATCGTCGGTTCGTACGCGTGCAGTTCTTTCGTCGTGATTTTTTCGTATCCGCCGTTGTCGTCGGTCGAGATCGTCTCGGCCGTCGTCTCGGCCGTCCGCGCGAGCTCCTTCGCCTGCGCGTCCCATGCCTTTGACTTCTGGCCGAGGAATGACGGGATCGCGATCGCCGCGAGGACGCCGATGATCAGGATCACGATCAACAACTCGACGAACGTGAAACCGCCCTCGCCCGCCGCCAAAACCCTGTTCAGCCGCTGTGATGTCTGGGTGGGGCGGGGTCCAGCACTCCAAGAGATGCCTTTTGGTGCGCGTACAAACAAGATAGATAGCCCTCCATGGCGTTGTTTGCCTGGCAGCCGAGCTATCTCGTAGAGACCCCTAACTTTGCGCCCCCGCCTCGCGACGGGTTTGCCCTTTTCAGTAGTTGACTGAACCGATCCTGCGGGAATATACGCAGATATCCAGCCCGATTGGGGAAATTGGACGGATGTACTAGTGCCCCGGTTCAAACATTCGGTCAGTGTGTTTGCCGGATGGATGGATGGGCGTGATTTGACATTCGACGGTGTGTGTCGGGCAGTGTGCTGGTAGCACATGGGCCGATGGCGGCGGACGTCAGGCGCGTCCAGACGCCGGGAAACGCCACCGAAATTCTTGAATCGGGACACTAGTTGCGCGAGCCGGATGACTCTTGGGGCGCTAGGCCGAGCTGGTCGAACCGGCTGAGCCGCTGCTACCCGGCGGAGGCTTGCGCTTAGACATTCGCTTCGTGCTCCACCAGCCCCACCCGCCGACAGCGAGCACCGGCACGACGTACAACATCGAGACATACCAGTGCATCAGACATGCCAGGGGGGCCATCCGGACGCAATCTATCACGAGCGTCACCCGCCCTCTATCGAGGTTCGCCGCTCCCAGCGGAGACTCCGGCCCGTGGCGCCCGGCCGCACTACCACGCCTCTCGCGGCGGATCGCCCGGGCCGACCGGGGATGCCCCCGCGCCCGTTCTCCCGGGCGTCCGGTCGCGCCGTCTGCGCACGAACAGCACGAACAGCAGTCCCGCCAGCGCGATCGCCACCCCGAGCAGGATGATTCCGACCGACGCCTTGGAGCTCGCCGGCGTCCAGTACAGATCGCCAGAGATCGTGCCTTTGCGCGTCCCCACTTCGATCGGCACCTGCCAGTCGAAGATCAACGTCAGCTTGCTCTTGTCCTTGACCTCAGGCGGCGTCAGCGGCGACATCCAATGGATGCGATGGTCGTGCCATTCGAACTGCCCGGTGCGGTCGACCACTTCCCACTTAGCCGCCGCGCTCGGGCTGGCGGCAGGCGGTACCGTGACGTTGCCATAGAAGCTCGTATTCAGGTAAGTAGCCGGCGAGCGGACGTTCTGCTCGGCCGTCCCGTTCGCGAGCACGCGCGCGTACGGCTCGCCCTGATAGCCGTAGATCGTGATCGTCTTCCCCGTGTGGTTCGTCAGCAGCAGGCGATCGGCGAACTCCAGCACCTGAACGCTCAACCCCTTCACCGCCGGCGTCACCGAGGTGATGCTGGAGCGGTAGTGGTAGTTGCTGCCCTGATCGTTGATCGGGCTCTCGCTCTCGCTTGACAGCCCGGCGCCCTTGGGACTCGACGCCTGTGCGTCCGCGGCGGCCGCAGATAGCGAAGCCAGGAGCACAACTGCCAACAGGGCAAGGATCGCGAGGCGACGCACGCTCAGAACCGTACCCGTCGGACGCGTCTCAGTCGCCGGCAGCTGACCCACGGCTCCGCCGCGCGTGCCCGACCGGAGTCGCCACGGCCCGACGGAGCGTCGCGCACACGGGTCTCCCGAGATCTTCCACTCCCCAGACCCTCCTCGCTCAAGTGCCCACCGACGAGAGCAGCCATAGCCCAAAGCTCGTGAACGCGACCATCACCGCGAGCATCCAGTACTGGCTGCGCACTGCCTCTTCCGGCTCTTTGTACAGCACCAGCGCGCGGTCGTGGGCGAGCATCAGCCCGCCCACGTGCCCACCGACCAGCGCGGCCACCTGCACGTACCAGATCCCCGCGTAGGAGATGACGTGGTAGTTGATCTCATAGCTGCTCGTGCCGAATATGTTCGCGCCGTTGCCGAGCGGATCGGACGCCAGGTAGACCATCGCCTGGCTCTGCCAGATCAACAGCGAGAAGTAATGCGCGACCACGTACGCGAACCCGATCGGCACGAGCGTATGCGCAAACGCGCGCGTCAGCTGCTCGCGCCCGTAGCGTCCGCTGACGCCGCGCACGCCGCGGATCCCAAGCCGGTAGACGGCGATCACGAGCAAGATGCACCCCAACAGCCCAACCGAGTAGGTCAGCTCCAGGGCGGCTGTCGACCCGAAGCCCAGCCCGGAGAACAGGCTCTGCAAGCTCGGCTCGTTGTTGCGCCAGATCCCGCCGTTGCTGAGCCCGTCGAACGTCGTCGTCCCGATCAGCGCGCAGATGAAGCTCACCGTCCCCGGTCCTACCGGCAGGTCCGTGAGCCCGCTCAGCGGCCGGCGCACATACACCGAGCCGTCCTCCCCGCGCACGAGCGCCGACAGCCGCGACAGCAGGCTGAAGTAGACACCAAAACCATCCCCCCGGCTCCCCCACTCCTCCACCCCGAACAGCCCCATCCCGACGAGCATCGCCACGAAGTACCCGACCGACAGGGCCGCGAGCGTCGACGGCCGGTCGCGCAGGCTCGGTTCGTACACCAACTCGAGCCACGCGAATCCCACGATCCCAGCCGTCGCCGGCCACAACCCAAGCCAGCGCGGATAAGGCGGCCGCGAGATGTCCTTGCCGTCGCGAAGGATCGTGCGCACGAGCGAGCCGATCGCGCGCGCACACGTACGCCAGGGGCTGAGTGCCTTGAACACATCGCCGAACAGCACGCTCGCCACCGGCATCCCCACCCAGAACACGACATATATAAACGTCACTGCGAAGTTCGCCTGCGTCACCTGCGCGCCCGCGAACCCGCTGTACACGACCACCGCGAACAGCCCCACCCCGGTCAAGCTCGCCAGCCATTCCAACGGCCGGGCCAGCCCGAAGAGCCGCCGTCGGTGCTCCTGCAGCTGCGGCGCCGTCCACATCGTCGACAGCGCTACGAACGACAGCACCAACACGATCGCCGCCGCCCAACTGAACAGCCATACCGGAATCGGCAGGTCCGCCTTGCCCACGATCCCGTGCGCCTGTGCGCTCGCCGGCAACGCCAGCGCCGCCACGCCAAAGCCCCCAAGCAGTGACAGCAAAGTGCGGCGGGAGGCAGCCTTCATGCCCGGGCCAGTCTACGCATCGGCCTGGCTTCACCAGCGCAGTCGGGGTTGCGCAGCGCTCTTTCGGACCCGCCCAACCCGTACCCTCCAGAGACATGCTTCCCCTCCCGCTCGCGGTCTCGACCGATCTCTCCGCCGCCCTCCAGCTCGGCCCGCTCGCGCTCGTCGGCATGCTCTACGCGCGGCGCGTGCGTACCCTTGCGCTGGCGGGCAGCCCGGTCCCCGGCTGGCGCCAAGCCTGCTTCTACGCTGGCTTCGTCGTCATCGCCGTCGCGCTCACTTCGCTCGGCGCCGCCAGTCAGGACCTGCTGCTCGCACACATGGTCGAGCACCTCTTGCTCGGCGACATCGCCGCGCTGTTGATCGTCCTCGGCCTTACCGGCCCACTGCTCGCGCCGGTCCTGCGGGCCGAAATCTTTTCGGTCCGTCTGTTCGACCGCCTGCGCGCGCTCTCCCACCCCGCCGTGGCGTTCCCCCTGTGGACCATAGACCTGTATGTCTGGCACCTGCCCGTCCTCTATCAGGCGGCCCTGCGCCACACCGGCATTCATGCCCTCGAGCACGCGATGTTCCTCGGCTTCGGCATCAACATGTGGATGTGCCTCCTCGGACCGCTTCCCACGCCCGCCTGGTTCGGCAACCTCGGCAAGCTGGTCTATATCATCGCGGTGCGCCTCGCCGGCACGATCCTCGGCAACGTCTTCCTGTGGTCGGGCACCGTCTTCTACCCGTTCTACATCAGCGGCGACGCCCACTTCCACATCTCACCCATAGCCGACCAGAACATCGCCGGGGCGATCATGATGGTCGAGGAGTCGATCCTCACGATCTGCCTGTTCTGCTGGCTGTTCCTGCGCACCGCCCGCGAGGGCGAGGAGCGCCAGAACCTGCTCGACTTCGCCCACTCGCGCGGCCTCGAGCTGAGCGAGGCCCGTGCCGCCCGCGCGGTCGCTGCCGGTCGCGGGGCCGAGCTACGCAAGCGGCTGGAGTCGCGCGGCGCAGCCGAAGCTGACTCCGGTCTCAACCCCGAGCGAGACGCCCGTCAACCCGCCCGTTGACCGACGTCATCGGCTCATGGGCGAGTTATGCTGAGCGCATGTGCGCAGGGTGTGCAATGGCGGCGGCGTCAGCCGCGACGGGCTTGCGCTCGTGGCTTCAAACCCACAACCTCACCTGGCTGACCCCCCGCCGGCTACGACAGTTGACGATCGCCGTGATGTGCGCCGCCGGGCTCGTCTCCACGATCGGCTTCAGCGGCTCCACGCCGACTAATGCGACGCGTCAGCCGCCTGCGACTGCGGGCAAGATCGTCAACTCGGCGCCGTCGGTCACAGGCGTGGCCAGCCCGTCCAGAAAGCGGATGTCCTCGCCGGCCAGATAGACATTGACGAAGCGTCGCAGCGAGCCGTCATCGTCATACAGACGCGCGCGCAGCTCGTCATGGCGCTCGAACAGCCCGTCGAGCACCTCCTGTACGGTCGCGCCGTCGACTTTCGTCTCGGCCTCGCCGCCGGCGGCCGCTCGCAGCTGTGTGGGGATCTTCACGACCACCGACATCAGACCGCGACCGCCGAGGAGCCGATCGATGGGGTGCGATCGACGGCCGTTTCCGATACACCGGCTTCGAACGCCTCCACACTGGGAGCGATCGTGTGGGTCTCGAACGATCCGCGCACCGCGTCCAGCGTCTTCAGCCCCTCGCCCGTGATCACCAGCACCACACGCTCGTCCGGGTCGATCTCGCCGCGTGCCGCGAGCTTGGCCAGCACCGCGGTCGTGACGCCGCCCGCGGTCTCCGTGAACACGCCTGTGGTCTCGGCCAACAGCTTGATGCCCGCGCGGATCTCCTCGTCTGTGACCGAGTCGACGCCGCCGCCTGTACGCCTTGCCAAGTCGAGCGCGTAGGGACCGTCGGCGGGGTTGCCGATCGCCAGCGACTTGGCGATCGTGCTCGGCTTCACCGGCCGGCACACGTCCTGTCCGGCTGCGTACGCGGCCGCCACGGGCGAGCAGCCCTCGGCCTGAGCGCCGTTCATCCGTGGCAGCTCACCCTCGAGCAGGCCGATCTCGCGCCACTGCTCGAAGCCCTTGGCGATTTTCGTGAACAGCGAGCCCGAGGCGACCGGCACCACGCAGCGGTCCGGCAGCTCCCAGCCCAGCTGCTCGGCGATCTCGAACGCGAGCGTCTTCGAGCCCTCAGCGTAATAGGGGCGCAAGTTGATGTTCACGAACGCCCAATCGCGCTCGGCGCAGAGCTCGGTGCACAGGCGGTTGACATCGTCGTAGTTGCCTTCCACGCCCACCAGCTTCGTCCCGTAGACACCTGTCGCGAGCACCTTCTGCTCCTCGAGATCGGCGGGGATGAAGACGTATGAGTCCAACCCCAGCGCCGCCCCATGGGCCGCGACGGAGTTGGCGAGGTTGCCGGTTGACGCGCACGCGATCGTCTCGAATCCCAGCTCGCGCGCGCGCGCCGTGGCGACCGACACGACGCGATCCTTGAACGAGTGCGTCGGGTTGGCGGCGTCGTTCTTGACCCACACCTCGCGCAGCCCGAGCCGCTCTGCGAGCCTGTCGGCGCGGATCAGCGGCGTGCAGCCCGCCGGCAGTCCCACGCGCGAGGCCAGCCGGCCCGACGGGCCGGGAGGCCCGCCCGCGAGGGGCAGGAAGTCGGCGTAGCGCCAGATGTTCTGCGGGCCGCCCTGTATGCGGCGGCGCAGCTCCCCGACGTCACCCTCGAGGCGGCTGTGATCGTAGGCGACCTCCAGCGGCCCGAAGCAGCGCTCGCACACGTACAGCGCCTCCAGCGGGTACTCGGCCTTGCACTCCTTGCACTCCAGATGACTGACAGCCATTGCGCGTTCCCTTCGTTCTAGTCTTCGCCGTGTCACTGGTGTGGCGAAGAGCACGAAGGCCCGCCACACATCTCTCTGGAATTGGCACCTTCCCGCTGTGACGTGACGGTGGTTGCCGGGGTTTCGTAGGGCCAGTCCCTCCACCCCTCTGGATGTGTCCAGCTATGTTGCGTCGCAGTTTAGCAAGCATCTCCGCGGACGCAATGAGAGCTCCTCCCATGCCCGGTAACGACCTCTCGCTCGCGGTGTAGGCCTTGGCGATGAGCGTATCGCCCACGACCAGCGAAGCCCCGGAGGACTTCGAACCCTCTCTGCCCGCGAGCAAGCGGCGCATGCTGATCATCGTCAACCCTTATGCCACCACGGTCTCCGACCGCCTACGCCATCTTGTCGTCTATGCCCTGCAAGGCCGCTTCGAGGTCGAGGCCGTCGATACCGAGGCTCGCGGTCACGCCACCGAGCTCTGCCGGGAGGCTGCACACGAGGGCTATGACGTAGTCGTCGCCTTCGGCGGGGACGGCACGGTCAACGAAGCCGCCAACGGCCTGCTCGGCTCATCCACCCCGCTCTGCTGCCTGCCGGGTGGCTCGGCCAACGTGTTCGGCAAGATGCTCGGCATTCCCGGCGACGTCGTCGACGCCACCGAGCACCTGCTCGCGATGGCCGACGACTGGCGTCCCCGCAAGGTCGACCTGGGCGTTGTCAACGGACGCTGCTTCACCTTCGCCTCCGGCCTCGGCCTCGACGCGAGCGTCGTCGAGCGCGTCGACTCCAATCCGCGCATGAAGGCTCGCTACGGGCCCTACTTCTTCACCTGGGTGGCCATCAGCACCTTCGCCCGGCGCTACCTACTGCGCCCGCCGCGCCTGGAGGTGCAGGCCAGCGGCGAGACGCTCACGGGCGTGACCGCGATCGTCCAGAACGGCTCGCCCTTCACCTACTTCCAAGACCGCCCAATCGAGATCGCAGACGGGGCCGCGCTCGACTCCGGTCTGCTTGCCGGCGGGGTCCTGCATAGGGCGACGTTCGTCTCAATGCCCTTCATCGCCTGGCGCGCCTTCTCGCGCAGGGCGCGCGTCGCGCGCCACCGTCAGGTGACCGGCCTGCCCGCAACACACGAGCTGACCGTACGCAGTACCGACGAGCGCACGCTACCGCTGCAGGTTGACGGCGACTACCTCGGTGAGGTGCGCGAGGCCCGCTACTCGATCATGCCCGCAGCGCTCTCCGTGGTCGCCTAAGGCGACTACGTCGCTCCGCCCGGTGTCACTCGATACGCGTCGAACACCGACTCGATGTTACGCATGCGCGTGATCGCGCTCTTCAGCGTGTGCGTGTCAGCCACCTCGACCACGAACCTGTTCTTGACCATCGGCGGCGTCGACAGGCAGCGAGCTTCGAGAATATTGGCGCCAGACTCGGAGAACACGCGGGAGAGATCCTCCAGCAGGCGGTGGCGATCCCACGCGTCGATCTGGATCTCCACGACGAACGCCGTCGACTGGTCCCCTTCCCAGGCGACGTCGGCGAAGCGTTCGGGGTCCTTGCGCAGGAGCGTCGCGTTGGGGCAGTCCTCACGGTGGATCGTGATGCCGCGGCCAAGCGAGATGTAGCCGACGATCTCATCGCCGGGCACCGGACGGCAGCACTTGGCCAGGCGCAACATCACGTCCTCGACCCCCTCCACCCTGATCCCATACTGGCCGGATGACTTGGTCGGCCGCCGGCGTGAGCGTCCCACCCGCAGCAGGTCGACGGCGCTCGCCTCTCCGTCGGCGGCCTCGCCCTGCTTCAGACGCTGCATCACCTTGTTCACCACGATCTTCGGCGAGACCTTGGCGGCGCCCAGCGCGATGTAGAAGTCGTCCGCCTTGCGGTAGCCCACCTCGCGAATCACGTCGGCCAGCAGCGCCGAGCCGGTGATCTTCTGCGCCGGCAAGCCTTGCTTGCGCAGGTGCTCCTGCAGCAGGTCGCGGCCGATGTGCTCGGTGTCCTGCCTAGACTCCGCCTTGAACCAGGCCTTGATCTTGTTGCGCGCGCGGGTCGTCTTGACCATCGCCAGCCAGTCGCGCGAGGGGCCGCGCTCGCGCTTGGCGGTGAGGATCTCGACGATGTCTCCGGAGCGCAGCTCGTAGTGCAGCGGCACGATCTTCCCGTTCACCCGCGCTCCCACGCAACGGTGGCCGATCTCTGTGTGGACCTCGTAGGCGAAGTCGAGTGGGGTTGCGCCGGCCGCCAGCGACTTAACTTCGCCCTTGGGCGTGAACACGTACACCTCGTCCTCGAACAGGTCGGTGCGCAGCGTCTCCATGAACTCGTGCGGATCGGACAGCTCTTTCTGCCAGTCGAGCATCGAGCGCAGCCACTTCAGCTTGGTGTCCTCCCCCCGCCCGGCGAGGCCGTCGGACTCCTCGCCGCCGGCACCCGGCAGCTGCTTGTAGACCCAGTGCGCAGCCACGCCGAACTCCGCCATCTCGTGCATCTCCTGCGTGCGGATCTGAATCTCGAGCGGCCGTCCCTCGGGCCCGATGATCGTCGTGTGCAGCGACTGGTACATGTTGAACTTCGGCATCGCGATGAAGTCCTTGAAGCGCCCCGGCAGCGGCTTCCACAGGGAGTGGATCACCCCGACCGAGCCGTAACAGTCCTTGACCGAGTCGACGATCACGCGCATCGCGGTGAGGTCATAGATCTCGTTGAACTCGCGGCCCTTCTTCGTCATCTTTGAGTAGATCGAATAGAAGTGCTTTGCCCTGCCCGCGATCTGCGCCTCGATGCCCAGCTCCGCCAGCTCGCGCGCCAGATACTCGCCCGCCTCGCTCACGTACCGCTCGCGGTCGTCTCGTTGCTGGGCGACGAGACCCTTGATCTCCTGGTACTTACGTGGATGCAACGTCGCGAATGCCAGATCCTCGAGCTCCCACTTGAGCGCATGAATTCCGAGACGATGCGCAAGCGGCGCGTAGATCTCGAGCGTCTCTCGCGCCTTCTCCATCTGCTTCTGCTTCGGCATCGCGTCGATCGTGCGCATGTTGTGCAGGCGATCGGCGAGCTTGATCAGGATGACCCGCACGTCGGTGGCCATCGCCACCATCATCTTGCGGTAGTTCTCGGCCTGCGCCTCGTCGCGCGACTGGAACGTGATGCCGGTCAGCTTCGTCACCCCGTCGACGATCGCGGCGATCTCCTCGCCGAAGCGGTCGCGCACCTCCTCGATCGAGGCCGACGTGTCCTCCACCGTGTCGTGCAGCAATGCTGCGCACAGCGTCTCCGTGTCCAACCGCATGCCCGCGCAGATGCGTGCCACGCCGACCGGATGGACGATGAAGTCCTCACCCGACTTGCGCCGCTGCGCGGCGTGATGCTCGCACGCGAACACGAACGCGTCCTGCACCCGGCCGCGGTCGATCTCCACCGCGGAGTCCGCCGCGTGCTCGGAGACGATCGCGAACAGGTCGCCCAGCAACCGCCGCTCCGGCTCTGAGAGGTCCAAGCGCGCCCGCGCGGCGCTATCCCGCCGATCCTCGGCGGTGCGCGGACTTTCAGGGTTGCTTGCGATCGCCATCCTCATAGGGTAGGGGACCGTCCCCCTGGATTGAAGCGGCTCCGTCGCGAAGCCACGGGCCTCGCTCAAAGAGCGAAGAGAACGAGCTCCCCGTCGCGAGTCTCGCCGTGCCGTTGTGTCTCGCCGTGCCCCTGTGAGCCAACAGTCTCGCCTTGGGGCTCGGCGGCGGGGACCGCCGTGACGACCTCGGCGCGTTCCAGTCGATCGAGCTCCTCGAGCGGGCTCGGCGCGCACCTCGCCTGGCGCAGCACCAGACGTGGCTCTGTAACACCCCTCCACTCGTTGACCTCGAGCGTGAACGTCGCCTCGGCGAGCTCGCCCTCCACCACGGGCAGCCGCCCACCCGTACCGAACGCGACCGCTCTGGCGCGCGCGCCACCGGACTCGACACTGAAGCGGACGTGCTTGCCTTCCCCCATCGGCCGCGCATCGGCGAAGGTGGCATCCGGCACGAGCAGTGAGACCGTCGGGTTGCCACGGCCGAACGGCGCCAGTCCCTGCAGCTCCTCGGCGAGCTCCATTCCGAGCTCCGCACCGCTCACCACGGCGTCCACTCGCTCGATCGGGGCCGTGTCCTTGCCTGCGAGCATCACCTCGGCATGGGCGCACAGCCCCGCCGCGAAACCCTCCAAGCTGCCACGCTCGATCTCAAGACCCGCCGCCGCGCGATGGCCGCCGTAGCGCAGCAACGATCCCGCACACGCGGTGAGGCCTCCGAGCAGGTCGAAACCCTCGACGCTGCGCCCCGATCCCTTTCCCGTCTCACCCACGAGTGAGATCAGCACGACCGGGCGGCGATGGGTTTCGGCCAGGCGCGAGGCGACGATCCCGATCACGCCCGCATGCCAGTTCTCGCCGACGAGGACGTACGCCGGACGCTCCCCCAACGCAGCGACCTGGGCTTCGGCCTCAAAGCGGATTCGCATCTCCGTCTGTCTGCGCTCGCTGTTCGCGCGGTCGAGCTCCTCGGCGATCTGCGCCGCGCGCAGCGGATCCTCGGTCAGGATCAGCTCGAGGGCGGCGTCGGCCCTGTACAACCGTCCCGCCGCGTTGATCCGGGGCGCCAGCGCGAACCCAACCGACCGCTCGCTCACCTTGCCGGGCTCCACGCGCGCGACCGCCATCAGCGCGTGCAGACCTGGCTTCGCCGTGCTTGCGAGCGCGCGCAGCCCACGTTTGACGAGCGTACGGTTCTCTCCGGTGAGCGGCATGACGTCGGCGATGCTCGCCAGCGCCACCAGATCGAGCTCGTCCTCGAGCTCGCGCGCATCGCGGCCCTCGGCCTTCCACAGCGCCTGTGCCAGCTTGTACGCGACCGCGGTGGCGCACAGCTCCGCGCAGGGATACCCGCAGATCGCCGGGTGCACGATCGGCGCCGACGGCAGGGCCCCGTCCGCACGCGGGGAATGGTGGTCGGTGACGACCACCTCCATACCCAGCTCCTTCGCGGCCGCGACCTCCGCAACCGCGGTGATCGCGCAGTCAACCGTCACCAGCAGCCGTGTTCCCCGCGTCGCGAGCCGCTCGACGGTGCTCGCGTTCAGTCCGTACCCGTCGCTCGCGCGGTCGGGCAGGTACCAGTCGACGTCCCCTCCGAGCTTCCTCAAAGCCCGGACCAGAATCGCCGTCGAGCACACTCCGTCGACGTCGTAGTCGCCGTGGATCGTGATCCGCTCGCCGCGGCCCACGTGCGCGCGAATCGACTCTACCGCCACCTCGATGCCGTCGAACGCGCTCGGAGGATGCTCCTCGTCCGCGGCCAGAAACGCGCGCGCATTCTCAGGCGCGCCGAGCCCACGGCGCACGAGCACCTGCGCGAGCGAGCCGCTCACGCCCAGCTCACGCTCGAGTCGCTCTACCTCGGCATTGGGGCAGTCGGCAATCTCGAAGCGGGGCGTCTGCATTCAGCCAGCCTATGGCCAGCCAAAGACGGATCTTTTCAGCTGCGTTCCCTGCGGATGCCCTCGAAGTACACGAGCGCGATGCCCAGCAGCGCGCCCGGGACCGCATACAGCACGACTCCGATGTCTGTGGCCTTCTGCCCTGGGATCTTCAGGGCGGAGACTTTCACCCCGTAGATGATCAGCCCGAGGACGATCGCGCCGAGCAGCGATCCGACGAACGCGCCGACGATCCCGCCCCAAAAGCGGTCGGGCAAGAAGATCGTGAAGTGCCAGATCGCCAAGCCCATGATCACCCAGCCAAGCAGGCCCATCAGCGTGACCTTCCGTGGCGGCGGTTGCGCGGGCGTTTGCTCTTCTCCCGCCGTTTCGGTGCGTCCTTGAGCACCAGGTCCTCCGGCGTCAGGTCAGCCGCGGAGGAGCGCTGGGCGACGGGCTCCGCGTTCTCGACGTCAAGGTCGCGGACGAGCTCCTGGAACTCTTCTCTTGAGATCTGCGCGCCTGGCTCCTCCGGCGCGATGATGCTGCCGCGGCGCGTGCGTCTGCGCTTCTGCTCCGGCTCGACGTCGGCTGGCGCCCCCGCGACCGTGGTCGCATACGCGGGCACCTGTCCGAGCTCGCCGACAATTCGCGCGCGCCGGTTGCGGTAGGCGCCCTCGCGCTCCTTCCAGTGCGTCAGCACCGGCGAGGCGATGAAGATCGAAGAGTACGCGCCCGAGGCGACGCCGACCATCAGCGCGAAAGCGAAGTCCTTGAGCGTTTCCCCGCCGAACAGCAGCAGCGCGGCCACGGGCAGCAGCGTGCAGAAGCTCGTCGCCAACGACCGGGTCAGCACCTCCGACATCGAGCGGTTGACGATCTGCGAGAACGCTGCGCGCGGCATGCGCGGCACGTTCTCGCGCACACGATCGAACACGATGATCGTGTCGTACAGCGAGTAGCCCAAGATCGTGAGCAGTGCGGCGACTGTCGCGGTCGTCACTTCGCGGCCTGTCAGCGAGTACACGCCGGCCGTGATCAACAGGTCGTGCATCAGCGCGATCAGTACCGGGATCGCGTACTTCCACTCAAACCGCAGCGCGATATAGACAGAGATCACGAGCAGCGAGGCGATGATCGCGATCACCGCGCTGTTGGCGACCGTTTTGCCGAACGTCGGACCGATCGACGTCGAGGAGAAGTCCTTTGTACCCGGCGCGTTGGGCCCGTTGCCGAACTTTGTATCCAGCGCCGCCTGAACCTTCTTGACGCCTTCCGGCCCCAGCGTCTTGGTCGAGATCTGATAGCCGGTGCCGCCGATGCTCTTGTTGGTGAACTTCTGCACCTCCGCGTTGCCGTAGCCGGCGGATTTCATCACTTCGGCGACCTGGCTCTCGCTGACGTTCTTGATGAACGCCGTCTGGATGCGCGTGCCGGACTTGAAGTCGATGCCGAAGTTCAGCCCTTTGCCGCCGATCGCGAGCGCGCCGATCAAGAGGATGCAGCCCGACAGCGAGAAGAACCACTTCGAGGCGCCCATGAAGTCGAACGTCCAGCCCTTCCCCCGCCGTGCGGCGGCACCGAGCGCCGAGGGATGGGAGACGACCCGCGAGCGGCCCATCGTGCCGAGCGCGGCCTGCGTCGCGAGCACGGCCGTGAACAGCGTCAGCAGCGTGCCGATGCCGAGCGTGAAGGCGAAGCCCTTGACTTCGGCGGTCGCCAGCGCGAACAGGATGAACGCTGTCATGAACGTGACCACGTTGGCGTCGACGATCGCCGCGAACCCGCGCCGGTATCCGGTTGCGATCCCCGAGACGATCGACCGCCCTCCGCGGATCTCCTCCTTGACACGCTCGAAGATCACGATGTTCGCGTCCGCGGCGATGCCAATCGTCAAGATCAGCCCGGCGATCCCCGGCAGCGTCAACGTGATCGGGATCAGCTTGATCAACGCGAAGTAGTAGATCCCGTAGATCAGCAGCCCACCGACCGCGATCGCCCCGAGCACGCGGTAGAAGAGCAGCAGAAACATGCACACCACCGCAAAGCCGGCCAGGCCCGCGATCAAGCCCTGGTTGAGAGCCTGTTTGCCGAGTGTCGCCGACACCTGCGAGCGGGAGATCAGCACCAGCTTGATCGGCAGCGCTCCGGACTGCAGCTCCTGGGCGAGATTCTGCGCCGAGGTGATGGTGAAGCCGCCGGATATCTCCGAGCCATTGGAGGAGTCGATCCCTTCCGGGTACTTCGTGAAGTCGATCGACGGCGTCGTGATCAGCTGCCCGTCGAGCACGACGGCGAAGTGCTGCAGCGCCGCTTCTTTGGTCACGCCCGGCAGCTGCGCTTCCTGCCCGCGATGGGCGATTTCCTTGGTCACTCGTTCGAAGATGCCCTTGCCGTGGGAGGTGAAGCCGAAGGTGACGTTCGGAGCGCCCGTACCCCCGGCGCCTTCGTCGAAGCTTTGCGTCGGATTCGTCACGTCCGAGCCCGACAACACCTGGTCGTCGTTGAGCACGTACCAGCTGTTGGGCGACTGGTTGGTGACCTTGCCGGTTTTTTCGTTTTCCACCGGCCGCGCCTGCACAACCACGGTGCCCGGGTTGACGCGGACCGCCTTGGGCTTCGCCCCGGCAGGCGGTTTGTAGCCGTCGGCGTACAGGTTCTGTTCGGTTTCCTCCGGTGGGCAGGTCGGCTTGCCGCCGCTGCACAGCATCTTTTCGTGCGCGGTGTCGAGCAGGTACCAGCTGCCGTAGATACAGTCCCCGACCTGCTGCGGCGTGCATCCTCGCGACCACGTCGTGTCCGTCTTGCGCAGGATCGGCGCGCGTTTGGCGGCGCGCAGCACGGCCTTGTACTCGGGCAGCCCGAACGTGGATTCCCCGGCGCGCTGTCCCCCCGTGACCGTGGGTTCACTCGGCGCCGACGTGCCGGCCGGCCCGATCACGTTCGGCTCCCAATCGTAGAAGTACAGCTGCGCGACCTGCCCGACCTCGTCCTGCGCGCGCGAGGCGTTGCTCACGTCCGGCAGAGCCACGTCGATTTCGTCGGCTCCGGAGCGCTGGATTTCCGGCTGGGCGACACCCAGCTGGTCGACGCGCTTGCGCATGATGTCGATCGCACGGTTCAGCGATTCGGTGTCGACCTTCGACTGGGCCGTCGGCTTGCCCTGGTAGACGAGCTCGACGCCGCCCTTCAGGTCGAGACCCAGCCGCGTCTTCTTCGTGGCGATCACCGCCACCGACGCGGCGATCAGGCCGAGCACGATCAGCAGGATGAGGGCGTTGCGGCGACGATCGATCATGCGCTTGAGCCTACTTGTCTGGGGTCAGCACGAGCAACAGCCCGCCGTCGTCGTCATACGCGGGGAACATGTCCGCCTTCGCGTTGGCCGCGACGTCGCGTTCGCCTGAGACCTCCACCGGCACCTCGAGCGCCCGCACACCCCACTCAAGCACCGTCGCCACAGGATCGTCGCCGTTTGCGAACTTCAGACCAAGCACCTGCTCGACGCGCTGGCCGATCACCTCTTCCTCCTCGAGGCCCGTGAACGAGAATGAGTTCTTCCCGCAGCCGATCACGCGACCCTCACCGTCACACACGAAGAACGCCGCGTCCGGAGCTGGATAGTAGTCGTCGAGCAGTTCGAACAGGAACGCGAAGCCGCACTTAGTGCAGCCCTTGCGCTGACGCGTGAAGCCGAGGTTGCGATCCAGCTCGGAAGTGCGGTGACCGCAGTTTGGGCAGATGAACGGGTGGGCCATAGCTGGCTAACAGACTACGCAAGCCGGACCGCGAAGGGAGCGGTCGGCGAGCAGCTCGGAGTGTGTTTGGAAAGACCCAGTACAGCGCCGATCCTTTCCGAACACACTCTCAGAACAGCGACGGCCCGTCGGGAGCCGGGGGCTCGAGGCCGAGATGGAGGAACGCTGCCGGGGTCGCCGCGCGCCCTCGCGGGGTGCGCTTGATCAGACCCTCCTGCAACAGGTAGGGCTCGTACACGTCCTCGATCGTGTCCTGCTCCTCGCCGACGGCTACCGCCAGCGTCGATAGCCCGACCGGCCCGCCATCGAACTTGACGCAGATCGTGCGCAGTATCTCTCTGTCGAGGCGATCGAGACCGCGCTCGTCGACCTCCAACAGCTCGAGCGCCCCCTGTGCGGCGGCCGCGGTGACGACGCCCTCCATGCGCACCTCCGCGAAGTCGCGCACGCGCTTAAGCAGACGATTGGCCACGCGCGGCGTTCCCCGGCTGCGCGCCGCGATCGCGATCGCGCCGTCTTCCTCCAGGCCGATCTCGAGAATCGCGGCGGAGCGGCGCACGATCGTCGCGAGCTCCTCCACCGCATATGGCTCCAAGCGCGCGTGGATGCCGAAGCGGTCGCGCAACGGCGTCGTCAGCAGGCCCGTGCGCGTGGTCGCGCCAATCAGCGTGAACGGCGGCAGCTCGAGCGTGACCACGCGCGCCCCCGCCCCCTGTCCCACCGTGATCGGCAGGCGGTGATCCTCCATCGCCGGGTAGAACGTCTCCTCCAGGGTGCGCGGCAGGCGGTGGATCTCATCGACGAAGAACACGCTCCGCGGCTCGAGCGCAGTGAGGAACGCCGCGATGTCTCCCTTGCGCTCGAGCGCGGGCCCCGCCGTCTGCACGAACGGCACCTCAAGCTCGGCCGCGACGATCTGCGCAAGCGAGGTCTTGCCGAGCCCCGGCGGACCCGCCAGCAGCAGGTGGTCGAGCGCGTCCCCGCGCGCCGTGGAGGCCTCGATCGCTACGGCGAGCTGCTCGCGCAACGTCTCCTGCCCGACGAACTCCTCGAGCCGCCGGGGCCGCAGCGAGCGGTCGAGCTCATCCTCGGTAACCAGGTACGGCGTCTGGATGCGCGGCGCTATCTCGGTCATGACGATGTGGCGCGCGCGACGCGCAACGCGTGCGCCAGCAGCTCCTCGGCGCTCTCGCCCTCCGCTCCGCTCAGCAGCTCCTCGGCCTCGGCGGGCGCGTACCCCAGCTCGATCAGGCCGTCGCGCGCGAGCGCGCGCGGTCCGGAGCCGCGGCTTGCAACGATCGGTGTACCCGCTCCCGCATGCCCGTCGCTCGTCACGACGACCTTCTCGCGCAGCTCGACGATGATCCGCTCCGCGGTGCGCTTGCCGATGCCGGGCACAGCCTGAAAGCGAGGGGCGTCGCCGGCCGCGATCGCCGCGATCAGCTCGCGCGGATGTCCTCCCGAGAGCACGGCGAGCGCCACCTTCGGTCCGACCGCCTGGACCGACAGCAGCATCAAGAACAGGTCGCGCTCCTGCTCGGAGTGAAAGCCGTACAGCGCGAGCGCATCGTCGCGCACGATCAGGTGCGCGTGCAGGGTCACGCGCTCGCCTACGGCGGGCACGTGACGCAAAGTCTCAGCCGAGACCGCGACCCGGTAGCCGACGTCGCCGCACAGAACCGTCACGTGATCGGTGCGCCTCACCGCGACCTCGCCCCGCAGCAGCGCGATCATCTCGCTGCTCCCGTGAGCCCGGCCGCACCGGCGAGCGCGCGCGAGAGCGGAGCGCAGTTGACGTGGCAGATCGCCACCGCGAGCGCGTCGGCGGCGTGATCGGGCCGGGGCAGATCGGCCAGCCCGAGCAGCGCCTGTACCATCCGCGCCACCTGTTCCTTGTCGGCGCGCCCGTTGCCGCATACTGCGCCCTTGACCTTCTGCGGGGTGTAGCTCGTGCACTGCACGCCGCGCTGTCCCGCCGCCAGCATCGCGGCGCCGCGAGCCTGGCCGACGGCGAAGGCAGTGCGCACGTTCTGGCCGAAGTACAGCTCCTCGAGCGCCACCGCGTCGGGCTCGTGCTCAGCCAGGAGCGCATCGATCTCCGCGTGAATATCGGCCAGGCGCCGCTCCTGCGGCGCTCCAGCTCGTGTCTGGATCACCCCTCCGTCGAGCGCGAGCAGCCGGCCGTTGCTTGCCGAGGAGCGGTCCGTGGCCACCACGCCGTAGCCGGTATTGGCCAGGCCGGGGTCTATACCGAGCACGATCATGCTCAAGGATTCTGCGGCGAGCACCGGACGCCTGCCCCAGAGGCTGCCTCACAACCGTGAGTGCGGTCGGGGCGTTCGTGGACCGAGCTGGGCGTCGCGGGGCGTCGTACCGGCGGAGGCGTACCGGCGGAGGACTACCCTTGCGACTGCGATGGGCGAGCAGAACGTCGACTTCGATGCGGAGGGCCTGCTCGACGGCTTGGAGGGCGAGCGCCGCGCGGAACGGATCGCGCTGCTGGAGTACCTGAGGGCCGACGGCGTGCCGCTCTCCGAGCTGCGCCGCACGACCGCCACCGGCACGGTCATGTTCCTCCCGGCCGAGCGCGTGATCGGCGGGAGCGCGCGTTACACGGCGGCGGAGATCGCCCGGCAAGGCGGTGTCTCGGAGGAGTTCCTGGCGGCGATCATGCGAGCGATGGGGCTGCCAACCCCTGCCTCCGGCGAAGCCCTGTACACCGAGTCCGACCTCGAAGCCGTGCGAACGACCGAGGTGTTCCGCGCAGCGGGCATCTCCGACGAGGAGATCCTCGACCTCCTGCGCACGCTTGGACGCGGCCTCTCTCAGACGGCGGAGACGATGCGTGCGCTGACCCTCCGTCTCGTGCTCGAGCCCGGCGTCAGCGAGCACGACCTCGCCCAGCGCTACGCCTACGCAGCCTCGCAGCTGTCGCCGATGCTAGGGCCGTTGATGGGCAACCTGTTGACGCTGCACCTGCGCCAGATGGCCCAGAGCGAGGCGATCAGCGCCGCCGAGCGGACCGGCGGACAGCTCCCCGGCTCGCGCGAGGTGGCGGTGTGCTTCGGCGATCTAGTCGGCTTCACCCGTCTGGGCGAGCAGGTCCCGCCGGAGGAGATCAGCCATCTCGCCGGGCGCCTGGAGGAGCTCGCGACCGAGGTAGTCGCGCCGCCGGTGCGACTCGTAAAGACGATCGGCGACGCCGCGATGCTCGCCTCGATCGAGCCCGAGCCGCTGATCGACGCATCGCTCGCGCTGCTCGCAGCCGCTGACGCCGAGGGCGAGGACTTCCCCCAGCTGCGCATCGGCATGGCGCTCGGTGCGGCCCTCGGGCGAGCCGGTGACTGGTTCGGGCGGCCCGTGAACCTCGCCAGCCGGATCACTCAGATCGCCCGGCCCGGCAGCCTGCTGGCCGAGCGCACCGTGCGCGACGCTGCGCGCGATGCCTACCGTTGGTCCTACGCGGGCGAGCGGCGCCTGCGCGGCATCCGCGAGCCGGTCGCCCTGTTTCGCGCTAGGCCCCTTGCCTAGCCGACCACTCCAGTGGCTTCCTGCGTCCCGAGTCGAGGCATGCGCCACGGTGCGCGCCCGGAGGCCCAGAGATCGTTGAGCGCAACTGCGTCCTTGTAGGTGTCCATGCACTCCCAGAACCCCTCGTGCCGGTGGGCGCGCAGCTCGCCTGCCGCGGCCAGTTCCTGCAGCGGAGCGCGCTCGAGTACGCTGTCGTTCTGCAAATATCCAAGCACGCTCGCTTGAAAACAAAAGAAACCGCCGTTGATCCAATGCTCCGAGCGCGGCTTCTCGCGAAACCCCGAGACCCGGCCGTCGCGGTCGAGCTCAGTCACGCCGAACTGAAGCTCCGGTCGCACGACCGTCATCGTCGCCAGCGCGCCGTGGGCTGCGTGAAAGCTCGACAGCGCTCGTAGATCGATGTCCGCCAACCCGTCGGCATAGGTGGCGCAGAAGGCGTGCTCGTCCTGCAGATGCGGCGCGAGCAGCTTGATCCGTCCGCCGGTCGGCGTGTCGAGGCCCGTATCGAGACAACGCACGCTCACGCCCTCCGGCCACGCCTGCGCGACTGCGAACCGGGCGATCAGCTCGCCCTTGTATCCGGTCGCGAGCAGGAAGCGGCGAAAGCCGTGGGCCACGTACAGCTGGATCACGTGCCAGACGATCGGCATTCCGCCGATCTCCACGAGCGGCTTGGGGATCTCCTGGGTGTGCTCCTGCAGCCGCGCGCCCCGCCCGCCGCACAGGATCACCACCCAGGGCAGCTGGCTCTCGGCGCTCATCCGCGGGTCATTATGGCTGCCGGGACACTTGCGAGAGAGCCATCGGGGTGGCGAGCAAGGCCTCAGTGTCTAGGATGCGGGCCCATGCTCACCGCTCCCCCGCCCGAGATCTTCAAGGCGTATGACATCCGCGGCCTGTACGGCGAGCAGATCGATGGCGATGTCGCCGAGCAGATCGGGCGCGCCTTCGCGCGCGTGCTCGCCGGGCTGGCCGGCAAGCCCGTGACCGAGCTGCGTATCGGGCTGGGACGCGACATGCGCCTGACCGCGCCCGAGCTCTCCGCGCGCTACCGCGAGGGCCTACTGCACGAGGGCGCGCAGGTGATCGACGCCGGGCAGGTGGGCTCGGAGATGCTCTACTTCCTCGTCGGCTCGCGCGAGCTCGACGGCGGCTTGATGTGCACCGCCTCGCACAACCCCGCCGCCTACACCGGCGCCAAGCTCGTCCGCGCAGGCGCGATCGCCCTCTCCGGCGACACCGGCATCCAGGACATCCGCCGCACGATCGAGCGGGGACTCGACAACGACCTGGACGGTGACGAGGATCGTGGCGGTGAAGACACCGAGGGCCTTACAAGTGGTTCGACGTCAGAGTCAGACGATGTCGTCGGCACGCGCACGCGTGGCAAGTGCGAAGAGATAGACATCTACAAGGAGTTCCAGGAGGCCGCGCTGCGCTTTATCAACCCCGACGCCATCCGCCCGTTGAAGGTCGTCGTCGACGGCGGCAACGGCATGGCGGGGCCGATGGTCGGCCCGTTGCTGAAGCGCCTCGGTCTCGATCTGATCGAGACCTATTGGACGCCCGACGGGGCCTTCCCGGACCACGAGCCCAACCCGCTGCTGCCCGAGAACCGCCGGTTCATCATCGAGAAGGTGCTCGAAACCGGCGCCGATCTCGGCATCGCGTGGGACGGAGACGCAGACCGCTGCTTCTTCATCGACGACACAGGCGCATTCGTCGACGGGGACTTCCTCACCGCGCTGCTCGCCGAGTCGTTGCTGGCCAAGAGCTCCTCGCCGGGCGAAGCCATCCTGTACGACGTGCGCGCTTCGCGCGCGGTGCCCGACACCGTCACCCGCGCCGGTGGTGTCCCTTACGTCAACCGTGTCGGCCACGCGTTCTTCAAGACGCGCATGCGCGCCGAGGGCTCACTGTTCGGCGGCGAGGTCTCCGGGCACTACTACTTCCGTGACTTCTACTGCGCGGACTCGGGCACGCTGCCGGCGCTGCTGATCCTCGAGCTGCTCTCCACGCAGGGTCAGCGGATGTCCGAGCTGCTCGCGCCGTATCACGCGAAGTACTTCATCTCCGGGGAGGTCAACTCCGAGGTCTCAGACCCCGAGGCCAAGATTGAGGAGATCGCCGCGCGTTTTTCCGACGCTCGTCAGGAGCGCCTCGACGGCATCTCGATCGACTATCCCGACTGGCACTTCAACGTGCGCTCCTCGAACACAGAGCCGCTGCTACGCCTCTGCCTGGAGTCGCTGACCTCCTCCGAGGACATGATTAGCCGCCGTGACGAGATCCTCGAGCTGATCCGTTCGTGACCGCCGCGCCGGAGCGAGCACAGCGGCAGGCGGAAGACGACGAGCGAGAGCGCAACGAGCTTGCGCGCGCCGCGGCGGCGGGGATTCACCGTTTGGCGATTCCCACGCCGTTTCAGGTCGGGCGCGTGAACGCGTACCTGATCGAGGACTCGCCGCTCACGCTGATCGACTCGGGCCCCAACTCGGAGAAGGCGCTCGACGCGCTGGAGCAGGCGCTGAGCGAGCACGGCCACACGATCGCGGACATCGAGCTGCTGGTGATCTCCCACCAGCACATCGACCACTTCGGTCTGGCCGCCACGCTCGCCGAGCGCTCCGGCGCCGAGGTGGCCTCGCTCGACCGCCTGGCGCCGTATCTGGCGAGCTTCGGCGAGGAGGCCGAATACGACGACATCTTCGCCAAGCGCATGATGCTGCTGCACGGCATCTCGGCCGATGTCATCACGGCGTTGCGTGGAGTCTCGGCGAGCTTTCGCGCCTGGGGAGCGCCGGTCGAGGTCACTCGCCCGCTCGCCGACGGCTCACAGCTCGAGCTGCGCGATCGTACGCTGCGTGTGCTGCACCGGCCGGGTCACAGCCCGTCGGACACCGTGTTCCTCGACGAGGACCGCGCGCTGATGCTGGCAGCCGACCATCTGATCGGGCACATCTCCTCGAACCCCTTGCTCGCGCGTCCGCTGGACGCTTTGGGCGAGTACACGGGCCCGCGACCGCGATCGCTCCCGTATTACATCTCCTCGCTGCAGCAGACGCGAGCGCTCGATCTCGAGCTCGTGCTGCCCGGACACGGCGCGCCTGTGTCCGACCATGTGAAGTTGATCGACGAGCGCCTGCGGCTGCACCGACGCCGCGCCGAGAAGATTCACCGCCTGATCGCCGCCGAGCCGCGCACCGCGCATGGGATCGCCCAGGAGCTGTGGGGCGACGTGGCGGTCACGCAGGCCTACCTGACGCTGTCGGAGGTGCTCGGGCATATCGACATGCTGAACGCCGAAGGCCGCGTCGCAGAGGACGAGCGGGGCGGCATCATGCGCTTCTCCGCTGCCTGAGCGAGCTTTTCCACCGCCTGAGCGAGCTTCTCCACCGCCCGAAGGAGATCCTCCGCCCGCTCTCAAGAACCTTGTGACGGTTAGACAAATCGCTGTCTATGAAGTATCATTGATAGCAGCCGGCAAGGGGACGAATGGAGGGTTGACAGGTCGTGGAGAGCATCACCTCGAATCCGCACCTGAACGTGTTCGAGCCCTACCGCGACCTCGGGCGCAGCCATGAGGACCAGCTGACTCGAGCCGCGATGATCGTGCTGCGGCTCGTGCCGCTCGCGCGCGAGACGCTGCTGCGCGAGATCGGGGAGAGCTCGCAGAGCCAGCTGCCGGACTGCTCGGTCGACCTGCAGGCCTCGCATATCGTCGACCCCTCCGAGGAAGGCGCCGCGGGCGGCCAGACGGTGCAGCGCGGCAGGCTGGTGAGCGTCTTCTTGACGCCCGACTTCGAGCCCGAGGAGATCGACGAAGAGGTCACCGACACCGATCGCGGCCAGCGCTTCGACGGCGTGCTGCGCTTCGACCCCGAGCTGGTCGTGCTGATCGAGAGCAAGGTCTGCCGGCGCTGGGCCAAGCGCAACGGGCATCGCGTCGCGGAGGTCAACCTCGGCGGCGTGCACTTCGCCAAGCGGCGAACCTGCCTGTTGCGCTGGCACGACCTGCTCGAGTCGTGGTGGCGACTAGCCGAGATCGGGGTGCTCTCCCCCGCCGAGCAAGCGCTCGTGCAGGACATCCTCTCCTACGCCCACCAGGATTTCGGTCAGCTGCTCCCGTTCGGCAGCCTGAGCCGCGCCGGCAAGGACCCTACGCGGCGCAAGTGGAGATTGCGCTCGCTGCTGCGCGAGGCGACCGCGATCGGACCCGAGCGGGTCGGTCTCGTGCACGTCCGGCTCGACGTCGCGCTCGGCGCCGTCTCGATCCAACGCGCCGCGCTCGACATCGACGACGAGAAGCTCGTGCTGCACCTGTGGCCGGGCGAGCTGAAGGCCCAGGCCGAGCACCTCTACGCCGCGGGGCACGCAGAGCAACTGTGCGAGCTGGCCGCCGGAGACGAGCGCTGGCGCGTGGAGCCGCAACCCCTGCTCGGTTTTCGCAACGCGCCGAAACGGACCCGCGTCTATCTCAGCTGCAAGCTCGACGCGATCGAGTATGCGCGCCGCTGGCAGGGCGAGGACTGGTCGCACGTCGGCTCCCATCACCGGCAGACGATCCGCACCGAGCTGTGGCCATGGCTGCTTGAGCGGGGCTACGCCTCGCCCGGCGACGCCGAGCGTTTGGACCCCTTCCTGCACGCGCTCGGCCGCCGCTTCGCGCACCTGCGCCCGGGCATGCACGTGTCGCGCACGTGGTCGTGGGCCGAAGCGCAGAAGCTCGATGATGACGGTCTGCTCGCCGGCGAGATACGCTCGGCCATCGACCGCATCCTGGCCGTGCTGGGAGAGCCGGCGCTGCAACTACCCCCGCCGTCGCTCGGCGCCGAGCTGACCCTCCCGGAGCCGGCTTCGTCTGAGCTGCCCGCCCCGCAGCGCAACGGCACCGAGCCAGCGCTTGCCGGCTAGCTTGCTCCGCTCACTAGGCCGGTTTTGTGTGCGCGGGCTGTGCCCCGCGAGCTGCACCGCGCGAGCGCCCCAACTTGGGACGGGCCTATCTCGGTAGGTCCGCCCCGACCGGGACAAGCCCTTAGGAGATGGTCCGAGGCCCCGTGGCCACGCTGTCGAGGAACAGCCTGTGGATGCGCTCCTCGTCGGTCAGCTCGGCGTGGAACGCGACCGCCAGCATCCTCCCCTGGCGGGCCGCGACCGGGTGTCCGCCGACCTCTGCGAGGATCTCCACAGCGGGTCCGTGCTCGGCGATCCACGGCGCGCGGATGAAGACTCCTCGCACCGGGCCGCCGCTAAGACCGCGCACCTCGACGTCCGCCTCGAAGCTCTTGGCCTGACGACCGAAGGCGTTGCGCTCCGCACGCATGTCCATTAGCCCGAGATGGTCACGATCGAGCATGATCAGACCCGCGCAGGAGCCCAGCACCGGCACGCTGCTGCCGCTCGCACCGTTGCTCGCATCCCCTCCCGCGTCAGCGTCCGCAGAGCCGCGGCCGAGCAGCTCGCGCAGCGGCTCGGCCAGACCCTCGCGCTCGATGCCCAAGGTCATCGTCGTCGACTCGCCCCCGGGAATCACGAGACCCTGCAGCCCGTCGAGGTCGGCGGGCGTGCGCACCTCGCGCACTTCCGCTCCCAGTCGGCGAAGCGTCCGCGTGTGCGCTTCGAACCCGCCCTGCAAGGCGAGCACGCCGATCAGCGCAGCCGAGCCTCCTACACCCTCTCCTACCAACCGCGCGAAGCCAAGAGTTGCTCGTCCTCGAGCTTCGAGCTCTCCAAGCTGACCATCGCCGAGCCGAGACCGCGCGAAGCCTGTGCCACGCGCTCGGGGTCCTGCCAGTGCGTTGTGGCCTCCACGATCGCGCGCGCGCGAGCAGGAGGATCAGCGGACTTGAAGATGCCCGAGCCGACGAACACGCCTTCGGCCCCGAGCGCCATCATCAGGGCGGCGTCGGCCGGGGTGGCGATCCCGCCGGCGCAGAACAGCACCACCGGCAGGCGCCCATCGCGGGCCACGTCTCTGACCAGCTCGAGCGAGGCGCCGTGCTCCTTGGCGGCGGTCGCGAGCTCGCCCTCCTCGAGCATCCCCAACCGGCGGATATCGCCGATGATCCGGCGCATGTGGCGCACCGCCTCGACGACGTCGCCGGTGCCGGCCTCGCCCTTGGAGCGGATCATCGCCGCGCCCTCGCCGATCCGCCGCAGCGCCTCGCCGAGGTTGGTCGCGCCGCAGACGAACGGCACCTTGAACGGCCACTTGTCGATGTGGTTGCTCTCATCCGCCGGCGTCAGCACCTCGGACTCATCGACGTAGTCGACGTCCAGCGCCTGCAGCACCTGCGCCTCGAGGAAATGCCCGATGCGCGCCTTGGCCATCACCGGGATGCTGACCGCCTCCTGGATGCCGGCGATCATCTCCGGATCGGACATCCTCGCGACGCCGCCATCGCGGCGGATATCGGCGGGCACGCGCTCGAGCGCCATCACCGCGGCGGCGCCCGCCTCCTCGGCGATCGTCGCCTGCTCGGGGGTCACGACGTCCATGATCACCCCGCTCTTGAGCATCTCCGCCAAGCCGGCCTTGACCCGGAATGTCGCCTCGTCGCGCATGAAGGAGAGAATAGCTGCACTTTCAAAACACAAACGACCCGCCAGAAGCGAGTCGTTTGCGAATCGAGGTTGCCGACGAACAACGGCACCTTGAACTCACTGACAGAAAGTGTAGCGCCCCCCGGCGGGAGTCGAACCCGCCAACCTCGATTAGTGAGTTCAAAGACCGCATCCGGCGGCAGGGGCGCGCCGCCCAAGGGCGACTAACCCAGCGTAAGGATGACTTGGGACGCTTTGTCCGATCGGAGGTGCCTCGTCCGTCTCTACTTCAGCCGGAAGGCCTTGATGCGATCGTCGTACTGCGCCGAATCCTGCGCGTAGACCCCGTAAGCAAGGGCCTGGATCAGGCTGAGCAGGGCCGTGTGCGAGCGCACGTAGGCGGGCGAGTTGGACGAGTAGTAGAGCTTGATCTGCGCCAGCTTGGCCACCTCGGAGAGGGTGGCGTCGGTGACCGCGGCCGTGCGTGCGCGGCGGTGGCGGGCGAGCTTCATCGCGCGCACCACCAGCGGGTGCGGACGCCCGGCGGAGAGGCCGATCACGAGCGTACGCTCGTCGATCCGCCCGAGCCGGCTGAGCGCCTCCTGGGAGGGGCTCGCGACGACGTCGACGCGCAGGTCGAGCAGCATCAGCAGGTGGCGCAGATAGCTGGCGAAGAACGCCATCTGGTCGGTGCCCGCGACGAGCACCTTCTCGGCTGAGACGATCGCCTCAATCAGCGCATCGACCGAGCTGCGCGAGACCTTGCGGGCCGTCTCCTCGACGTTCAGGTGATCGGCGGACAGCGCCGTCTCGAACTCGTTCTGGTCGAGCGAGAACAGCGGCGTGGAAGTTTCCGTGGCGGCGCCTGGCGCCGGCTGCTTGGCGTTGACACGGCGATATTCCTCACGGGCCGCGGCCTGCAGCTCGGGGAAGCCCTCGAAACCGAGCGCTTGAGAGAAGCGCACGACGGTCGAGCTCGAGGTGTTCGCGCGGCGGGCGAGCTCCTCGGCGGTCTGGAAAGCCGCCTCGTCGAGATGGTCGACGATGTACTGGGCGACGTCCTTCTGCGAGCGCGAGCACTCCTCGAAGCGCGCCTGGATGTACTTGGAGAGACTCTGGTGCTCGCTCGTGCCGTTGGCCGGCGGACGCTCGGTGGTGGAGGTGGCTGCACGCTTCATCGGCGCTCTGTTCGACGCCATGACCTCGCACTCCTGCCCAGCTCCTGCCGGGCGAGATGATCCGGAGCCCTACCGGAAGCGCACACTGGCACACACGCATAGACGCGTACACGGGCATCGGAAGAGACGGACAAAAGAGAGGCAACAAGGATGAGGGCGATCGGAGCGACGAACCGCGAGCAGGGCTTCTCGCGATGAGGATCGCGATCATCGGCGCCGGCGTCTCGGGCTTGGTGGCCGCCCATCTGCTGCATCGCGAGCACGAGATCGTGGTGTACGAGGCGAACGGGTATGCCGGCGGGCACACGAACACGATCCGCGTGGACACCGAGCGAGAGACCCACCGGATCGACACGGGCTTCATCGTGATGAACGACCGCACCTACCCCAACTTCACGCGCCTGCTCGAACGCCTGGGGGTCGCGACCCAACCGACGCACATGAGCTTCTCGGTGAAGGGCGAGGAGGAGGACTTCGAGTTCTCGGGCACGCCCCGCGGTCTGTTGTGCCAGCCTCGCAACCTGCTCAACCCGCGCTTTCAGCAGATGATCTCCGATCTGCTGCGCTTCAACCGCGAGCTGCGCAAGCTGCTGAGCAGAGCAGAGACCGGCGAGTCGCTGCACGAGTTCCTCGCCCGGCACGGGTTCTCACGCGCATTCACAGACCGGCTGATCGTCCCGCAGGTCTCCGCCGTGTGGTCGGCGGATCCCCGCCGCACATTCTCGATGCCGGCGCGGTTCATCGCCGAGTTCTTCGCCAACCATGGCATGCTCGGCTTTCGCGACCGCCCGCGCTGGTCGACCGTGACGGGAGGCTCCGCCCGCTACGTCGAAGCGCTGACACAGCCTTTCCGCGAGCGCATCCGGCTCGGCTCGCCGGTGCGCGCGATCGCCCGACTGGCGGACGGCGTCGAGGTCCTCGCCGCGGGCGTCGAGAGAGAGCGTTATGACCACGTGATCATCGCCACCCACTCCGATCAAGCGCTCGCCCTGCTGGCAGATCCCTCCCCGCACGAGGCGCGCCTGCTGGGCGCTATCCCTTACCAGCAGAACGAGGCGGTGCTGCACACCGACAGCGCGCTGCTGCCGCGCCGCCGCAGCGCGCGGGCCGCTTGGAACTACCATCTCTTGCGCGAGCCCAAGCAGCAGAGCACGGTCACTTATTACATGAACCACCTGCAGCGGTTGCAAGCGGACCGCGACTTCTGTGTCACGCTGAACCGCACCGAGGCGATCGACCCGGAGAAGGTCATCCGCACGATCTCCTACTCCCATCCGGTTTACACGCAGGCCGGTGTAGCTGCTCAGGAGGAGCACAGGACCATCAGCGGCCTCGCCGGGCGCACGCACTACTGCGGCGCCTATTGGGGCTGGGGTTTTCACGAGGACGGCGTCATCAGCGCGCTGCGTGCGTGCGCGCCGTTCGGGGTAAAGCTGTGAAAACGGAGAGTGAAGCCGTGAAACCCGGAGCGAGTGAAGCCGTGAAACGGAGCTGCCTGTATGAAGGGACCGTGCGCCACCGCCGCGCGGGAGCCGTGAAAGACGAGTTCCGCTACCCGCTGTTCATGGCCTACCTCGACCTCGACGAGCTGCCCGGGCTGTTCGACGGGCGCTGGCTGTGGTCGGCGCGAGGACCCGCGCCGGCCTGGTTCAGGCGCGCGGACTACCTCGGCGATCCGAGCGTGCCGCTCACCGATTCGGTGCGCGATCTGGTGAGCGAGCGCACCGGGGTGCGAGTGAGGGGACCGATCCGGTTGCTCACGCACCTGCGGTACTTCGGCAAGTGCTTCAACCCGGTCAGCTTCTACTACTGCTTCGACGAGGCGGGCGAGCGTGTAGTGGCGGTGGTGGCCGACGTGACGAACACGCCCTGGGGAGAGCGTCACGCCTACGTCATGGCCGCCACCGACCCGGCCGACCACGGGACTGTCAACGTGATGCGGGCGCGGTTCGACAAGCAGCTGCACGTCTCGCCGCTGCTGGGCATGGACAGTGCTTATGACTGGCGCTTGACCGAGCCCGGCGAGCGGCTGTCCGTGCACATCGAGTCCGACGATCGCGCGTGCGAGAGGAAGGTGTTCGACGCGACCCTGTCGCTGCGCCGCCGCGAGCTGACGCCGCGCTCGCTGCGCGCGGTCCTGATGCGCTATCCGCTGATCACGCTGCGGATCGTGACGCGCATCTACGCGCACGCGCTGCGCCTGAGGCTGCGTGGCGCCCGCTACTTCCCTCACCCGGAGAAGGGTGCGCTCGCGTGAATCGCTTCGCCAGATCGATCGTGCTGCGACTGTTGAGCAGGGTGCACGGCGGCGAGCTCGAGATCGTGGAGGGCTCAGAACTCCATACGTTCGGCGAGGCGACGGGACCGAGCGCGCCGCGGGTCAGGCTCGAGGTGCGCTCGCCGAGCTTCTATCGGGCGCTGCTGCGCGGGAGCGTTGGGCTGTGCGAGTCGTACATGGACGGTCTGTGGGAGTGCGAGGACCTGGTCGGGCTGACGCGCATCGCCGCATTGAACGTGCACGCGCTCGACGGCCTGCGTCGCGCCTTCGCGCCCGTGCTGATCCCGGTGCAGCGCTGGATGCGGTGGCTGCGGAGCAACACGATCGACCGCTCGCGCAGGCAGATAGCCGCGCATTACGACCTCGGCAACGACCTGTTCGGGCTGTTCTTGGATCGCACGATGATGTACTCGTGCGCGGTCTTCGACTCGCCGCAGGCGACCCTCGAAGAGGCGTCGCTGGCGAAGCTCGAGCGCGTCTGCGCAAAGCTGGATCTCGACCCGGCGGACCACGTGCTCGAGATCGGCACAGGCTGGGGAGGGTTCGCGGTGTATGCGGCCAAGCACTACGGCTGCCGGGTCACGACGACGACGATCTCCCGCGAACAGCACGCCTACGCGACCGAGCGAGTGCGCGTGGCCGGGCTGGAGGATCGCGTGACGGTCCTGCTCGAGGACTATCGCGCCCTTGGCGGCCGCTACGACAAGCTCGTGTCGATCGAGATGATCGAGGCCGTCGGCTGGCAGAACTTCCCGACCTATTTCCGGCGCTGCTCGGAGCTGCTCGCGCCGGACGGTGCGATGCTGCTGCAGGCGATCGTGATCGACGACCGCGCCTATCAGGTCGAGAAGGCGGGCAAGAGCTTCATCAACACCTACATCTTCCCCGGCGGGTGCCTGCCATCGCTCGAGCTGATCTCACACCAGCTCTCGCGCGTGACCGATCTGCGCCAGGTGCACATGGAGGACATCACCGCCCATTACGCGACGACGCTCGCACACTGGCGCGCGCGTTTCCTCGCCGCTTCCGGGCGCCTCGCGGATCTCGGCTACGACGAGCGCTTTCGCCGCTTGTGGAACCTGTATCTGTCCTACTGCGAGGGCGGCTTTCGCGAGCGGCGGATACAGGACGTGCAGCTGCTGCTGGCCAAGCCGGGATATCGCGCCGAGCCAGCGCAGAGCGTCGAGCATCCGTCGGCCAAACCGATCGACCTCGCTGCCTGAGCAGGCGTTCGCGGCATGAAGTGGGACGGTAGGGTGCTCGGAGCATGAAGCGCGCCCTGTATGACGATGTGCACGAAGACTTCCGCGCGAGCTTTCGCACGTTCCTGGAGCGCGAGGTGCTCGGCGAGGAGGGTCGTTACGGCGATTGGGAGCGCCAAGGCATCGTTCCACGCGAGGTGTTCGCGCGCGCGGGCGCCGGCGGCTTCTTGGGCATGGCCGTGCCGGAGGCCTACGGCGGCGCGGGCGCGGAGGACTTCCGCCTGAACCTGGTCATCGGCGAAGAGACCCAGCGCGCGGGCGTCGGCAGCTTCGGCCTTGGGATCACGCTGCACAACGACATCTGCCTCCCCTATTTCCTCACCTATTGCAACGACGAGCAGCGCGAGCGCTGGCTCGGCGGGATCGCCTCGGGCGAACTGATCACCGCGCTTGCGATGACCGAGCCGGGGATCGGCTCGGACCTGGCCGCGATGTCCACGAGCGCCAGACGCGACGGCGAGCACTATCTCGTCAACGGCACGAAGACGTTCATCACCAACGGCATCAACGCCGACCTCGTGATCCTCGCCGTGAAGACCGATCCGTCAGAGCGCCATCGCGGCATCAGCCTGATGGTCGTGGAGCGCGGCATGGAGGGCTTCGAGCGCGGGCGCAACCTCGAGAAGATCGGCCAGCACGCGCAGGACACCGCCGAGCTGTCGTTCGCAGACGTGCGCGTGCCGGTGGAGAACCTGCTCGGGCAGGAGGGCGAAGGCTTTCGCTACCTGGTCTCGAACCTGCCCCAGGAGCGCCTGTCGATCGCCGCGTCCGCCGTCGCCGCCGCCGAGGCCGCGATCGGATGGACGCTCGCGTACGTGCGCGAACGGCGCGCGTTCGGGCAGCCGATCGGCTCTTTTCAGAGCTCACGCTTCACGCTCGCGGAGCTCCACGGCGAAGCGCAGATCGCGCGCACGTTCGTCGATCGGTGCGCGCTGGCACTGGACGCCGGCGAGCTCACCCCCGAGGACGCCGCCACCGCGAAGTGGTGGTGCACCGACCTGCAAGGCCGGGTCGTCGACCGTTGCCTGCAGCTGTTCGGCGGCTACGGCTACATGCTCGAGTACCCGATCGCGCGCGCGTTCGCCGACGCGCGCGTCACACGGATCTACGGTGGAGCCAACGAGATCATGAAGGAGATCGTCGGCCGCTCGATGGGTCTGTAAGAGGGATTTCTTGGAGACAATCTGGCGCGTCCACCGCACGCTTGTCGGTGTCGCCGGCCTCAACGCTCGCCGGACGAGCCACAGCTAAAGCGTCTTCGCGAGCTCCACGAAGTAGTCGAGCGAGGAAGGATCGGCGAGCGAGTCGACGCTTGCCGCCTCGTGCGGCGCGGCGCCCATCAGGATGCGCTTGACGGGCACCTCGAGCACCTTGCCGGAGAGCGTGCGCGGGACCAGCTCGATCTGGCGGATCTCGTTGGGTACGTGCCGTGGCGAGCAGTCCTCGCGAATTCGCCGCTTGACCTGCGCCGTCAGCTCGTCGTCGAGCGTCGCTCCGGGCTCGAGCACGACGAACAACACCATCCACAGCTCGTCGCCGTTGGGGCCTCGAGGGATGTCCACGACGAGCGCGTCTACCACCTCCGGTACGGCGTCGGCCGCGCGGTAGATCTCGCTCGTGCCCATGCGCACGCCCTGGCGGTTGATCGTGGAGTCGGAGCGACCGTAGATGACCGCGCCGCCGCGCGGGGTGATGCGGACCCAGTCACCGTGTCGCCAGATGTGCGGATAAACCGAGAAGTAGCTCTCACGCAGCCGCTCGCCGTCCTCGTCTCCCCACAGGAACAGCGGCATCGAGGGCAGCGGCTGGGTCAGCACGAGCTCGCCGACCTCGTCGACCACAGTATTGCCGTGCTCGTCCCAGGCCTCGACCGCACAGCCCAGTCCTCGGGACTGCAGTTCGCCCTCATATACGGGCAGCAGCGGGCAACCGCCGACGAACGCTGTGCAGACGTCCGTGCCGCCACTGGTAGAGAACAGCCAGAGGTCGGTGCGCACGTGCTCATAGACCCATTTGAAGCTCTCCGGCGCGAGCGGCGAGCCGGTGGAGCCGATCGCGCGCAGCGCCCCCAGATCGTAGTCGCGGCCAGGCTCGACGCCCGCCTTCTCGGAGCTCGCGAGCAGCCCGGCGCTGACGCCCATGCAGGTCATCGAGGTCTGCTCCGCGAGCTTCCACAGCACGCCCAGGTCCGGATGGCCGGGGCTGCCGTCGTAGAGGACGATCGCGGCGTCGCTCAGTAGGCAGCCGATCAGGAAGTTCCACATCATCCAGCCGGTCGTCGTAAACCAGAACATGCGGTCGCCGCGGCGCAGGTCGAGGTGCAGGTTGCTCTTCTTGAGCTGCTCGAGCAGGATGCCGCCGTGGCCGTGCACGATCGCCTTCGGCAGGCCGGTGGTGCCGGAGGAGTAGAGCACCCACAGGGGATGGTCGAAGGGCACCTGCTCGAAGCGGAGCTCGACCCCTGCGCCCCGGGCCAGCAGCTCGTCCCAGCTGAGCCGGGCGGGGCCATGCCCGCCCGAGATGCTGCCCTCGTTGCCCGCTCGCTCGTGCGCGCCGGATGACTCACCGACCTCGACCGCGCCTAGGCCCGGATCGGCCGCAGAGCCCGTGCTTGGCTCGACCGCGGTGCCCTCGCTCGCGGCATCGACATGCAGGTAGGGCAGAAATACAACGTGCTCTACCGTCGGCAGCTCCCGCAAGATGCCTGAGACGACGGCGGTGCGGTCGAAGTCCTTGCCGCCGTGACGGTAGCCGTCGACGGCCAGCAGCACCTTCGGCTCGATCTGCGCAAAGCGGTCGATCACGCTGCGTGCGCCGAACTCCGGCGCCGCGCTCGACCAGATCGCCCCGATGCTCGCCGTCGCGAGGAAGGCGATCAGCGTCTCGGGGATGTTCGGCATGTAGGCGACCACCCGGTCGCCGCGCTGCACGCCCAACGCGCGCAGACCGCCCGCGACCGCGGCGACGCGCGCCGAGAGCTCACCCCAGGTGAGGGAGCCCAGCTCACGCAGCTCGGAGGCGTGCAACACAGCCAGCTCGCCCGGATCCCGATCGCGCAGCAGCATGTTCTCGGTGTAGTTAAGCTCAGCGCCGTCAAACCAACGCGCGCCCGGCATCCGGCGCGAGCTCAGCACCTGCTCATAAGGTCGGGAGGCGCGCACGCCAAAGAAATCCCAGATGGCCGCCCAGAAGTCCTCGATCTCCTCCACCGACCAGCGCCATAGCTCGGCGTAGTCGGAGAGCTCCTGTCCGCGGCGCTCACCCGCCCAGCGCATGAAACGCGTCATCTCGGCGCACTCGACGTCCGCCGCGGACGGCTGCCACAACGGGTCCGGCTGAGCTGCGTTGGACATCGTGCTCTGTGATCCCCTTGCTTCATGCGAACGGAGAGTCGCCCTACATACTCCCGTCGCCCCAAATGCTTCTCATACCTACTCGTTTTTCGGCTGACGCGAATATAGCGATTATGGCCCTGCCTCGGTAGAGCCCATGACTGGCTGCGTACGAAAGGGTGACCGTCAGTATGCTCGCTGCCTGTGGAGCTCTCCGGGATGCGTGCGGAATTCCCTGTCCTCGGCCGACTTGCGTACCTGAACGCGGGCACCGACGGACCGCTGCCCGCGCGTGCCGTCACAGCTGCAGTGCGAGAGCTCGAGCGCGAGGCGCAGGAGGGGCGCCACCATAGCCATGTAGAGCGCCGCAAGGAGCTCACCGGCGAGCTGCGAGCCGCTTACGCGACCCTGCTCGGTTGCGAGGCGAGCGAGCTCGCGCTGACGACCTGCACGAGCGACGGGCTCGCGCAAACGATCGCCGGCCTGCAGCTCGGCCCGGGCGAGGAGATCCTCACAAGCGACGAGGAGCATCCGGGACTGCTGGGTACGCTCGCAGCCGCGCGCGAGCTGCGTGGGGTATCGATTCGCGAAGCACCGCTCGAGCAGATCGCGAACGCGGTCGACCCCCGCAAGACACGTCTCGTCGCCTGCTCGCACGTTGGCTGGGTGAGCGGACGCCTGGCGCCGGCGGAGCTTGCGGAGCTCGAGGTGACGGTCCTGCTCGACGGAGCGCAGGGCGTCGGTGCGATCCCCTGCGACGTGCGCGCGCTCGGCTGCGACGCATATGCGGGCGCCGGGCAGAAGTGGCTGTGCGGACCGGATGGCGCCGGGATGCTGTACGTGAGCCCAGCTCTACGCGAGCGACTGGCGGTCTCAAGGCGCGGCTACGCGAACCTGTCCGACCCGAACGCGGGGCTCGCGGCGCAGTTGCACGACGACGGGCGCCGCTTCGACACGCTGATGCTGAGCGCCGAGGCGCTCGCGTGCGCGCTCGAGGCGGTGCGCGTGCTCGAACGGGCCGGCTGGCACGAAGTGCACACGCGCGCATGCACGCTCGCCGCTCGCCTGGTCGAGCTGCTGAGCGAGCGTGACTATGAGGTGGCATCGCGCGGAGCGACGACGCTCGTGTCCTTTGCGAGCGAGGACCCCGCCGGCGAGCGCGAGCGCCTGGCCGAGCAGGGCGTGATCGTGCGTGACATCCCGAACCGGCCGTGGCTGCGCGCCTCGGTCGGAGCATGGAACGACGAGGACGACCTGCGAAGGCTGCTCGCGGCGCTGTCGGGATGATCGAGCCGATGTCGTGGATGAGCGGCTGTCTCAAACCGTGTTGAGACAGCCTCCAAGCCGGAGAGCCGGTCTGCTGCTCGGCTCCCTGGCTGCAGCCGTGCTCAGCCTGCTGATCGCCGCCTGGGTTTTGCGGCTCGGCGAGGCGCGCCTGTCGCTGCCCTGGAGCTACGCAGGCGGCGGCGACACGAAGTTCTACCTGCTTGTGATCAAGGGCATCCTCGATCACGGCTGGTTTCAGAGCAACCCCAGCCTGGGGGCGCCGTTCGGGCTACAGCTGTACGACTTCCCGCAGGGCGCGGACAACCTCAACCTGCTGATGGTCAAGACGCTCGGGCTGTTCTCCTCGAACCCGGCGTGGGTGCTGAACGTGTTCTTCCTGCTGACGTTCCCGCTCACCGCCGTGAGCGCCTACCTGGCCTTGCGCGCCCTCGGGTCCTCGGCGGCCGCTGGGGTGGTCTGCGCGACGATCTTCGCGCTGCTGCCCTACCACTTCTATCGCGGCGAGTCCCAGGTGTTGCTGTCGGCCTACTACTCGGTCCCACTGGGCGCGCTGCTGTTCCTGCGGCTATGGGAGCGACCCGGCCTGTTCGCCCGCCGGAGCGGCTCCACCGGGACTGGGAGCGAAGCGCAGCAGCCTCCAGACAGCGCCGAGCAGGCAACCGGCCGATCGCAGCAGACCCCGCACGGCGCTGCAGAGAAGACGCGCCGCACGCGCGCAGCGTTGTGGCTCTCCCCCAGGTCGCTGCTGACGATCGCGATGTGCGTTGCGATCGGCTCGGCAGGCCTGTATTACGCGGTGTTCGCGCTGGTCTTGCTGGTCGGCGGGAGTCTCGTGGCGGCATTCGCGCGGCGCGGCCGGCGCACGGTGATCTCGGGCCTGCTCTGCGCGCTTGCGATCGTCGCGACGCTCGCGATCAACCTCGCTCCCAGCCTCAGCTACCAGGCCGCGCACGGAGCGAACACGGCGATCGCGCGCACGCCGCTGCAGAGCGATCAGTTCGGCCTGCGGCTCAGCAACCTGCTGCTCCCGGTGCAGCAGGATCGCCTGCCGTTCCTGTCCGATGTCAACCAGCGCTACACCGAAGCGACCTCGACGGGCTATTGCGAGCAGTGCTTTGAGAACCTCGGCACGGTCGGCTCGATCGGCTTCCTATCGCTGTGCCTGCTGGCGCTCGTCTCGATCGTCGGTGTCGCCGGAGCGTTCGCGGTGCGCGCGGTCTACCGCGCGGCCGCGCTGGGGGTGGCGCTGTCGTTTGCGCTCGCCACGATCGGCGGCGTCTCGAGCCTGCTCGCGTTCTTCGTAACGAGCAACATTCGCGGTTGGAATCGCATATCGCTGTTCATTGCGTTCTTCTCACTGCTGACGGTCGCGCTGCTGCTGGACGGGGGCGCTCGCCGATTGGTGCGATCGCGACCGGGCCGAGGCGGGCGCATACTCGCCGGCCTTTTGCTGGGGGGCGTGCTCGTGCTCGGCGCGGTCGATGAGACGTCTTCTTATTTCGTGCCGAACTACGAAAAGGACGCGCGCGAGTGGCGCAGCGATGCGACGTTCGTGCGCCAGATCGAAACGCGCATGCCCCCCGGCGCCGCCATCTTCGAGCTGCCCTACGTGCCCTTCCCCGAGGGTTACGGCTCGATCTCGCCGAACGTCTCGGTGCCGAACACGACGTTCGACACGACCTACGAACTGGGGCGTGGCTACATCCACTCCGAGAGCTTGCGCTGGAGCTACGGCGCGATCAAGGGCAGGGCAGCCGACTGGCAGGGCCAGCTCGCGGCCAAGCCGCTCTATCTATCCCTCGCGGCTGCCGCGGAGGACGGCTTTCAAGGGTTGTGGGTCGATCCTCATGGCTATGCCACCAAGATCCGCAAACGGCTCGCGCCGTTGCTCGAAAAGCTGCTCGGCGGCGCGCCTCTGCCCAGCCCGGAGCACGACCTGCTGTTCTTCGACCTACGCCCCTTCGCCTCGGGTCTGGAGCGTCGATATCCCGCGGGGCAACTGGCGGCCCTGCGCTTCGCGACGCTGTATCCGCTGCGCACTGCCTGCGAAACCAGCGAAAGCCTCGAGCTGATCAACCCGTCGCGCAGCACCCGCACGGCGACGCTGAGCATGGACTTGAGCGCCGGTGTAGAAGCTCCGTCCAAGCTGCTCGTCCATTTCCCCGGCGGCACGGTTCAGACGGCGGCGGCGAGAGACGCGAAAATCGCGTTGCAAGCGCAGTTGCGCCTACCGCCGGGTACAAGCGCGGTCCGCTTCTCGGCGCCCGGTGTTCCCGCAAAGCCGGCTGCGCGCGTCGGCGGCTTCGCGGTCGACGACGCGACGCTGACCGAAGCGGCGTTGACGCCGTTCGAAAGCGCGCCTGGAAAGACGGCAGCGGGGTCGATGCTCGCCGGGGCGCTGCCGCCGCCCTGCCAGCAGACCGTCGCAGCGGTGCACACCATCAAATAGCCTCTGTTCTTCTCGTTTTCCGTCTCACTCTCAGCCGCGTCCTTCCAGCCCGAGCATCAGCCAAGCCGTGAGCGCCACCGATCAGATCACCGCGTCCGCCGCGGAGGCCCCCACCTTTGAGCCTACGTCCCCTCGAGCCGTCCAACCAGGCGCTGCGCTGAGCGCCCGCATCCGACTTCACCACTTCGCGCTGGTGGGTGTGCTGGCGCTGTCGGCGGTGCTGAACACGCACCGGCTCGCGCAGAACGGCTACGCGAACATCTTCTACTCGGCCGGCGTCAAGTCGATGCTGCGCTCGCTTCACAACTTCGCCTTCGCCTCGTTCGACCCAGGCGGCCTCGTGACCGTCGATAAGCCCCCGCTCGCGCTGTGGGCGCAGGTGGCGAGCGCCAAGGTGTTCGGCTTCTCCCCCCTCAGCCTGCTGCTGCCGGAGGCGCTCATGGGGGTTCTTGCCGTAGCTCTGCTCTATCGCCTGATAAGTCGCGCCTTCGGCCCGGGCGCAGGTCTCGCGGCGGCGCTGGCGCTCGCGGTGTTTCCGTCGTTCGTGGGAGTCGCGCGCGACAACGGCGTCGATCCGCTGCTGATCCTGCTGATGCTGCTCGCATGCGGCGCGGCGCTGCGGGCGATCGAGACCGGGCGCTGGCGCACGCTCGTTTGGTGTGGCGTGCTCGTAGGGCTGGCCTTTAATACGAAGACGCTCGCGGCCTACCTGGTGGTTCCCGGGATCGCGCTCGGCTATGCGGTGTGCGCGCCGGGGCCGTTCTCGCGACGAGCGCTCCAGCTGCTCGTGGCGGGCCTCGCGCTGGTCGTCGTCTCGGCAGCATGGATCGCGTTCGTCGACCTGACCCCCGCTTCGAAACGACCGTATGTCGGCAGCTCCACCAACAACTCCGAGGTCGGGCTGACGTTCGAATACAACGGGTTCGGGCGCGTCGAAGGGCAGGTCGGGGGCCCGGGTCACATCCCCGTCGGCACCGGCGCGCAGCCGTCCTCCGCGTCACCGTCGGCTGTTCACCGCGCGCCTCGCCCAGGCGCGCACGCACACTCGAAAACCAGGCTGGCGGTCCCCGTCAAACCCCGTTCACCCTCTCGGCTACTGCCGAACGGCAGAGAAAGAGAGCCGATCCCGTTCGGAGGCCCGGTGGGTCCGCTGCGCCTGTTCGGGCTGGGGCTCGGCGATCAGAGCGGCTGGATCCTGCCGTTCGCGTTCTTCGGGCTGCTGGCGATCATGCTGTTGATGCTCGGTGAGCGCAGCGGTGGACGCCGCCGGCGCGCGAGCACCGTCCGGCCACGCGAGCAGGACGGCCTCGGTCGTCGCGATCCGCGACTGGCGGCAACGCTCGTGCTCGGCGGCTGGTTCCTGGTCGAGGCGGCCGTGCTTAGCCTGTCCAAGGGGATCGTCCACCCCTACTACACGTCCGCGCTCGCGCCGGGCGCGGCGGCGATGGCGGGTGCAGGCACGAGCGCCTTCGTGCATCTCGCGCGTGGCCGGCGCTGGGATTGGCGTCTGGCGGCGATTCCGTGCGCGGTCGCTGCGACAGTCGTGGCGCAGGTGGCGTTGCTGCAGCGTGAGCACTACATGCACTGGTTCGTTCCCCTCCTGATCGCCGGTGCGACGATCGGGACGATCACGCTGCTGGCCGTGCGCCGCAGCGCGCCTGTCGCGATGGCGTTCACGCTTATCCTGCTGCTGGCCGCGCCGGCGGCGTATGCGTCGACCACCTGGCTCGCGCCGGTCGAGGGAACCTTTCCGGCGGCCGGCCCGAGACAGGCGACCGGCGCGGGCGGGGTCGGCGCGGGCGGGAGGGATCTGCACGTCGATCTGGCGCTGCTGCACTACGTGCGCGCTCACGGACCCAGCTCGCGTTGGGCGATACTGACCGACGCCTCGGACACGGTTGCGCCGTTCATCCTGCTCGACCTGCCGGCCGGCGCACTGGGAGGCTACGGCGGCACCGACCCAGTGCTCGACGGAGCGGGCCTCGCACGGCTCGTGTTGAGTGGCCAGGCGCGCTATGTGGTGCTCGGCGGCGAGTACTCGACGCGAGGCGGCAACCGCGCGACGGTCGCGGTCAAGCGTGCCTGCAGAGAGCTTCCCGCTTCGGCTTGGGGCGGCCCTGCGCCCTACTCCGACAGCCTCGTGCTGTTCGACTGCGCCGGGCGCGAGCGCGAGCTCTCCGCTTCCTGACGGCTTGTCGGGTGCTTCCTTGGTCCCGATTGACTCTGAGCGGCTGAATCAGCGCTCAGGCGGCGACGGACAGCTCACGGTGGAAAGCGCGAGCAAACAGCTCGCGCTCCCGGCCCGCGGCCCAGCGTGGCACCGCCGCCTCGCCGTCGGCGATCAGGCGCAGCTCGAGCGATTGCTCGCGCAAAGCGACGCTGGTGCGGCGAACGAGCTGATCGCGCGAGCGCTCGAGGTCCTCGGCCAGGCGCAACAGCACCGCGCAGCGATCGAGGCAGGCCGCGTCGCCCTCGCCGAACAACGGTGCGAGCGGCCCCGGCTCGGGCATGCCCTTGCGGTGATAGCGGACCGCCTGCGCGACGATCGCCACCTCGAGCGGCGAGAAACCGGGCAGCCCCCCGTTGAGGATCAGGTAGCGCCCGTGCTTGTGGTGATCGTCGTAGTCGACGGACATGCCGATGTCGTGCAGCATGCTGGCGGCCCACAGCAGCTCGCGCTCGCGTGGATCGCCGTCGTGCAGCCCGAGCCGGGCCAGCTCGTCGAACATCCCCAGCGCGAGCGCCGCGACATGATCTGTGTGGGCGGCGTCGCGGTTGTAGCGAGCCGCCAGGTTCAGAACGCTCGCACGGCGCACGTCGTCGAACAGCGGCGGGTCCCGCTCGGCAAGCAGCCGCTCGAAGAAGACGCCCTCGCGCAGGCCCGCCTCGGTGGTCTCCAGACCGTCGAAGCCACCGATCTCGATCACGCCCTGCATGACGAGGGCCGCGGCGAGGATCAGGTCGGCACGGACCGGCTTGATGCCGGGGACGCGGGCACGCTCGGAGGCGGGCAGCGCCGCGAGCCGCTGCACCAGCTGCTGCAGGGCGTCCACCTCGATGACCGTGCCCTGCACCCCGTTCGATGGCAGGCCGGCGGCGCGTTGGGCGGCGACGGCGAGGTTGCGCACGGCGCCGCCGATGCCGACGAGACGTCGCGAGCCGCGACCGGCGTGCGGCAACCACGAAGCTCGCTCGAGCTCGCCCGCGACGTGCTCGCGCAACTCCTCGACCTGCCGGCGCTTGGCCGGTCCGTTGGCGGGCAGAAAGCGCTCGGTCATGCGCACTGCACCGAGCGGCCAGGAGTCCGACTCGCGGGCGATCCGATCGACGACGCGGACCAGCTGCAAGGAGCCTCCGCCGAGGTCGAGCACACAACCGTCGCTCAGCGTGGTCGAGTTGACCGCCGCTAGATAGCCATAACGCGCCTCGGCCTCGCGACTGAGCACGCGAATCGGCACGCGCGTGCGCTCGTGCGCTCGTGCGAGGAAGCCTTCGGCATTCTCGGCATCGCGAATCGCGCTCGTGGCCACCGCGTCGACCGCTTCGCCATGTAGGCCGGCGGCCCGACAGAAGTGGTCGAAAACGTCCAGCGTCGCCAGCGCCCGTCCGATCGGCTCCTCCCCCAGCCGACCGCTCGCGGCGAGCCCCTGGCCGATGCGGACGGGCTCATAGATCTCATCTGTCCGGCGCCACCAGCCGTCCGCCGCGGCGAAGACGACCAGGCGAAAGGAGTTGGAGCCGAGATCGATCACGGCGAGTCGCTCGTCGGGCTGCACGGGCTGAGCGTATTGCCCGCACCGGCGGGCTGTTCTAAGTCGGTGGCCGGACCGTCGCCCGCATGGGACGGTCCGGATGCGGGCTCGAGGAGCCTCTACAGCGGGAGACCCAGCTCGGATCTGATCGAGCGCATTTTGCTCATCAGCTGAGACTCGGTTTCCGCCTCGTGCACGACGATCGCCATTGAGCTTCCCAGCGCCTCCGTCACAGCGATGAGCTTGCTCCAGGTCGGGTTGCGAAGGCCTCGTTCGATCCCGGAGAGGTATGTCGGGTGCACGTCGGCGCGGTGGGCGAGAGCATCGATCGTCAGGCGCTGCTCGCGACGCAGACGGCGAATGGCACGGCCGAGATCGGCGTTGCTGGGCATCGGCGTAGACACACCTCGGACAGTCGCTGCTTGACACCTTTATTTGAACAGGCTATTTTCGGGATTACAGACGTTTGTCATGCAGACAAGTAACTTCTTTGCAACATGGCATGACTATCGCCCATAAAACAGACTCACCAGTCACTCGCGTCCCTGACGCGGCGATCGGAGGCGCGCGATAAAACGCCGCGACCTCGAGCGCCATCTCCGCGCTCACGGCTGTCGAGCGATCGACGAGGGCGTCAACCAAACCCGTTGGCGAGGGTTCGGCGGCGCGCGTGCAACAGTTCCGCGTCACCGCGAGATCGCGCACGTGCTCGCTCGCGAGATCTGCCGCCGACTCGACGTCCCGCCTCCGAGCGGTGGTCGTGGAAATTCCACATCGTTTCGCCGTCTGCGTTGTTAGGACCCCAAGAATGAGACGCGTCGGCTCGGTACGCCGGCATGCTCACGACAACGAGCCTTGGGGGAAACCGTGCGGGAAAAGCGATCGGTCGTCGTAGGTGTGGTGTGCGCCCTGGGACTCTGCCTCGGAGCGTCGGCGGCGCTGGGGGCGCCGGTATCGGTCGGACACTCCGGGTGGAGCTGGAGCGACCCTTCGCCCCAAGGCGAGACGCTCAACGACGTCGTCTTCAGCGGCACGCGCGGGTTCGCGGTCGGAAGCTTCGGTACGGTGTTGCGCTCCGAAGACGGCGGCAGCACCTGGGTCGGGCTCCCCAGCGGAACGACCAACGACCTCACCCAGGTGCAGGAGGTGGAACCCAACACGGTCGTCGTCGGCGGCGGCTGCACGGTGCGTGAGTCCACCAACGGCGGCGCGAGCTTCCAGCGCCTTCCGGTGAACGAATCCGAAAGCGCGTGCGCGACAAAGTTCGCCTCGTTCTCGTTTCTCAGCCCGAGCACCGGCTTCATCGAGCAGGGAGACGGCACGATCTTCCTGACCGCCAACGGTGGGCAGACGCTCGAAGCAAAGACGCCCGTGCCGCTCAACGGCGCGACCCCGACGCAACTGCGATTCGTATCAACGACGACGGGCTTCGCGGTCACGAGCGGCCCAGCCGGCGGCCGGATCTTCCGCACCACCGACGGTGCCGACTCATGGACCCAAGTCGCCGCCACAGGAGCGCCCCTATCGGGCATCGACTTCGTGACGTCTACGCTCGCCTACGCGGTCGGCGCCAACAGCACACTGCTGCACAGCACTGACGGTGGCAACACCTGGACGACGCTGTCGCTGGCGCTGCCGGCGGGCACGGGAGCGCTCACGCTGACGCAGATCTCGTGCAGTGACGAAACGCACTGCCTGATCGCGACCGCGCCGGCGGCGGGCGCCAATACCAACGTGCTCGTGCGCACGACCGACGGCGGGATGACCGGCACGCTCGTGTCCCCATCGAAGCAAAACCTCCTGTCCGTCGCCTTCTCAACCGCCGGAAACGCCGTGGGCGTGGGCGAAGGCGGCGCGACGGTACTGTCATCCGACGGCGGTGCGACGTTCCCGATACCGATCTCTCACAACCTCGGCAGCGAGCTGCTCGGGCTGGTCAGGATCGGCGAGTCACCGCTCGACGCCTACGCGCCCTGGTCCGGGGGTCAGATCGTCGCGACAACCGACGGCGGCAATAGCTGGAGCCTGTTGCGCGTGCCCGCTTCGGCGAACCTCGAGGACGTCGCCTTTCCAACCACGGAAGTCGGCTATGCGGTGAACAGCACGGGCGCCGTCTTCCGCACCGCCGACGCCGGCGCGGGCTGGTCGATCCTGAGCTCGGGCGGCCGCGCGCCCGTGGCGCTGCTCGCGCCCAACGCAAACACGGTGTTGCTGATCGGTCCCAGCGGAGTGCGACGCTCGACTGACGCAGGCGCGAGCTTCGGTCCCGTCGCGACGAGCGTTGTGACCGGCCACAGGCACGGCAGGCCGGTCAGAGCCAAGCTGTCCAGCTTCGACCTCTCGCGCGGCGCCCAGCTCGCAGACGGCGCCGTGCTCGCATACGGCAAGGATGTGCTCGAGTCGAGCGACGACGGTGGCAGCTGGACACTGATTCCCCGTCCGCTGGCCAAGCATCCCGTCACCGCGATCGCGTTCGTCAGCCCGACCACTGGATATGTGACCTCGGACGGCAGCATGTTCTTCACCCGCAACCGGGGGCGAAGCTGGAGACAGATCCTTTCGATCGACGCCGCGGACGTCGACTCGATCGTGCAGCTGTCGTTCAGCAGCGCCTCCGACGGCTATGCGCTCGGCCAGTTCGACGGCTCGAGCGACGTGCTGGAGAGGACCGAAGACGGGGGCGCGACGTGGACACCGGAGATCCTGCCGTTCACGCTCGGCTCGGTGACGGCCGCCGGCGCCGTGGACTACGCGGAGGGCAAGGCAGCATCGAGCCTGTTCGAGACAACCGACGGGGGTCTGAGCGCCACCGCCTCGTCGCTGACGCTGGCCATCTCAGGGCCACGCAGATTAAGCGCCGCCGGGTTGAGAAAGACCGGCGGCCAGGTCCGCCTGATCGGCCACCTCGACCCGGCGCTCGGTGGCGAAAACGTAGTCGTGTCATGGACCGAGGGCGGGAGCTGGCACTTCAAGAACGTCACCGTCACCTCGAGCGGCACGTTCGCGCTGACCGTACACGGGATCAGAGCCACGACCGACTTCGTCGCCCAGTGGGCCGGCAACGACCTCGACAGCGGGGCCGGCACTCCGTCCACACAGCTGACCGTCGTGCGCAGATAGGAGAGTCGCAATCGCGGTGCGGCCGCTCGGAGGCTCGATACAGCCACCTCGAAGATGGCGAGTCCGCCGTCGACCGACCTCCCGCTAAGCTCACACGCAAATGCCCCCTCAATCTGCGAGATGAGCACGGGCGAAGACGACGCGGCTTACGCAGAGCGAACGGCGTGGGCGCGGAACATGGCGGCGCCGGTGCGCGACTTCCTCGGCACCGAGACCGGCAGCGCCAGCGTGCTGCTGGCCGGGGTGCTGATCGCGCTGTTGTGGGCGAACTCGCCGTGGTCTCACTCCTACGAATCGCTGTGGACGACGACGCTCGCCGTCAGGCTCGGGGGCAGCGGGATCTCGATCGATCTGCGCCACTGGGTCAACGAGGGGCTGATGACGTTCTTCTTCCTCGTCGTCGGGCTGGAGGCCAAGCGCGAGCTCGACCTGGGAGAGCTGCGCGAGCGCCGGCGTGTGGCGATCCCCGTGCTCGCAGCGTTCGGCGGCATGGCGGCTCCGATCGCCGTCTACCTCGCGTTCAACCTAGGCAGCTCCGGCGCCCGCGGGTGGGGTACGGCGATGTCCACCGACACAGCGTTCGCGCTCGGCTCCCTCGCGTTGCTTACGCCGCGAGCCGCCACCAGGCTGCGTGTGTTCTTGCTCACGCTGGCAGTCGTCGACGACCTCTGCGCGCTGGTGGTGATCGCAACCGTTTACACGACCCACGTCTCGTGGGCTGCGCTCGCGATCGCGGTTGCCCTGCTCAGCGCGCTGCTATTGCTCCGCTACGCGCCGCAATGGCGCCGCCCGGTGTCGGTTGCGGTCGCGCTCGGCCTGTGGGTCGCGCTGTTCGAGTCGGGCATCGACCCAGTCATCTCCGGGCTTGTGGTCGGCCTTGCGACGAGCGCCTATCCCCCGTCGCGCGAGGACCTCGAGCGCGCGACGGTGCTCGCGCGCTCGTTTCGCGAGCAGCCGACCCCCGAGCTGGCCCGCACGGCCCAGCAGGGGGTGATGTCGGCGATCTCCCCCAACGAGCGCCTCCAGTACAGCCTGCATCCGTGGACCGGGTACGTGGTCGTGCCGCTGTTCGCGCTCGCCAACGCCGGCGTGCACATCACGGGGAGGTTGATCGACGACGCGATCGGCTCTCCCATCACGCTGGGCATCCTCGCCGGCTATCTCGCCGGCAAGCCGCTCGGCATCGCCGGCGGGTCGTGGATCGCCTCGCGGCCGGCGCTGCATGGACCGCGCTCTCCTCTAAGCGGCCCGTTGCTCGCGGCCGGCGGCGCGTTCGCCGGGGTCGGGTTCACCGTCTCACTGCTGATGGCGAGCCTCGCGTTCAGCGGGCAGCGACTCGCGGAGGCCAAGCTCGGCGCGCTCGCCACGGTGCTGCTCGCCCCCATGCTCGGATGGGCCGTGCTGCGCGTCGTCAGAAGTCTGCCGGCCAACGTGCGCGCCAGACAGATCGCGAGGACGGCCGAGGACATCCTCGACCTCTCCGAGCAAGTCGATCCCAAACGCGACCACGTGCGCGGCTCTGCAGATGCGCTAGTCACGCTCGTGGAGTACGGCGACTTCGAGTGTCCGTTCTGCGGGCAGGCCGAGGAGGTCATCCGCGAGCTGCTGGCGTCGTTCGGCGAGGACATGCGCTATGTCTGGCGCCACCTGCCGCTCAACGACGTGCACCCGAGCGCGCAGATCGCCGCCGAGGCGTCCGAGGGCGCCGCCGCGCAGGGCCGTTTCTGGGAGATGCACGACATCCTGCTTGACCATCAGGGCGAGCTGACACCGACTCACCTCTCCGGCTATGCGCAGCAGATCGGCCTCGACGCCGAGCGCCTCGCCGTCGAGTTGCGCCGGCGCGAGCACGCTGCACGCGTGAGCGAGGACGTCGCGAGCGCAGACGAGAGCGGCGTGTCGGGAACCCCGACCTTCTTCGTCAACGGGAGGCGCCATCACGGCGCGTATGACATCGCGACGCTCAGGGAGACCGTCAAAGCGGCGAGCCTGCGCGCACGCCCTTCAGGCAGAGTGCGAGCCGTGCGGTGAGAGCTTGAACTCGCCGAAGCCTTCGTCCTGATTGCAAGTCATCGCAAGCCGCGTGGCCTGACAGGACAGCTTGCCGGGAAACACGATCATCTGATTGGTCGGCAGTGTTTCGCCGCGGCGGGTCAGCTTGAGGTAGACCCTTCTCGCATGACCCGTCGGACGCAGGCGATAAGCGCGGCGGCCCGCCAGCAACTCACAGGTCACGCTGTTTGGGCTCGGGGTCCAAACACACCGGACGTTGTGGCCGGGGGTCGAGAAGTAGCACGGCCGGTGGGCCGCTTTGGGCCCGCTGCAGGCGAAGTGCTCGGCCGCTCGGGCGAGCGGTGCTGCCTGGGCGGCACTGGTCGGAAGCGCCGAACCGAACTGGGCGCAGGCCGAGACCGCCACCGACAGCAGACAGACCGTCGCGAAACTCGCGCGCGCGCGCAACCGACCTACCGACAAACCTCTGTCCTCCCCGTCTCGAGCTCACAGCACAGCACGAACCGCAGCCTAGCGCGTGTGAGTATCGAGTAGAGCGAGACTCAAAGCTATAGGCGTTCTAAGGGGTTTCTCACCGGCTCCTGATCCATGCTTTAGCTGCGCGCTCGATGCTGGCGACCATGCCCTCCGCCGCCATCGCGCACGCGTGAAAGACGCGCGCCGGGACGCAATCCTACGCCGGCGGTTGACGGCGATCGCGGTGACTGCGGTTTCGTTGGCGGCTCTGATCGTGCTCGCGCGAGAACTCGCAGCCGGCGACCAGTCCGTGCACGCTGGAAACACAGCGCGAGGCCACCGCGACGCACCAGCTCGTGGATCGATGCGGGACCACGACCAACACCCGCGCGGAAGCCTCCGCGCGGGCTCGGACCCGGGCGTCTTGCCGAGCCCCGTGTTGATTGCCGACCGTGACAACAACCGACTGCTCGAGATCAGTCCTACGGGTCAAATTCTCTGGCGCTTCCCGGAACCGGGAGAGCTGGCGCCGGGCCAATCCTTCAAGTTGCCCGACGACGCTTTTTACTCTCCGGACGGGCGCGAGATAGTTGTAACTCAAGAGGACGATTTTGTGATCAGCATCGTCGCTGTGGCCCATTCGCGCATCACCTTTCGCTATGGACATCCGGGAAACCCCGGGGCAGAACCTGATTTCCTCCATAATCCCGACGACGCCATGCTCACCCCCGAAGGTGAGCTGCTCGCGGCCGACATCAAGAACTGCCGCTTGATCGTCATCCGCCCGCCCGCCCATCGTCTGGCTCGACAACTGGGCGAAACGGGCGCCTGCACACATGCCCTGGGGACGACTTACGGCAGTCCCAACGGAGCGTTCCCGATGAGCAACGGCGATACCGTGGTCACCGAGATCAACGAAGACTGGGTCGATGTGCTCACCAACGACGGCAAGCCTGTCCTCGACACCCACCCACCGGGCTTCACCTATCCGTCCGACACCAACGAGGTGCGGCCCGGCGTGTTTCTCTCAGTCGACTACACCAGTCCGGGCGCGGTCGAGACGTTTACGACCACCGGCCGGCTGCTGTGGCGCTATGAGCCCACCGGCACCAGCGCGCTCGATCACCCGTCGCTCGCGCTGCCGCTGGCGAACGGTGACGTGCTGGTGAACGACGACCGCAACGATCGCGTGATCGTGATCGACCCCCATGCCAACCGCGTCGTATGGCAGTACGGTCATACCCATCAGCCGGGCTCACAGCCAGGCTATCTGGCAAACCCGGACGGCGTGGATCTGGCGCCGCCCTACTCGCTGACGATGCGCTTCGCCCACACGCTGCAGGCTCCCTGAGCTGTGCCCGCGCGAGCCCCTCGGCCAGACCGGACGCCAGCCGAGCTCGGCGTCGTGCAGGGCCAGCTTGAAGGGTCTTGAAGCTGGAGCGTCAGCCTGGCAGCGGGGTCAGCTCGATGATCGCCGATTGCGTGCCGCTCGTGCTCTGCCCGCCCGCGAGGACGATCTGCCCGTTCACGACCGCCACGGCAGCGTCGGACAACGGGCGCGCAAGTGTCCCCGCACGGCGTACGCGGCCATCCCTCGGATCGACGGCAAGGATCGAGGTTGTCTGAGAACCGGATGCAGAGCCGCGGCCTCCAATCAGGTAAACAGCCCCGTTCAAGCTCGCGGCAGAGGCATGGGTGAGCGGGCTGGGCAGGCTCCCGACCTGCTTGACCAGGCCCGTGGTCGGATCGAAACTGAGGATCGCACGACTGCTCCCCTTTTCGGTCGAGCCGCCGAGAATGATCACCTTCGCATCGACCGCCGCGACCGCGGCATAGCGAAGCCGTTCAGGTAGACGACCGACGAGCGCGGGGCTTCCACCAGGATGCCAGGAGAGGATCGTGTCGAGCGCCCGTTTGCCGTCGTAACCGCCGACGATATATGCGGTACCACCGATCGCCGTCACCGCAAGGTCGGAGGCAGGGTGCGGCAGACGCCCCACAAGGGACACCCGTTCGTCGCCGGGCTCGTAGCGAAGGATGTGATCGTAGGAGCTGAACTGGCCGCCGCCGAAGACGTAGACATCGCCATCGAGGTTGGCGCCCTGCGCGTCGTGTTGGGCTTGAAACAGGTGTCCGCCGCTCACGGCCGTGCCCGCGGTGAGGACCGTGACGGTGGAAGTGGACACGTCACTGCTGTCGAGGCCACCCAGCAGCACCACGCGTCCTTCGTGCATCAGCGACACCGCCGTGGAGTCCTGCAGTGGAGCGGCAAGCGTGCCGATCTGCTTTACCCGCAGCGCGGCGATGACCGTTGCGGGCCTACTAGGGTCAGGAGCCTCACGCAAGCGAGCGACCGTCGAGGTGGAAGTGCTGTTCGTCGCTGTCATGAAAACGACAAGTGCCACTATGCAGAGCAGCGCAACGGGTATGGCCAGACGAAGGCGGCGACGACGACGTGTCACCGACGCGCTCCGGAGCGACAGGATCTCTGTGCAGTCATCTTCCGCCTGCGGTTGATGACGGCGAGCGCGGCACGATCACACCAGCATAGACAGAGCAGGGCGGCCTTTTTGCCGGGGGCCGAAATACATGAGATCTCTCATCATTGGGTTAGCCGGCCCTTAGCTATGGCTCACAGACTTCGGACAGTGACGGTCACGAGCCAAAGCCGCGTTCAACGCGAGCCCCATCCCACCCGGTCGACAGCTTCCCCGCCGAGATCACGCAGGCTGAGCAGACGTCTTCTCGCGGGCGGTACGAACGGGAACGAGCGGCTCACCGCAGCGACCGGGGTAGTCCTTCTCCTCCTCCTTGCCCCCCTCGGCATAACGATTTTCCGCATCAGACCGCTCCTGAGCGAGCACATGTTCCTCGGAATATTGCTGATCCCGCCAGTCGCCCTGAAGATGGCGAGCACCGGCTATCGATTTGTCCGCTACTACACCGCGAGCCCTCGCTACCGGCGTAAGGGGCCACCCCCACCCGCTCTGCGCCTGATCGCTCCGATCGTCGTGATCTCGACCATCGTGGTATTCGGCAGTGGGGTCGCGCTGCTGCTGCTCGGACCGAGCTCGCGTGGCTCGCTGCTGCTGATTCACAAGGCAAGCTTCATCGTCTGGGTCGCCGTCACCGCGATCCACGTGCTTGCGCATCTCGCCGACCTGCCGCGCGCGCTGAGGACCAAGCGCGAGCTCGCGCCTGACCCCGGCGGATACGGCAGTGGCCGCGCCGGATGCATCCTGTCGCTTGCCGGTGCGCTCGTCGTGGGCCTAATCCTGGCGGTTCTCTACATTCCGCAGTTCTCTCCTTGGCTGAACGCACACCCGCACCATTAGGTGGTCACACCCCACCATTAGGTGGTAAAAGTGCGACCCTCCCATGGGAAACGCGGTGGAGATCTACGACACCAGTCGACTGAGCGCTGCCGACGGAACTTGGCAACGCCCAGAGGACTCGATGAGCTCAGTGCAACAGGTTCAGTGTGTTTTCGCCGTCGTCGACGAAGTAGAGGCCCTTGCCTTCTGGGGCTAGGACCAAGCCGAACAGCGAGCCCGCGCCGGTCTTCTTGTCGGCGGTCTGCACGGCAATCTGCTTGCCGGCGGGTGTAGTTTCGACCATGTTGCCATCGCCGCCGTTGCTGGTGATGATGTTGCCGTTCGGTGCAAGCACCATGCCGAGCGGTTCCTTCAGGTGACCGCCTTCGGTGAGAACGGCGCCGCCTTTCGCGGCGGGGGTCGTGCGCGTCATCGCTTCGGAGATCGCAAGGATCTTGTTGTCCTCGGTCGAGGCCACGTACAGCGTCCCGTCGGAGGCGAGCGCAAGTCCAGTAGGGCCGAGCACGAGGGCTTCCGCTGAGTTCACCCATCGAATGCCATTGGCGATCACCGTTTCGCTCAGCACCTTCGGCGTCTGATTTTCCCCAGATTCCAGTTCGATCCGCAGCACGGTCGAGTTGTCGATCGGGTGGATGCCCTTCGCGGCGCCGCCGTTGAGCGCGTTGCTGACGAACAGCGTCGTCTTGGAGCCTTCACTCGTTGCGGTCGAGTCCCAGGGACCCTGGATGTTCTTGCCGGCGATCGTCTTGACGGTCTTGCCTTCGCTGTCGAGCACGATCAGGCAGCCGTACTTCGCGGTCGCCGTCTTGCCGTTGGTCGTCGGCAGGCTGCCCACGACGACGTAGCCGCCCGGCAGGATGTTGAGCGCCGTCGTCAGGCCGACACCGCCTGGGCATGGGCCGGGGAGCGTCTTGGCGTCGATCGTCGCAAACGGCGAGACCTTCCCGGCTGCCGAGACCTGCACGATCGTCGTACCCGTGCCCTGACCGTTCTGCTTCGCGCTTTCCTTGGCGTTGAAGTTGCTCACCAGCAAGGCTCCGGACTGCAGCTTGCCGACGGTGCTCGGCACGATCACGATCCCGTAAGGGTTCACATCACCGTTGGCCGGTTCGGTTGAGCCCAGCTTGCTGACGCTCGTGAACTTGGCCAGGAACGGGCCGGGGCTTGACGTCGATTCAGCGGACGTGGCAGCGCTTGCCACAGAGCTCCTCGTGCTGGACGAGCTGCTGGAGCTACCGCAGCCGGCGATCAGGAGCGTGACGCCAAGGAGAGCGAGGATCGGAAATCTAGGCACTTGGGACTACTCCTGTCGTTTGAGATCGGGGGAAGGCACTGCTCGCAAGGCGAGCGGTCGGCTCATCGCCGCATCGCGCGCTGCCCCCATTGACCCCGGTGACACCGGATCCTTCCCGTCGGGCGCGCGACACTCCCCTGCCGTACCACGTGAAACCGGCCTCGCGTCCAGGGGTGTCTGCCGTCCCAACCCGGCTCCGCCGTTCTGTGCCTGCCCTGGAGCCATCGTCTCCTGCGCCCGTGCCGGGCGCAGGAGGGGGTTAGGGCGCAGGAGGGGGTTAAAGACCGAACCAGCGCTCTCGGCGGCTAGAGCCGAACTGCTTCTTGAGCGCCATCTGCTCGGCCGACGGTGGGTTGAAGGTGCCGGTTTTCTCGGGGCCCGAGAGGAAGTCGATGTCGACGCTGCCGATCCGACCCTCGCCGAACTCGATGTAGCACGTTCCCTGCCCGAGGTGGCGTACCGCGGACTCCTCGCCTCGCAGCTCCGCGATCAGTCGCTGTGCGACGACGCGCGCGGCGCCCTCTGCGAACACGCCGGCCTTCGGTACGCCCGCGGTCGCGACGTCGCCGAGTGCGTATACCTCCGGGAAGCGCGTCTTGAGCGTGGCCGAATCCACCGGGATGTAACCGTCCTCGGTCATCCCGCTCGCGATCACGACATCGGGTGCGCGGTGCTTTGGAACGCCCAGGAACAGGTCGAAAGCGATCTCGTCGCCGTCGTCGAGCACGGTGACTTTGCGGTCTGGGTCCAAGGACTGGATGCGCCGTCCACAGAGCAGTTCGATGTCGCGCGCGGCGAACTCGGCTTCGAGCGCAGCCGACGTCTCCGGCGACGGCGGCACGGGCGTGCCGAGAGGCATCACGAACGAGATTCGACAAGCGTCGCGGACGCCGCGCCTCGTCAGCTCGTCGTGCAACAGCAGCGCACACTCACTTGGCGCCGGCGGACACTTGAACGGCGCTCCGCAGACGCCGATGACCACCTGCCCCTCCGAGAGCTCAGAGATGACGCCGGACAGCCGCTCAGCGCCCGCCACCGAGTAAAACTCGCTGCCGACCTCGGCCAGCCCGGGCGTAGCGTCCATGTCGTAGTCCGCGCCGAGCGCGATCACGAGGATGTCGGCCTCGTGGACCCCGGCGTCGGTGGTCACGCTTCGGGCCGCGGGGTCGATCGCCGTGATCGTCTCCCGCACGACACGCACACCGGGCTTTGCGATCTTGCTGTAAGGCAACCGAACCGCGTCTGAGGTCGTACGAGAGAACATCACGTCGAGCTTTGAGAACCCGAACACAAACGAGTCGCTCTTGTCGATCAGCGTCATCTCGACCGTGTCGCCGAGCGCCTCCGAGAGCATGATCGAGAGCTCGAGACCGCCGAAACCTGCCCCGAGGATGACGATGCGAATTGACATCCAGGCGATCCTACCGGGCGCAGCTCCAAGCGCTTATCGCGCAGATAACTCCTGCGCGAGCGAGTCGACTCGCCTCGCGATCTGATCGCGTGTCGCACGAACCTCGGAGATCGGACGGCCCCTGGGGTCGGGGAGGTCCCAATCGATGTAGCGCGTACCGGGAATGTACGGACAGGCATCCCCACAGCCCATCGTCACGACAACGTCGGCTTGCTCGGCCAGCTCGCGGGTAAGGAGCTGCGGTCGCCGGCCGGACAGGTCGATGCCGATCTCATGCATGACCTCCACGACCTCGGGATGGACACGCTCGGCCGGGGTGGTGCCGGCAGAGAGGACGGTATGGCGTCCATCCGCCGCGCGTTCGAAGAGCGCTTGGCTCATCTGCGAGCGACCCGCGTTATGAAGACACACGAACAGGACGCACGCCATCGTGCGCAGTCTCCCCGGTGTGCGGCAGCAGTATCTCCGCCGCCTCGGCCGGCGTAACGCCGGGATAGAGCGCCTTGACGAGGATGAGCGCGCAGGCGCCGCCAAGGATCTGAGCGGCGACGTAGCCGGGCACGGACATCGGCGCGATGCCGGCGAAGGTGTCGGAAAAGCTGCGTCCCACGGTGATCGCGGGGTTGGCGAAGCTGGCGGAGCTCGTGAAGAAGTAGGCAGCGCCGATGTACGCGCCGACGGCCGCGGGAATGGTGTGCGCGCGTTTGCTGCGCGCAAGCGAGAAGATCACGAGCAGCAGGCCGGCGGTGGCGACCGCCTCGGAGAAGAGGTGCGCGGACGAGGCTCGATGATGGGTTGAGATGCTGATCGTCGCGAGCGAGAACATGACGTTTGCCGTGATCGCGCCGAGGATGCAGCCGGCGACCTGGACTGGGATGTAGGCGAGCGCGTCACGCCAGCTGATGCCGCCGAAGCCGGCGTCGGCGAGCGAGACGATCGGGTTGAAATGCCCGCCGGAGACGGGGCCGAACATGAGGATGATCGTGAACAGGCCGGCGGCGGTCGCAGCGGCGTTCTCGAAGAGCTGCAGGCCGACGTCGTGCGGGGACAGCGTCTGCGCCGCGATGCCCGAGCCGATGACGAGCGCGGCGAGGAATGCCGAGCCCAATAGCTCGGCAAGCAGACGACGCGCCAGCGGAGGTCTGTTCATCGCCGCGATCATATTACATAGACAGATGTGATTGTTATTGATATATGTAGATCGATGTCCGTCGATCTGGAGCTGTCCCCCAAGCACAGGCGAGCCAACGGCTCGCCCTGCTGCGAGCCCGTCGTCTACCCCGACGTCCAGCGCGAAGAAGCGCTGCGCATGGCCGCAGTCGCCAAGGCCCTGGGCGACCCGATCCGCCTGCAGTTGGTGGACGTGCTGCGCAAGCACGCCGGGAAGGTCTGCGTCTGTGAGCTCGTGCCGCTGTTCGACATCTCACAGCCCACGCTCTCCCACCATCTCAAGAAGCTCCGCGCCGCAGGCATCGTGGACTCCGAGCGACAGGGGCTGTGGGCCTACTACTACGTGATCCCGGGCGCCCTGCAGGAGCTGTCCGCATGGCTGAAAGTGGGCCCGCCAGGACTCGAACCTGGGACCAATCGATTATGAGTCAGGGCGGTCGGGGCGGCGACGGGGCGGAATGCCGCATGAGCACTGGAGATTCGTCGTCTTGGGTGAGCTTAGCCGGCTGCCCGGATTGCCCCGGTTTCCGGGCGATTCCTGGGGGTTTGGGCGCATGCGCCTATTCAGTTCAGACGCGAGGAATCAGTCCCCGTGACGCATCCACAACCGACGACACCGCATTCGCCAACTCAACCGCACGCTCGCGGTGCTGTCCGTGCTCGGACTCGCGGGGTGTGGCAGCACGACCACGACGACGACCACCACGGGGCGTCTGCGACGATTGGCTTTCGTCCCCAGTGAGCGTCTGCTGGTGGCGGTCGATGCGCTCGCATGCAAGCGTAAGCAGCACGCTCCGATGATTGTGGTCGACTGCCCGCGACCTCTGTGTTCGCGTGTCTCGTGGTGCTTGGCAACCGAAAGGGCCCTGTCTGCCGGGTGGTTTCCTTCGATCGCTTCGAGCTGGCTCGCTTGTCGTGATAGGGCTCCCGCAAAGGAGTAAGGTCGATGACCACATTCGAGGGAGGGACCAGGATGGCTGTAGGCATCAGACTCAAGTTCGCCGGTGGGACGCAAGAGAACTACGACGCTGCCCACGGGGTGATGGATATCGACAGCAACCCTCCCGAGGGAATGATTGTCCATTCGGCCGGCCCTGTCGACGGTGGTTGGGGCGTGATCGATTTTTGGGAGTCGCGTGAGGCGTTCGACCGTTTTGTCAGCGGGCGGCTCATGCCGGGCCTTCATGGCCTTGGCGATCGAGGGTTTCCGAATCCGCCGGACGTGAAGGAGTTCCCGGTACACAATCTCCAGACTCCTTAGTCGCCGGCAGCCGAGCGGCACGCCGGGCCGGTACGGCCTCGGCGAGTCAGTTGACACAAGCATCCAGCGAGAGGCCAAAGATAGCTATGGCAGCGACGACGACAAAGGTCGTAGGTCCCAAGGACGGCAAGGCAGGTTTCCTGGGGAGCATCGGCGTTCGGTTCATGATCGATGGGCGGGAGGCAGGCGGTGGCTTTTCCCTTGTCGAACACCCGATGTCAGCGCGGGCGCTGGCCGCGCCCCTGCATCGACACACGCGCGAGGATGAGTACAGCTACGTCGTCGAGGGTCGCGTCGGTGCGCTCCTGGGCGATGACGTGGTGATCGGCGGTCCCGGTGACCTCATCTTCAAGCCGCGCAACCAGTGGCATACGTTCTGGAACGCGGGCGATGAGCCGGCACGGATCTTGGAGATCATCTCCCCCGCGGGCTTCGAGCAGTTCTTCGCGGCGCTCGTCGACCTCGGCGGCGTAACCCAAGCCGACCCGCAGATGCTCGGCGAGCTCTGTGCCCGCTACGGGCTCGAGATGGATCCAGACAGCGTCCCAGGGCTGCTCGAGCGGTTCGAGCTGCAGTTCCCAGGCGAGATGATCTAGGGCTACAGGATGGCGTTCATTCTTACCCGCATAGTTGTAGGCAGCTACGACCGCTGAAGCCGATGTGCGATCAGGACATCCCCGGGACGCGCTCGGCGGCGAAAGGCCACCGAGTCCTTCGGAACGCCTAAGAGCCGGGGGAGGTCTTCGTGATGGTCGAGTTCGACGGCTTTTGTTGCGTAGGCGCCGGGCAGGCTTGGCTGCTGCCGGTTTAGGCGCATAAAGGCGCACGGTGACCCACAGCCCATCCCAACGCGCCGCCCCAAGCGCCGAGCGACCCCGAATCTGGCTCAAGAATGCCCGATCCCGCCATTGGGCCCGCCAGGACTCGAACCTGGGACCAATCGATTATGAGTCGACTGCTCTAACCAACTGAGCTACGGGCCCGTCTCGCGCGCGGGCCGGCGGGCTCGCGCGCGACCGGGCAACGCTACCAGCCGTAGCGTGGGCAGTTGCTTGGATGGATCTGGCGTCAGGCGCAAATATGGGATGCTCACGCTCGCCGTCCGCATTGAGCAGGACGGCCGATTCGATTCAGCGAGCATGAGAAAGGGCGGCAGATGTCTTCATCTTCAGCACAGCGCGCAGCGATCGTCACGGGGGCCTCGTCCGGTATCGGGCTGGCCATCGCCAGGGTGCTCGCCGAGGAGGGCTACGGCGTCACGATGGCCGCGCGCAGGGCTGAGAAGCTCGACGCGGCCGTCGCCGCCCTCGCGGCCGATGGGCTGGACGTGCACGGGGTCGCGGCGAGCCTGGCCGAGGAGGCGGAGGTCCAGAAGGTCGTGGCCGCGCACCGCGAGCGGTATGGACGGCTGGACGTGCTCGTCAACAACGCCGGCGTCGGCGTCGGCGCGCCCGTGGGCGAGATCCAGACCAAGTACCTCGACATGCAGCTGTCGGTCAACCTGCGCTCGATCGTGATCTTCTACCGCGAATGCGTGTCCCTGCTGCTCACGGCCGCGGGCGAGCACAAGAACGCGCTCGTCGTCAACACTGCTTCGATCTCCGGCAAGCGCGGCGAGGGCTGGCTGTCGGTGTACTCGGCCACCAAGCACGGCGTCGTCGGGTGGACGGAGGCGATGAACAAGGAACTAGGCGCGCAGGGCATCAAGTCGACCGCGCTGTGCCCCGCGTTCGTCGACACCGCGATGACGGACTTCGCCAAGGAGCACGTGCCCGCCGAGGAGATGATCCGCCCGGAGGACGTCGCCGAGTCCGTGCGCTTTCTGCTGCGCACCTCCCCCGCGTGTGTGGTGCCGGAGATCATGTTCATGCGGCCGGGCGATGCGCTGTAGAACATCTTCCAAAACCGGCGGTGCGGTCCTCGGGGCTGTAGGGTCTGCACAGGGCTCTCGCGCGAGGACTCGGCCAACGCGCGTGGCGACCGGCGACACCGACCCAGATGCGGTGGGTGCGCCGAATTGTCTCCCAATAATGCTGTTTCTCCGCTGAAAGGAAACCGGATATGAAGCTCGGAGTGCATATCGGCTACTGGGGCCTCGGCCTCACTTCGGAGGAGCAGCTGCACATCGTGCAGGAGGCCGAGCGGCTCGGCTATGACTCGGTGTGGGCGGCGGAGGCGTACGGGTCGGACACCGCGACCGTGCTCGGCTGGCTCGCCGGGCAGACCTCGAAGATCCGCCTCGGCTCGGGGATCTTCCAGATGCCGGGCCGCTCCGCGGCGATGACCGCGATGACGGCCGCGACGATCGACCAGCTGTCCAACGGGCGCATGATCCTCGGCATCGGCTCCTCCGGCCCGCAGGTCGCCGAGGGCTGGCACGGGCAGCGGTTTGGCAAGCAGCTGCAGCGCACGCGCGAGTACGTCGCCGTGATCCGCATGGCGCTCGCGCGCGAACGGGTCGAGTTCCACGGCGAGACGCTCGAGCTGCCGCTGCCGGACGGTCCCGGCAAGGCGCTGAAGCTGACGATCGCCCCGGTGCAGGAGCACATGCCGATCTACCTCGCCGCGATCGGCCCGAAGAACACGACGCTCGCGGGCGAGATCGCCGACGGGTGGATCCCGACGCTGTTCTCGCCCGAGCACGTCTCCGAGCTGCGTCCGCTGCTGCAGGAGGGCGCCGACCGTTCGGGCAAATCGCTCGACGATTTCGACATCGCGCCAACCGTGCAGGTGTTCATCACCGACGATCTGCAGGCCGCGCGCGACGGGATGCGGCCGTTCGTAGCTCTCTATGTCGGCGGGATGGGCTCGCGCAAGCAGAACTTCTACAACCAGCTCGTCTGCCGTTACGGCTTCGAGGCCGAGGCCAAGACGATCCAGGATCTCTATCTGGAAGGCAAGCGCGAGGAGGCGATGGCGGCGATCCCCGACGCGCTGATCGACTCCGTCTCGCTCTGCGGGCCGCCCGACGTCGTGCGCGAGCGTCTCGCGATCTACCGCGACGCGGGCGTCGGCACGCTCGGCGTGACACCGATCGCGTTCACCGCTGCCGAGCGTCTCGAGCAGCTGCGCCTCGTGGCCGAGCTCGCCGCCTGACCCACCGCTCGTGCGGGACGGGGAAGTATTTTTGGGAGACACGTTCGCGCGTCTCCCCGGATTGACGCCTGTGGCGCCGGCCACCACACCCGGTGACGCGTGTGGGCCTGTCGGAACAAGCGCAAGCGTGAGGTCGAGAGCCTGGTGAGGTGCCGATCGTGAGCCGCGAAGCCCCCATCCCGCGCCGGGTGCTGTTGGGCGCTTTCGGCGACCCGGGCCATGCGTTCCCGATGATCGCCCTGGGTCGTGCGCTCGCGGCGCGCGGGCACGAGGTCACGCTGCAGACGTGGCGTCGCTGGCAGAGGAACGTCGAGGCAGAGGGTCTCACGTTTGCGGCGGCGCCCGAGTACGAGGTGTTTCCTTCCGGCCCTGAGCCGCTCGACTTCTACGAGGCGGTCGTGCACGCTACCCGCGACACGCTCCCGCTTGTGCGCGAGCTGAAGCCCGAGGTCGTCGTGGCGGACATCCTCACGCTCGCCCCGTCGCTCGCGGCCGAGCTGTGCGACGTGCCCCGCGCGACGCTGATCCCGCACGTGTACCCCCACGGCGAGCCGCACTTCCCGATCTACTCGCTCGGCGCGCGCTACCCGCGCACCACGGTCGGCCGAGCATTGTGGCGGGCCGTACAGACCCCGATCAACCGGGGACTGGAGCTCGGCCGGATAGAGCTCAACCAGGTGCGCACTCGCCTGGGCCTACCGGAGCTTGCCTACGTCCACGGCGGCATCTCGCGCGAACTGGCGCTCGTCGCGACGTTCCCCCAGCTCGAGTACCCGCGCACCTGGCCCGCCCACGTCCACGTCGTCGGCCCGCTGATGTGGGAGCCCCCGGCGCGCGACGTCGAGCTTCCGACCTCGCCCTCCGGCCGTGGTGACTCGCCCTCCGGCCGTGGTCATCAGCGCGGCCACGGTGGCAGAAATGGCGACGAAGCGCCGCTCGTGCTGATCGCGCCATCCACCGCCCAGGACGCTGAGCACACCCTGCTCCGCGCCGCCCTGCGCGGCCTCGCCGATGCCCCGGTGCGCGTGCTCGCGACCTGGAATCGGCGCCTACCCTCCCACTCCCTGCCCGTCCCCGCCAACGCGCGCGTGGTCGATTGGGTCTCCTACGCCCGCACGATGCCCTTAAGCGACGTCGTCGTCTGCCACGCCGGCCACGGCACGCTCGTCCGCGCGCTCTCCTCTGGCTGCGCCGTAGTCGCCTGTCCGGCCGTGGGCGACATGAGCGAGAACGCCGCCCGCCTGGCGTGGTCGGGCGCGGGCGTGCGCGTGCCACGGCGTTTTACGTCGCCGCGAGTACTGCGGCTCGCGGTGGAGCGGGCGCTGGAGGAGCGGTCGATTCGAGCGCATGCGCGCGAGCTGGCCCTGTGGTCGAGCGGGCACGACTCCGGCGAGACAGCCGCTCTGCTCGTGGAGCGGCTCCTCGAAGGCCGCTGATCCGCTCTCATCCGAGATTAAGCAACCCCGTGCATCCTCTCGCCACATGAACGAGATAGCCATGCACCCACGCCCCAGCCAGCGAAGCGACGCCGCCGTCTCGCCGGGCCGCCAGATGTTGAACAAGGTCCCCGAGATCACGCTCTACTTCTGGATCATCAAGATCCTCTGCACGACCGTGGGCGAGACCGCCGCGGACCTGCTGAACGAAAACCTGGGGCTGGGCCTGACCGCGACCACCTACGTGATGGGAGCGTTCCTGGTCGTAACGCTCGTGTTCCAGTTCAGGTCGAGGAGATACGTGCCGGGCATCTACTGGCTTGCGGTCGTCCTGATCAGCGTCGTCGGCACGTTGTTCAGCGACAACCTCGTGGACAGGTCCCGCCGACCAATGACGAGATCGCTCGCCTCGGCGTGACCCTCAACGAGATGCTCGACCGACTAGGAGAGTCCCTTGCGCACGAGCGGCGATTCGTCGCCGACGCAAGCCACGAGCTGTTGACGCCGCTTGCGATCCTCAAGGCGGAGGTCGATCTCGCGCTGAGCCAGCAGCGCCCGGCGAGCGAGCTGCAAGCGTCGCTCGCATCGGTCTCCGAAGAGACCGACCGGCTGATCCAGCTGGCGGAAGACCTGCTGACGATCGCCCAGACCGAGCAGGGGGAGCTGCCGGTGCGGCTTGCAAGGACGGACATCGAGGAGACCCTGAGCGCCATTGGCCGCCGCTTCGCACAGCGGGCAGCGGCAAGCGGCCGAGCGCTGGAGGTGAGCGTCGAGCCCGGTCTGAGCGCTCGGGTGGATCGGCTGCGACTCGACCAGGCGCTGGGCAACCTGATCGACAACGCCCTCCGCTACGGGTCGGGAACCGTCCAGCTCACCGCGGCGAATTCTCCGGGCGCAATCGAGATCCACGTCAAGGACAACGGTGGCGGGTTCGCTGCGGACTTCCTCGCCCGGGCGTTCGAGCGTTTCAGCCGGGCCGACGCGGGCCAGCGAGATCGAGGCAGCGGGCTGGGATTGTCGATTGTCGATGCGATCGCTCGCGCCCATCACGGCGAGGCGCACGCTCGCAATCGCGACGGCGGGGGCGCCGACGTCTGGCTGGTACTGCCCGCTCAGGCTCCTCACCTGCCGTTGCAGCGGACCATCGTCGGCCCGAGCCCAAAAGACACCTGATGCCTTCGGCAGGACCGCGACGCTCAACGCGGCGGCCCGCGGTGAAGCTCCGGGGGTGGGGCTCGAACCCACAACCTCTCGATTAACAGTCGAGCGCTCGGCCAATCGAGCTGCCCCGGATCGTCGCCGGGATTCTAGGCCACATTGCTTCGAGTTGTGGCCGTCGAGGCGAGGTCACTAGGCCCGACTCGGCCTCTGCGTGGCAATTGTCGATTTCGTGGCAACTGCGTGCCTTGGCCACCGTCCGCACACTTCGACCGCCGAACAGCATCCTCTGCTCACGCTCGCTGCGCGAGCGGTCCTCGGCTTACCTATCCCCCGTCTCCTCCAGCACCCGTCCGTACGCCCGATCGAACTCGCGCTTGACCTCAGCACGGCGCTGGGCGAGCTCGCTGATGTCGCCGCTCTCCTGCCCCCGCGCGCGCTGGATCGAGCGGTCCACGCGCGCGAGCTCGAGCTGCAGGCGCTGGACCTCGAGCATCGCCGGGTGGGCCTGTTCACGGCCCGCTTCGACGACGAGCTCGGCGAGCAGCGCCTTCAGCTCCGGATCGCCATCCAGCTGCCCTTCCTGCCCGGACCCGTCGGCCATCGGCTCGCGCAGGTCTCCCTCGCACAGGCGCCGCGCGGCGCGACGCAACAGCTCGCTGGCGAAGTGCTCGTCGACGTCGATGCTCGCGAGCGCCTGCGCGCCCTCCTCCGGTGACGCGATGCACAGCGCAAGGAACGCCCGCTCTGTCTCCTCGCGCCGCGACAGCCCGTCCCTGGCCCCGGCGCGGGCGGACCCGTTCGCCGGCCGCCCTCCACTCGCAGCACCCTCGCGCGCGCCCTCTCCCCCACCACGGTTGGCTAGCAGCGTCTCGGCGAGGCTCTCCGGCAACGCCAGCCTGCTGGAGACGATCCTCGTCAGCTCCATCCGCATCGCGCTCGGCGGGAGCGTTGCGAACACCGGGCGTAGCTCCTCGATCATGCGGTCACGGCCCTCGGGGTTGTCGTGATCGCCGGCCGCCAGCACGCGCTCGACGCGGAAGCGCACGAACGGCGCCGACTCCTTCACCGCAGCGCTCATCGCCTCCGCCCCGCCCTGCTGTACGAGCTCGGCCGGGTCCTTGCCGGCGGGCAGCGGCACGACGCGCAGCTCGAGCTTACGTTTCGCCGCGAGGCTCGACGCGCGCAGCATCGCCTCCTGCCCGGCGCTGTCGGCATCGAGTGCGAGCAGCACCGTCGAGGCCATCCGCGCGAGCTCGCCGACCTGCTCGGCGGTGAGCGCCGTGCCCATCAGGCCCACAGCATTGCGCAACCCCGCCTGGTGTAGCGCGATCACGTCGGTGTAGCCCTCGCACAGGATCACCTCTCCGGCGCGGGCGGCGTGTGCCCGCGCGAGATCGGAGCCGTAGAGGTGCAACCCCTTGTGGTAGACGTCGTTGTCGGAGGTGTTCAGGTACTTCGGCCGCTGCTCCTCGCGCATCGCGCGCGCGCCGAACCCGAGCACCCGCCCGCGCACGTCGGCCAGCGGGAACATGATCCGCGAGCGGAAACGATCGTACGGTCGCCCGTTCTCCTTCGAGCGCTGCGCCAATCCCGTCGTGTATAGCTCCTGCTCGGAGAATCCGCCCCTGCGCGAGGCGTTCAGCACCCGATCCCACGCGCTCGGGGCGTATCCCACGCGGAACTCCCTCAGCATGTCTTCGCCCAGGCCTCGTCCAAGCAGGTATTCGCGCGCAGGCCCGGCCTCCTCGGAATCCCACAGGCAGCGCTCGTAGTACGCGGCAGTACGGCCCAACAGCTCGAGCAGCCGCTCGCGCCGCTTGCGTCGCTCGGCCTCACGCGGATCCTCCGCCTCGCGCTCGAGCTCCACCCCGTAGCGTTCAGCCAGCAGCTCGAGCGCGCCTTTGAAGTCGACGCCCTCGGTCTCTTGCACGAACGTGAACACGTCGCCGGAGGCCTGACATCCAAAGCAGTAGTAGACCTTCTGCGTCGGGTCGATCCCGAACGACGGGGTCCGCTCCTCGTGGAACGGGCACAGTCCCTCGTACCGCGCCGGCCCGGCACGCCGCAGGTCGGTGCGCGCCGAGACGAGCTCGATGAAGTCGACCGCGTCGCGCACGCGATCCTTGGAAGCGGCGGTGTAGAGGGCCATCGCAGCTCTACGCTACCCGTCAGCGGGCAAAAGCCTGTGGCACCTGCAGCTCGGTATAGGCCCTGATGCAGTACCTGTCGGTCATGCCCGCCAGGTAATCGGTCACGCTCCGCGCGATCTCCTCCTCGCTTCGAGGGGTATCGGCACGCGCCACGGGCAACAGCTCGGGATGGTCGGCGTAGTGCTCGAACAGCCGCTTCACCACGCTTGAGATCTTCGCGTGCTCAGCCCGCACCGCCGGACCGAGGTACACGCGGTCGAACATGAACTCCCGCAGCTCGTTCATTGCGGCGCCCGCCTCGCCCCCTTGGACGATGTCCCCGGCGCGCTCTGAGCACTCGACCATGTCGTGTACGAGCGCGTCGATCCGCTCCGAGCCCGTGTATCCGAGCGTCGCGATCGGCTCGCGCGGCAGGTCCCGCTCGTGCAGCAGCCCCGCGCGCACGGCGTCGTCGATGTCGTGGTTGATGTAGGCGACGCGATCGATCACCCGCACGATCCGCCCCTCGAGCGTCGCCGGCAACGCGGCGCGGCTCGAATGCCCGACGATCCCCTCGCGTACCGGCTCGGTCAGGTTCAGTCCAACCCCATCGCGCTCGAGGTGGTCGACCACGCGCAGCGAGTGCTCGTAATGGCGGAAATCGAGCCCGAAGCGCTCTTTCAGGCAGCTGTCGAGCATCTCCTCGCCGATGTGCCCGAACGGCGGATGGCCGAGATCGTGGCCCAGGCCGATCGCCTCGACTAGATCCTCGTTCAAGCGCAGCGCGCGCGCCACCGTACGCGAGATCGTCGTGACCTCGAGCGTATGGGTCAGCCGCGTACGGTAGTGATCGCCGCGGGGCGCTACGAACACCTGCGTCTTGTGCGTCAGCCGGCGAAACGCCTTGCAGTGCACGATCCGGTCGCGGTCGCGCTGAAACGGCGTGCGCAGCGCGCAGTCCTCCTCCTCGCGCGCACGCAGCGCCGGGTATGAGCGTGCCGCCAGCGGCGAGAGACTCGCCTGCTCGAGCTCGCGCGTGCGCGCGGCAAAGGCCGCCGCAACCGTGTTCTCGTCAGTGGCCGAGCTCATCGCTCGATTGTGCCACCGGCCACGGCGCTCACAGTCTCAGCGCGAGAGCCGAGCGGCAATCGTCAGGCCCGTGCACAGCGAAATACGTTGAAGGTCAGGGCTCGCGGCGCCAATCGCCGCGCATGCCCAGCTTGTGCGCCCAGTGATGCCACCCCTGCATCTCACCCGGGTCCTCGCCGTAGACCGGCGCGGCGCCGCCCGGCTCGGGCAGGGCCTGCGCTGCGACGGAGTCGATCCGCAGGTCCACGCCGTGTTCGTGCAGCGACGCGATAGCGGCTGCCTCGACGAACCGCCGGCCATGCCGGGGTGTGGTTATGACGAGCCCATGAAATATGTCCTTCTCGGGCGCGGCGACCACGTGGTGCACGGTGCCAACCTGCTCGCCGTCGGACGATCGCACGGCCACGCCCTTGTCGAGCACCTCATAGGCGATTGGCAAGCCCTCATCCACGGCGTCCCACGATACAGGCCCGCGGGATCCAGGCGCGCCCCGCAACCCGTCTCCCGCGAGCGTGCCACCCATTTTTTTGGACCGCTGCTCGATCTAAGCTGAACCCCCTCGCAACCGGAACGGCTCGCTTAGCCCGAGCGACCGGCGGCCGGCATCAGCCGCAAGTGCGCGTGATGCTCGAGCGTCGCCGCGATCGCCCGCTCGACCTGCCCAAGCACCGGATCGGCCGCCGGCGGCGTGTCCGCGAGTGCGCGTCCGAGCGCGTCAGCCATGAAGCCGTGAGCCTCCTCGTGCAGCGGGAACGACCCCGCCTCGCACGCGCCGCACACCACCCCGCCGGCCGCGCCGGAGAAGCCGACGAGGTGCTCGCGCTCGCCACAGCAAGCGCACGCGCCCAGCTGGGGCGCGAGTCCCGCGGCGAGCAACAGCTTCAGGCGGAAGGCCAGCGCACTTGGACGACCGATCGGAGATCGCTCCCCACTGGCCGGCTGCTCGTCGAGCAGCGCCAGATAGCGACACAGCAGGTTGAACACGCCCGGATGTGGCTCACCCGTCTCGAACAGGCGACCGACCGCGTCGCACGCGCGTGCAGCGGCGTCCAAGGCGCGAGCGTCGCCCCGCAGGCGAGCGTGGCCGGCGACGGTCTGTGCGCCCGTGACCGTCAACAGCTCGCCTTTGCCTTCGTGCAGGTCGAGCTGCAAGCGGAAGAACGGCTCCAACCGCCCCCCGAAGCGGCTGCGCGCGCGACGCACCCCCTTCGCAATCGCGCTCACACGGCCGCGATGCGGGGTATACACCTGCAGAATGCGGTCGGCCTCCCCATAGCGCATCGAGCGCAGCACAACCGCCTCGGTCTTTACAGGTCCCGCCATCGCCGCTTGAGTCTAGGGCTCTCAACGGCGTCAAACCCCTTGCTATACTTTGTGAAGTAATGAGTCAGGTAACCGTTTACACGACCGATCCGTGCTCGTTTTGCGCACGCGCCAAGGGCCTGCTGAAGGCACACGGTGTGGAGTTCGAGGAGATCAACCTCTCGAAGGACCCCGCTGGGCGCATGGAGCTCGTCAAGCGCACTGGGATGATGAGCTTCCCGCAGGTGATCGTCGGTGGCGAGCTGCTCGGCGGCTTCACGGAGGTCAAGGCCGCTGCCGATAGCGGCCGGCTGGACGAGCTACCGATCAAAGATCGGCCAGCGGCCTGAGCGCCCCGCGCGTCCGAGCGCCGTGCCGACCTGGTCTTTCCCGTCCCGACCGGGTCCTCCCACAACGACGGACCCCTCCCACAACGCCTGCGCAAACGTCGCACAGGATGCTCGATCGTCCGTCAGGCAGCTTTGCGCGATCGCGGTCGCGGTTGGCAGCTCTCGCACACGTAGGTCCCCCGCCCCGCGACGACCAGCTTGACGATTGTCCTCCCACACGCGGCGCAAGGCTCTCCGGCACGGCGGTGAACGAGAAACTGATCCTGAAAAGACCCGCGCACGCCATCGACATGGCGGAAGTCGTCGATCGTCGCCCCGCGAGCATCGATGCCCGCGTTCAAAGCCTCGATGACCGTGTCTCGCAGGCGGGCGTGCTGTGCGAGTGACAGGCGTCCGGCGGGCCGCAACGGATGAATGCCCGCGCGAAAAAGCGCCTCGTCCGCGTAAATGTTCCCCACGCCCGCGATCTTCCGTTGGTCGAGTAGGAACGCCTTGATCGGCGCGGTGCGCCCGCGAGCCAGCGCGCGCATGTGCTCGCCGGTGAAGCCCTCATCCAGTGGCTCCAACCCTAGGCGCGCAGCGAAAAACGCATCGAGCGCCTCTGAGCCGAGCAGCAGCTCTCCCGTGCCGAACCGGCGCGGATCGACGATCACCAGGCGCCGTCCGCGGCGCCCAGCGACTACTCGCGTGCCACGCGACCCGCGTGCGCCGGCGACCGGGCCAAGCTCCATACGAACGCGAACGTGCGCCGGCTCCGGGCTCGGGTCGGCCAGCACCGCGCCGGTCATGCGCAGGTGCTGAGCGAGATGAACGTCCCCGGACAGGCGCCAAACCAGATACTTGCCGCGGCGATCGAGCTGCTGCACCTGACGCCCTACGAGCGCGTCCGCGAGCTCCATCGGCGCAAGCGGGCGTGACCACCGCGGATCGAGAATCTCGATGCGCTTCAGCTTGCGTCCCTCCACCAGCGGCGCGAGCTGGCGGCGAATCGTCTCGACCTCTGGAAGCTCAGGCATTGGCCTAGCTTATGAAGGCGCCCCCCGGAAGCCCGGCCGCGTCACGGCCGGTCAGCCAGCGCAGCACCGTCGCGCCGACGTCCGCCAGCGGCCCGTCGTGACGGACGCCGTCCAGACGCCCCCCTGCTGCGTGCCTGCGCAACATCTCTCCGGTGACGGCCAGCAGCGGCGCGTACTCGCGCGTATGGTCGGTGCCGGGGCACTTCGGGTCGACGCCATGGTCGGCGGTCACGACCAGCAGATCGCCGGCGCGCAGGCGCGTCAGCCAGTCACCCAGCTCCGCGTCGATCGTACGCAGGGCGCCGTGAAAGCCGGCTGAGTCCTTGCGATGGCCGTAGACCTGGTCGGTCTCGATCAAGTTGACGAAGACAAATCCCTCGTCGAGCTCCGACAGCAGCGCGCGAGCGCTCGCCAGGGCCCGCTCGTTGGTGGCGCCGGGATGGGAGCGGCGAATCCCTACGCCCGCGAACAGGTCGGAGATCTTGCCGACGCCATGCGTCTCCACGCCCGCGTCGCAGAGCTCGTTCAGATAGCTGCGCGTGGGTGGCTCGATTGCGAAGTCGCGCCTCCCAACGGTGCGCTCGAACGCGCCCGCAGCTCCCGTAAAGGGGCGCGCGATCACACGACCCACCCCATTCTCGCCGATCATCGCATCGCGGGCCGCTCTACACGCGCGATAAAGCTCTTCGGTCGGTACGCGCTTGACATGGGCGGCGAGCTGCAGGACAGAGTCCTGGGAGGTGTAGAGGATCAGCGCGCCCGTGCGCAGATGCTCGGCGCCGAAATCGTCGATCGCGGCGATCCCGTTGTAGGGACGATTGCAAATGATCTCACGGTCCATGGCCACTTCCAGCCGAACGGTCACCGCGGCGGGAAACCCCTCCGGATAGGTCGGCAGCGGCCTGTCGAGCACAACCCCCATCAGCTCCCAGTGGCCCACCGTGGAGTCCTTCCCCGGACCGAGCGCGCACAGGCGTCCGTAGATCGCCGGATCCTCCGCCGGGGGCGCGCCTTCCAAGTCGAGGATCGACCCCAGTCCGAGCGAGGCCAGCGTGGGCAGTTCGAGGCCGCCGACGGCGTCGGCGACGTGGGCAAGCGTGTTGGCGCCATCGTCGCCGTACTCTGCGGCGTCCGGCAGCGCACCCACACCGCAGGCGTCAATCACGATGACGAACGCCCGCCGCTGCCCGCTCACCTTCATCGCGTCAGGTCTAGCTCAGAGTCGACTCCCGAGCGGCCTGCCGGCCGTCGGCGCGACGTTTCAGACAGGGCGCGCGAGGCCCGTGGATGCGCGCTGAAATACGCATCCTTCAGCCGCTCGGCCGAAAGATGGGTATAGATCTGCGTCGTCGCGAGGTCGGCATGACCAAGCATCTCCTGCAGCGAGCGCAGATCGCAGCCGCCGGCGAGCAAGTGAGTGGCGAACGTGTGGCGCAGGGTGTGCGGGCTCATCTTCTCCTGCAGACCCGCGCCGCGAGCGCGAGCTTGAACGATCTTGTAAAGACCCTGACGCGTGAGGCCGGAGCCGCGGCGGTTGACGAACAGCCGCGACTCGACGCGAGCGCCCACGAGCGCGGGGCGTCCACGCGCACAGTAGGCGCGCAACGCCGTGACCGCCTGGCGCCCGATCGGCACGAGCCGTTCCTTGGAGCCCTTGCCGCGGGCGCGCAGCATCCCCTCCTCGAGATCGATGTCGCCAAGCTCGAGTACCACGGCCTCCGACGCGCGCAACCCGCACGCATACATGAGCTCGAGCAGCGCGCGATCGCGAAGCGCTCGGGGCTCTGCGCCCTTCGGCTCACGCAATAGCCGGGAGACCTCCTCACGCGTGAGCACACGTGGCAGGCGTTGCGTCTTGGGCGGTCCGCGCAGCTCGGCGGTCGGGTCGTGGACGATCGTCCCTTCGCGGCGCAAATGCCGGTAGAAGGAGCGCAAACAGGCCACCTTGCGCGCAAGCGTCGCCGCCGCGACCGGCGCTCGCCCCTCGTCGCCCGTGGCGAGCTCGGACAAGAACACCGCGAGTTCTGCGTGTCGCACGTGCAGAACGTCGAGCCCTTGGTGATCCAGGTGCCCGGCGAACTGCAACAGGTCGGAGCGATACGCTTGCAACGTATTGCGCGACAGTCCACGCTCCAGCTCCAGGTATGCGAGGAAGTCGAGAATCAGGCGCTCGATCGCGCGCGTCGGAGCATGCAAATCGTTCGCGATGGCGCTCATGGTTGAAGCTTCGCCCCCGTGACCACGGCTCCTTGGCCGTGCAACCCGGCGTTCAGCATCTCCCTCCGCTTGAAGGTGCGTTGCGGTGAGCATTCGACGCGTCGAATGTCCTACCTCAGGAGATCAATCCCCCACCCTGACCGGCTGCTCCTGACTGTGCTGCTCGACCAGCTCCGCCAGCGCCCCGCCGCCGGCGAGCGCAGCGCCGAAGAACAGCGGGTCCTCGGTCAGACCCCGTCCCATCGTCGCGGCGGACAGGCCGGTCGCCGCATAGGCGGGCAGGTTGACGACGGCTCGTCGCCAGTCGTGGCGGGTGATCCGCACCGGGCGCTCCACGTCGAGCTCAAGCGCCGGGCGGCTGGGCATCGCCCCGCCGAAGACTGCGCCGAGACCGGCGCGCAGGTCGGCGCCTACCGGAGAGCGCATCCCCGCCGGCAGGGCCACCGTGACAGGTTCCAGCAGAAGGTCGAGCACGGTCAGCGTGTGATGAGAGATGCCGCGATGGCGCGCGCGCGAATCGCCCGAGGACATGCGCGCCACGAGCAGCGCCGGGCAGCCAAGGGCAAGCGCGGCATGCGCTGAGTCGAGCGCCGCGATACCGCCGTGTCCGAGCGGCGAGCTCGAACCGACGATCCCCGGGCCGGGCCCGCACACCGCCGCGTCCCATCCGAGCGACTGCAGCCCGTGGTGTAGAGCGCCAATCGTGGTGAGCGCCTCGCCCTCGCCTCCGAACGCCGGGCCGGCGGTCAGGTGGCCGGCGAGGAGATCTCGCTCGCGCAGCGCGCGAACCGTCCGGGAGTGTCCCCCCGGCAGCGCCCCGCCCTCGGTCTGTACGTAGCCCAATCGTCCGCCGGGGCTTGCCTGCGCGAAGGCCCAGGCGACCGCCGCAAGCTGACCATGCAGTGCGAGCACAGCGACCGGGCGCTCGACGGGCAGCGTCAAGCGCTCGTCCTCCACCGGCGCAACCGCGTGCTGGAGGCTCGTGTAGTTGAGCTTCATCACGTGCGCTCCGTGAACACCCTCCCCCGCGAGACCGCGGGTGAGGTTGACGTGCACGATGTCGAATCCTCCGGAGCCAAGGCCGAGGTCGAGCGCCTGCACGTTGACGACTACCTCGTCCCCTATCTCCGCGCGACCTACCAGCGCGATATCCGCGATCGCCGCGCGCTGCGCCCCGTCGGCTCGCCGACCATTGCCGTTCCCGCCGCCAACGACGGCATCCTCCCCACCCTTGCCGGGATCGAGGAGCTCGATTACGAGACCCTGCTCACCCCTCACGGATGGATCGGCTTCGAGAACGATGGCACGGCGAAGCTTCAGCATCATCGACGGGAAACTATCCAGCGAGAGGCTGCGTGTGCGGCGGCCGCATGGAGCGGTCGGTGTCGTGGTCTGCCACCGTCTCCTCGACGCTCACATCCACATCGCACTGACAATCCGGCAGGTTGGCAAGCTCATGCGCGCGATCGATCAGCTCGGCCGCAATCGTCTGCGCATGACCCTCCTCTACACCTTGAAAAACTAGCTCTACCCGCAGATGGACACGTGAGTCGGACGGGCGTTCGCCGGTCACGAGCGGGCGGCAAACGTCGTTGAGTCGGCGTCCGCTCGCCCGGAAGCCTGCTCGAGCGCCGCCGCAATGAAGTCGCGGAACAGCGGGGCGGGGCGCTCAGGACGGGACTTGAACTCGGGATGGAACTGCGAGGCGACGAAGAAGGGGTGGTCCTCGAGCTCGATCACCTCCACCAGGCGCTCGTCGGGCGAGGTGCCGGAAATGCCCAGGCCGGCGCTCTGCAGGCGCTTGCGCAACAGGTTGTTGACCTCATACCGATGACGATGACGCTCGTAGACGACAGCCTCACCATAAATCCCCCGTGCCCGCGTGCCGGCGTGCAGCTTGATCGGATCGGCCCCCAGACGCATCGTGCCGCCGAGATCAGCGACCTCCTTCTGCTCGGGCAACAGATCGATGACCGGATACGGCGTCTCGATGTCGAACTCGGTCGAGTTGGCGCCCTCCATGCCCGCCAGTCGGCGAGCGAGCTCGGCCACCGCGACCTGCATACCCAGACAAATGCCCAGGTAAGGGATGCGCCGCTCACGCGCGATTCCGGCGGCCGCGATCTTGCCCTCGATCCCACGCCCGCCGAAGCCACCGGGGATCAGAATGCCGTCGGCGGCCGCCAGACGATCCGGCGCGTCCGTGCTCGGATCCTCCAGATGCTCGGAGTCGATCCAGTCGATCTCCACGCGGGCGTCCTGTAGCGCGGCGGCGTGACGCAGCGCCTCGCAGACGGATAGATAGGCGTCCTCGAGCTGCACGTACTTGCCGACCAGCGCGATCTTCACGCTGCGACCGATCGGAGATCGGCCAGCACGTTCGGCGCGTTCGATCGGCTCTATCCAGCTCGACAGCTCGGGTGCGGGCGCCTCCATCGCGAAGTGCTCGAGAATGAAATCGTCGACCCCTTGCTCGCGGAACGTGAGCGGCACCTTATAGATGTTCTCGACGTCGCAGGCAGAGACGATCGCCTCGACCGGCAGGCTCGCGAACAGAGCGATCTTCTTGCGTATCTCCTGCGAGAGCGAGCCCTCCGAGCGGCACATCAGCATGTCTGGGGCGATCCCAATGCGCCGCAGCTCGTTGACCGAATGCTGCGTCGGCTTCGTCTTCAACTCCCCGGCATGGCCGATGAACGGGACGAGCGTCAGGTGAATGAACAGGCAGCGCCGCCGTCCCACGTCGACGGGGAACTGGCGGATCGCCTCGAGGAACGGCAGCGACTCGATGTCCCCGACCGTGCCTCCGATCTCCGTGATCACAAAGTCGACGTCCGCGGACTCGGCGATCAGCGCCACCCGCTGCTTAATCTCGTCGGTTATGTGCGGCACTACCTGCACCGTGCCGCCGAGATAGTCGCCGCGGCGCTCGCGACGGATCACTGTGTCGTAAATCCCGCCGGCGGTCACGTTCGAGGCGCGGCTGGTGTTGGCGTCGGTGAAGCGCTCGTAATGGCCGAGATCCAAATCGGTCTCCGCGCCGTCCTCCGTCACGAACACCTCGCCGTGCTGGTAAGGCGACATCGTGCCGGGGTCGACGTTGATATAGGGATCGAACTTCTGCAACCCCACCGTCAGGCCGCGCGAGACCAGCAGACGCCCGAGCGAGGCCGCAGCGATGCCCTTGCCCAGCGAGGACACCACACCGCCGGTCACGAAGATGAACCGGGTCTTGCCGGGCGGCTGGGCGTGACGATCGGGAAGGTTCTGAACCGCTTTCAAAACAGGCGGTGCGGTCGGGGGATTCCTGGATCAAGCTGGGCGCCACGGGATGACGAAGCGCATGCTGGTGGCACGTGCGAGCCATCACGTGACGATCCGGCACCGTGTCCAGGGATATCCCCGGACGTATCGATCTTTTTGAAAGCTGTTCTCGGTGTCATTGGGGCCTGCCCAGAGAGTCTAGTTCGCGCAACCCCGGCGTCCGTTCGATGAACTCGGAAATAGAGCGAAACTCTCCATAGACGGTGATCGCGGCGAGCAGCGCCAGCGCCACCAGCTGGCCGGTCCCCGACAGCGTCAGCACCAGCCACAGGCCAGCCAGCGCTCCCAGCAGGTTCGCGCCGGTGTCGCCCAGCATCGCGCGCTCGCGCAGATCGTAGGCGCCGGCGACGAGCGCCGGCGCCGCGAACAGGCCCAACATCCACAGCGGGCGGGCGTCGGCCGCGCCGATCGTAAGGCCGGCGCCGAGCAGGACCAGCGCCTTGATCGAGCGGCCCGGCCGCAGGTCGAGCAGGTTGAAAACGTTGGTCGCCAGCACGAGCACTCCCGCGGCCAGCAGCCAGCGGCCTGTGGATACGTTGGCCAAGCTCGTCACCAGCAGGGCCAGGCCGAGCGATCCGGTCGCCTTCAACATCCCTGTCGAGAGCTCTCCGCGCATGACCGCGGCGCCGTGCCCACGCCAGCCGCGAGGACCTTCCCGCTCCATCTGCGCGCCGCCGAGCGTGTCATCGATCAGGCCGAGACACGCCACTCCCAGGGCATAGGCTGCTACCGGCAGCAGCCCGTGATAGACGATCGCGACTCGCGCGAGGCGTTCGATCAGCAGCAGCGGAACGAGCGCGAGCAACGAGGCGACGACGACGAGTACGCCACTGGGACAGGGAAGCGGGCGATCGCGATAGTTACGCCGCGTGCGCCCACCCTCCTCCAGCAGGCGCAACGTAGGCTGCGCCAGAACCGCCGCACAGGCCAACGCAAGCAGGAATGGCAGGGCGTGCACGCTCGAAACGTAGCGACGGGCCCGGACGAGGGAGCTGCCCGCTCGCTCTAGGCCTCCAGACGCAGACACTCACGGCTGCGCGGAGCTTTCGATGACGCTCGGCAGCAGCGAGTCGGCGGTGGACTTGACTCCGAAGGCGCCGTGTGGGCCGATCTTCGAACGGTCCGACAGGGTGTAGATCAATGCGGCCTGACCAGCAAGCGTGTCGAGGTCGTCGACACTTGCGATCCCCTGGCTCTTGAACCAGGGGATTTGCGATGGTTCTGTGTTGCTCAGCTCGACTCCCACCGCGGAAACCCCGACCGCGTTCACGCCCGCGATCAGGCCCGACTCGAACGCAGCGCTCGCTTCGGTCTGTTCGTCGGTCATCCCGCTCGGGTCAGTGCGAACCACGACGAGCCCTTCGAGCTTGCCGAGCGCGCCGTCGAAAGCGCTCAGCAAGCTGCCGCGTACACGGCTGAGGAGCTCTTTGCTCACGAGCGCTCCGCCGCTGACGAGCTGGCGCCCGGCGAGCCCGCCGAACTTGTGGACAATCGCCGGGTCGCTCGCGAGCGCCGCGTAGTAGGTCCCGCTCGCCTCCCGCGCCACGCCGGCCAGGTCGAGCGGCTCGCGTACGGCCACGACGGTCGCAAGATCGCCCCCGGCCTGCGTTATCGCGTTGTGGACCAGGCCGTTCACCCGATCGGATGAGCCTCCGAGGAACACGAGACCGACATTGCGGCCGGCGAGCAGGCCGTGCACGGCGAGCGGGTAGAGGTCGTTCGTGAAGGCTTCCTCGGTGCTCAACTTGCTCTGCAGCTGCCCGGCCTGGCGCTGTGCTGCGCCGACTTCCGATTCGAGGTTGTGCACGATGCCGTTCTTCGCCGAGGAGACGAGGTTCGTGTCGCCGATCGCAACGCCGATCAGCACACCCACCGCCAGCGCGAACAGGACCGCGGCCAGGGAGAGCGCGTGATAGCGGTAGTCGAACATGCGAGCGATTAGTTAAGCGAGTCGGGCAAGCAGAAGCTGAGTAGAGGACGAGCAGAAAGACGCGCGGAGCCGGCGGACGGCGGACCGGGAGGCGGAGATCAGCCGCCGCCGGGATCGATCGGGATGATCTCGGCCAGCATCTGGAGCCTCAGCCACAGCAGATCGACCACATCGCGCAGGGCCGGGGTCAGCCAGACCACCGCGATCATCGCGATCAGGCCGGCCACCACGACAACCAGCAGGGGCGTCAGGCTCGGCCGAGGGTGATACAGGCGGCTGACGCCCTTGGCATCGACGAGGATCTCGCCGATGCGCAGCCGCGTGAGAAACGTCGAAGACATGCCTTTGCGGTTGCGGTCGAGAAACTCGACGAGATTGAACTGAGAGCCGACGGAGACGATCAATCGGGCGCCCTTCTCGGCGGCGATCAACATCGCGACGTCCTGGCTGGTGCCCGGCGCAGGGACGAGCTTGAACTGCAGACCCAGCTCCTCCAGCCGCCGCCGGCCGGGCGCGTGGCCGTCGGGATAGGAGTGCACGACGAGCTCTGCGCCACACCGCAGCGCAACCTCCCCGGCCGAGTCCATGTCACCCACGATCATGTCCGGTTCGAGCCCCGCCTCGAGCACCGCCTCGGCGCCGCCGTCGACGGCGACGATCACGGGGCGCAGATCGCGGATGAACGGGCGCAGGGCGCGCAGATCGCGCTGATGGCCGACGCCGCGCACGACCACGAGCGTCGAGCGGTCGCGAAAATCGGTGGCGAACCGCGGCAGCTCGATCCGTCCGGCGAGGAGCTCGCGCTCCTCGCGCATGTGCTCGATCGTGTTGTGCGCAAACCGCTCCAGCGCCTCGCCGATCTCGCGCCGCCTAGCCTCTGTGTCGGCGAGCACGCGTGCGAGGTCGAGCACCTCCCCGCGTGCGAGCACCACGCCTTTGCGCAGCACCTCGCCGTCGCGCACGGTGATCGGCTCTCCGTCGGAGAGCATCTCGAACAGGGAGTCGTCAGGCAGGTCGACCAAGTGGATGCCCGCTTCGACGAGCAGCTGCGGGCCGAGATTCGGATAGGAGCCGCTCGATGAGGCACGGCAGTTCAACACCGCGCCCACGTCGGCGGCAATCAGCTCCTCGGCCGATACCCGATCGATGTCCAGGTGGTCAACCAACGCGATGTCTCCCCTCAGGAGATGCTTGACGAGCAGCTTCGTCCGCCGGCCGGGACGCACCGGCCCGCTGACGGTCCGCCACGGCGCGATCTGGCCCCCGGGCAGAGGAGCGTGGGCGGGCGCGAGCGCACGTGCGCCGCTCGAGCCTTGGCGCGAAGCGGACCCCTGCGAGCTGCGCTGGTCTGCGGCCATCGAATCGAGAGTAACGGCCCTGGCCGCCTTACGTATCGGGCTGGTGGTTTCAAGCAACCTCCTGACAGGACCGAGCATCAAGCCTCACCAGGACGCAGCAAGCGAAATGCGCTTCGCACATAAGCTGGCCGATTAGTCGATCGCATCTGATCGACAATCGGTAAGGACGCCGCGAGACGCCGATGACCGGCCCTCTCAGGCAGCCTTGCGCAGGTCGCGCGCATGACGGCGCGCCGTTGAGTCTCCGTCCTCGGCGCCGAGCATGCGCACCAGCTCGGTGACGACCTCGGGCTCGTCGAGCTGGACGACGGTCGTCAGCGTGGGTTCGGCGGTCGTGTCCTTGACGATCGCGAAATGCCGGTCTCCCAGCGAGGCGATCTGGGGTAGGTGGGTAATGCACAACACCTGTCTGCCCTCCCCCAGCTCGCGCAAGCGCTCACCGACCGCGCGGGCGGTGTGGCCGCCGATGCCGGCGTCGACCTCGTCGAACACGAGCGTGGCGTCGGCCGCGGACGCGTTGGCAACGCTCATCAGCGCAAGCATCACGCGTGAGAGCTCTCCGCCGGAGGCGATCTCACGCAGCGGCCCGGCGGGAACTCCCGGATTGGGCGCGATCAAGAACTCGACCCCGTCCCCTCCGGCCGGCCCCGGCTCTCGCTCGGTGAGGAGCACCTCGAACGTCGCCTCTCCCATCTGCAGCGAAGCGAGCTGCGCTCCGACCGCGCGCGCCAGCTCGGGGGCGGTCGCTGCGCGCGCTTGACGCAAGGCAAGCACGTGCTCTCGCAGAGTCCCCTGGGCATTCCGCAGCCGCTCCTGGCCGTGGGCGAGCGCGACCTCGACGCCCGCGAGCTCCTCGCGCCGTGCACGGGCGGTGGCGGCATAGTCGAGCACGGCGCGAACGCTGCCCCCGTGCTTGCGCACGAGATGCTCGATCGCCGTCAAACGTCCTTCCAGCTCCTCGAGTGAGATCTCCTCCTCTCCGAGGCCCTCGCCGTAACGACGCAGCTCCGCCGCGAGATCCTCGGATTCGACCACGAGCGCGCGCAGACGCTCCGCGAGTGCGTCCAAGCGCCCGTCGACGCCGGCAAGCGCATCGATGCGCGCCGCGGCTGCGGCCATCAGCTGCGTAGCGCCGACCGCTTCCACCGAGCCCTCGGGTGCGAGCGCTTCAGCGCCGGCGCCCGCGGTCGAGCGCAGCGCGTCGAGCCGGCGCAGGCGCTCGCGAGCGGCGAGCAGCTCCTCGTGCTCGCGCTCCTGCAGAGCGACCGAGTCGATCTCTCCCAGCTCGAACTCGAGCAGGTCGAGCTCGCGCTCACGCGCCGAAGCGAACTCGGCGAGCCGCTCGAGCTCCTCCTCCAGACGCCTGACCTCCAGGAACGCCTCGGCGCACGCGCGTAGCCGCAAGACCTGCTCCGGCCCGCAGAGACCGTCGAGGATCTCCAGCTGCGCGGCCGCGAGGGTCAGCTTGCGGTGCTCGTGCTGACCGTAGAAGGAGACGAGCCGAGCGCCGATGTCGCGCAGGTCCGCCACCGTCGCCGCGCGGCCGTTTACGTATGCGCGTGTTCGCTGCCCGTCGGCAGCGATGCGGCGCGCGAGGATGATCTCCCCATCCTGCTCGGCTCCTTCCTCCGCTCCACCACCCAGGAACCGTTCCGCAAGCTCTGCCCGCATCTGCCCGGGGGGCAGCTCAAAGACACCCTCCACATATGCCTCATCGGCTCCGGGACGCACGATCCCGCTCCGCGCGCGACCGCCGAGCAGCAGGTCGAGCGCATGGGCGAGCACGGTCTTGCCGGCGCCCGTCTCGCCCGTAAGCACGTTCAGCCGCGGACCTAGCCGCAGCTCGGCCCGCTCGATCAGCAGCAGGTTCTCGACACGCAGCTCCGTAAGCACCTCGGCAGGTGTAGCAGCGCGCGGGGACGGATCGTGCGCACAAAGGGTCGTGACCATGAGCTAGAACCGAGCGCTTAGAGCCGGTACGCTGTGTCTATCGCGTAGGGATGGATCCCTTACGACCCTTCAGCTCCACGTACACTCGTCCGCCACACGGCATGGCTGCCAGCGACCCTCATCCGCACCTCCTCCCGCCCTCGCCGGGTCGTCTGGCTTGCCTGTCCGCGCTCGAGCTGCAAGAGCGCCTGGAGGAGGAGATCAATCGCGCCGAACGTCACGGGACCGCTTTGAGCTGTCTGCTCGTCGCGATCGACAACCTCGAGGAGCTCTCGCGCGAGCACGGCAGCGAGCTGCCGGAGCAGACGCTCGCCTACGTGGGGCCTGTCCTGCGGCGCGAGCTGCGGCGCTTCGACCGGATCGGCAGGCCAAGCGACGGCGAGCTGCTGCTCGTGCTCCCGGGCGCCGACGGGCCGCGCGGAGAGATCGTCGCCCGGCGCGTGCTCGAGCGGCTGCGCGCGATCAAGGTCGAAGCCGACGGGCAGCGCCGGCCGTTGCGCGTATCGGTCGGCCTCGCCGCCTGGCGCAAGGACTCGAGCAGCGAGGATCTGGTGGCGCGCACGCGCGCCGCAGCCCAGCTAGAGCGCCACGAGAACGGCGTCCCGTCCGAGACCGGCACGCGCTAGGAGACGGCCTCGGAGGCGGCTTCGCGCCCTTCACGCTTACGAGACCGGCGCGATAGGTCCATAATCTCGCGCGGTGCTCTCCGGATCAGAGTTGTGGCTGCTGCGTCTAATGGCCGATCGCGGCCTCGCGCTGCTCGACGCCGGGACGCTGCTGATGGTGATCGAGGAGCGTGGCGAGCTGCGCGTGGCGGCTTCGAGCGGAGAGGGGACAGTGCGCCTGCGGATCATGCCGGTCGAGGGCAGCGCACTGGGCGCGCTCTACCTTGCAGGCAAGCCGGTGGCGCTGGACCGTCCACGTGGTCAGGAGGCCGCGTGGCTTCACGAACTTGGCATCGAGGCGCGCGCAGCGCTGGTGGAGCCGCTCAACATGGAGGGCCACGGGGGCGGCCTTGTGATCGCCTTGCGCAGCGACGGCGGCTTTCGCAACCCCGACCGGCAGGCGCTGAACGCTTTCGCGACGAGCGTCTCCCAGCGGCTCCGCGCCGAGCGCTCGGTCGAGATCGAACGTCTGCGCTACGGCATGGAGGCTCGTGAGCGCGAGCGTACGCGCTGGGCGCGGGAGATCCACGACGAGACGGTTCAGGGCATCGGCGCGTTGCGCCTGAAGCTGGCCAACGCCCGCGATCTTAATGACCAGCAGGCTCTGAGCGAGGCCGTCGACGCCGTCCTCGAGGGACTCGGCGGCGAGATCGACGGCTTGCGCCATCTGATCACCGAGCTTCGTCCCGCGGCGCTCGACGACTTAGGACTGGAGGCCGCCCTGCAGGCGCTCGCGCGACGTATGCAGGCGATCGACGGCCTTGACGTGCAAACAGAGATCGACCTCGGACCAGACGCGGACCAAAGGCGTCTGGACCCAGAGCTCGAGAGCACGATCTATCGGGTCGTTCAAGAGGCGCTGACGAACGTCAGTCGCCACGCGCAGGCGACGGAGGCCGTGGTCAGCGTTACCGAGCGCGACGGCATCGTGCGCGCGTCGGTCACCGATGACGGCAAAGGGCTTCCGGACAGTGGCCGCCTGGGCCCGCGGGGCGACGGATTGGAGGGAGGCTTCGGGATGTCCGGCATGCGCGAGCGAGCCGAGCTGGTCGGCGGCGAGCTGGAAATGGTCCCGGCCCCCGGACAGGGAACCGCCGTGCGCCTGTCGGTGCCCCTCGCCGGTCGCCCCACCGCGTCGGTGTAGCGGCATCGCGTGCGGTCGGCTTAGAGCTCGCGGCACGACCGACGACCCTCGCTGGAGTCGGCCTGGGACAGACGCGGCCCTTGCTGGGTTACTCGACGAGCCCCAACCGCCGCGCATATGCGGTTATCTCGGCACGGGAAGAGAAGCCGAGCTTCTCGATCGCGCGTGCGCGATACGTCTTGACGGTGCGCTCGGCGACGTGCAGCTGCTCTGCGATCTGTGGGTTGGTGTAGCCGTTGGCGATCAGCCGCACGACCTCTCGCTCGCGATCCGACAGCGCAACTCCGTCGGCGGGATCGTCCTCCCCCGTCGCCATCAGCGCGCCCAGCCGCGGATGCAGGTAGTTGCCGCCGGCCACCGCCAGGCGAAAGGCCTGCAAGAGCTCGGCGGGCTCGGCCTCCTTCAACACATAGCTGCGCGCGCCCGCTCTGAGCGCCTGGCGGGCGTACTCGGGATCCTCGCGCATCGTCAAGATCGCGACCGCGAGCGTCGGGTGGGCGACGAAGCACGACGGCAGAGCCGCCAGGCTCGACCCTCCCGGCATCGTCAGGTCGAGCGTCAGTAGGTCGGGCTTGTGCTCGCGCACCGCCCGCACGGTCGCCGGGACGTCGGCGGCTTCAGCGACCACGCGAAACTCGCCCTTCTCGCGCTCGAGCACCGTGCGAATCCCGTCGCGCACGACACCGTGATCGTCGGCGATGATCACCTCGATCGGTCGATCCACCCCTGGGACGCCAGCCTCCATCAGATGGTTGGTTTCACGCTCGGGTGCCGCTGGTGGTGTGGAGGATTAAGCTGGCCGCGGACGCAGGGCGAAGTCCTTGCTGCCGATCGGAGATCGTCCAGCAAAGACAAGCCCGAGGACAAAGGCCAGCGCCGGCCATATGCGCCAGCCGGTGGCGCACGAACGTGGAATCAACCATCTAGGCGCACACCGTAGCGCCTCGCAGGGACAGTCCCCGTTGAATGGCCCGCTCCACGGCGGCGGGTCCCTGTAGGACGACACAGATCTGCCCTTTTAGGACGACACGATCTGCACCACTCGCTCTACAGACAAACGGCCCCCCAGGACGCATCATGTCGTCTATGCCGCACGAGCACACATCCGCGACCTCGAAGGAGTCACCATGCTCGCCCTCATGATCGCGCTGACCTGGCTGACCCTGACGGCCGGCGGCTTTGCCGCTCTGACCGCGCTCGGCCGCCGTGAGCGACGTCAGGACCTGGGCTTCGACCGTCCCTTCCTCGATCCCGAGGGCAGCACGCTCGCCTACACGTCGTGGCCGGGCCTGTCGGGGGCCGGCGCAAGATGAGCCTGGCTCTTAAGCCGGCCGCGGCGCGCCCGCGCCCGCGACGGCCGGTGCTTGGCCTGTTGAACGGCCAGGGACGCGCGCACACTGAGCCGCTCGCCGGCCACGGCACGCGTCCACCACGGCTGCGCGTCGTGGAGGGACCGACCCGCGTCCTGATCGTCGGGCCGGACGCCGACCGTCGCGCAACCGTCCTGGACGAGCTGGCCCAAACGCTCCCGTCGAGCATCGGGTTCGAGGAGACGGACTCGGTCTGCGAAGCACTGGAGCTCGCTCCGACGAGCCGTATGGCGATCGTCACCGGCGACGTCGGCGAGGTTTCGGCGGAGTCGCTGATGCACATGCTCGCTCAGCGGCATCCCACCCTGCCGGTGATGATCCTCGACAGCCCTTCCCGGCATGTCGTTACGCGCGTCGCCGCTCACGGCGGCGCGATGCGGGTCTGACGCGCTGGCCACGCCTCCCTCTCCTCAGTGCCGGGCGCGCGCCCATCCGCTCGTTGTGCGCCCCCGCCTGGACGCTTCACTCGCGGGCCAGGTTCTTCGGCGCCGTCTCAGCCGCTCGAGACTCAGTCGACGGGCGCAAGCGGCGAGCTCGACAGCGGCTGATCGGTGAGCGTGGATGGTGCGCTCAAATCGATTCTGCGCATTCGCATATAGCCCACGACGGCCGCGATCGCCACCCCGGCGGCGGAGATCGCAAACGTCTCACGCACGCCGAGCACCGCAACCGCGGCGCCCGCGACGACGAAGGCGGCCACGAACGCGGCCGCCTCGGCGGCATTCAGCAGGCCGTTGATCCGCCCGATCAGCCGCTCCGGCGTCGTGAGCTGGATCAGCTGCAGATGCCGCGCCACCGCAAGCCCGTTCCCGGCACCGAGGATCAAGGATCCGAGCAGGGCGATCGGCAGATCCGGCGAGGCGGCCATCAGCGCGATGCCGACCGCCGCCATCCCAAGCGCGCGAAAGTAGCTGCTTCGCATCGATCCCACGGGGTTTCCCCGTGGCCCCGACAGCACGGTTCCGAGCAGCAGGCCCACGCCGATCGCGACCTTGAGCGCGGCGAACCCCGAGTTGCCGGAATGAAGCACGTTCTTCGCCAGCAGCGGATCCCCGACGTTCATCAGGCCACCGGCGAGGATCGCGCTCAGCACGGTCACGAACAGCACCAACATGCCGGGGATCTGGCGCGTGGCGCGAGCTCCCTCCCGCAACATCCTCACGGCCCCCGCGGGCGCCTCCTGGGTCTGCGCGAGCGCCTCGGGGCGATCCAGCGTGGTGGTGCGGCCGAGCACCGCGATCGAGACCGCGAACGTCGCCGCGTCGAGCAGCAACACGCCTTCCGGGGAGATGGCAAGCAGCATCGCGGCGGCCAGCAGCAGCCCGAGCATTTCACCGAGCGTGATCATCGTCCACCGGCTCGTCACCGCGGCCGCGGCGCCCTGGCGGCCGCCGGTGAGCGCCGGCAGCGAAGCTTCGGCCACCGGCCGATACAGCGCCGTTCCGCACCCGAGCACCCCCGCCAACATCACGGTCACGGCAAACGAAGGTATGAGCACCAGTCCCAACAGTGCGACCGCCCGCAGCAGATCGGCGACGATCAAAAGGACGCGTCGCGACATGCGGTCGGCGAGCACGCCGGCGAGCGGTGCAAGCAACATCCGCGGCACGCGGTCCGCCAACAGCACCGCCGAAAGCGCCCACGGCGAGTGCAAGCGCTCGTAGGCGATCAGCAACAGCGCCACTTCGGCAGCGGCGTCGCCGAGCGCCGACTGCCCTTCGGCGAGCAGCAGCCTACGGAGCTGGCCCCCAGCCGACAGGGCTCTGACAGTCGTCAGAACGTCATCGCGCGCCGCTCGCGCGCCGCCACGTATCGACTCGATGGTCTTCGAGCTTGCGCCGGGTCCCACTTTTGCCTCCTACACCGAACATGCGACCGCGGCCAGTCTCCGACCACGCCTGGGGCGATCCTACCCGCAGACCGCGACGGACCACCTCCGCACGATGTAGCAAACGGCGGAATGCAGTCACATACTCGACACCTACCTGTCGACCACATCCCGACGCCGCCTAGCAAATCGCGGAATCACCTTAAGGACTACGTCATATTGGCCGTTAAGTACTACGACGAGACCTTTGCGCATGCTTTCGACCAATACCACCACACGCCTATTCTGGGCGGCAGAGGCCATGCTGTTCGCGCTCGCGATCGGGGCGGCCGCATGGACCTCTCGTACGCAGGACTGGCATCCGGTGCTGTTGGTCGGCCTGCTGCTCGGGCTTGCGCTCGTGGGACAGCAGCTCAACCTCTCGATTCGCGGGCAAAACCTCTCTGCGGCGTTCGTCGCGCTCGTGCTCGCGATGAGCCTGCTCGGACCGGCGCCGGCGGTTCTGCTCGGCCTGGCGGTGATGACCCTCACCTCGGCGACGCGACGGGTCTCTGCGGCTCTGTGGCTGAACAACCTGTCGACCTACGCGGCCTTCCCGATCGTGGGCGGGCTGATGGTCCGTGCGCTCGTCGGCGACGTTCACAGCCCCCACAACCAGCAGCTGACGCAGAGCGTCACCTTCGCGCTGGTCGTCTTCGCGGTGTTCATGATCACCAACGCTTTGAACTTCGCGCTCGTCGCGATCGACGTGCGCGTCACCGAAGGCCGTCCGTTGCCCGGCCAGGTGCGCGACCTGTTCGTCCCACTGCTGCCCGGACAGATCGCGACAGGCGCGCTCGCGGCGCTGCTCGCGGTCGCCTACACGAACCTCGGGCTGCCCGCTCTGTTCGGCGTCATCCTGGTGATCGTCATCTTCCAATACCTGACGATCGCGCTGCTGCGCTCGGAGGACCGCGCCGACCAGCTCGAAGCGCGCTCGATGCACCTCGCCTCGCTGCAGCTCGGCGTTCTGACCACGCTCGTCGAGACGCTCGCGCTGCGTGACCGCGTGACCGCTCGCCACGCCGCGGCGGTTGCGCGCTACTCCCGTGCGCTCGCACGCGAGGCGGGCTGCAGCGACGCCGAGCAGGATCTGATCCACACCGCCGGCCTGCTCCATGACATCGGCAAGTTCGCGCTGCCCGATCGCATCCTCCACGCCGAGGTCCTCTCCGACGACGACTGGGCGGTGATCCGCCGCCACCCCCAGGACGGCGCGACCCTCGTCGGGCGGCTCGACGGCTACGGGCCGGTCGCCGATGCGATCCTCTACCACCACGAGCGCGTCGACGGCAGCGGCTACCCCGCGGGGCTGATCGGCGGCGAGATACCGCTTGCGTCCCGTATCCTCGCGATCTGCTCGACCTACGACACGATGACGGCACGCGAGACCTATCGCTCGCCGATGATCCCCCAGGACGCGATGACCGAGCTGCGTAAGGTCGCCGGACGCCAGCTCGACGCTGAGCTCGTGGAGCAGTTCATAGCGATGCTCGAGCGCGAGGGGCCGGTCACCTTCGCTCACGGCGACGACGCGGACTTCGAGGCCGAGCTTGCGTTCGAGCGCCGTGCCCGCAAGATCGCCCAGCCGGCTCCTCGCTGAGGCTCCGGGTCGCAAACTGCCCCAGCCGGCCTCCGTTGCCGGAGAGTCGTCCACCGCTTCGCGCTCGAGCGTGCCTCAAGCTCCCCCATCGCCGAAGACGCCCTACCTCAGTGTCGAGGCACAAAAAAAACGTCGCGCCTGCCGATCCGAAGACCTGCCGACGCGACGCTCTCAGCTCTGGTCGTCTACCGCCAGAACTCGTTTGGTTCTAGCGATACCAACCGCGATACCAACCCATAGTGTCTCCATCTCCCGGTCCGCGGGGACCGTTACCGAGCGGGGACCCGTCTGTCTCCATCCACAGGACAACCGCTATGTTTGCGTAGGTTCGCGGACCATACTAGCGAGATTGGACGAAATGTCCAGCTTGCCGGAGCGTTGTGCATGAATGGTTGCGTCTGGCGTTTCGAGCTCGGGCGAAAGCGCCGCGATCCCAGTCCCAGCGCGGGATTGCGGGTAGATGAGGCACTCGAGGGAACCCATCTCGGCCCAGCATTTGCGCCCGTTTTTGCATCTCTCTGTCTGCGAATATCGCGGGTTTGCCGCAGCCTCTCCGTGGGCTTTCTCGCCCAAAGGTCCACAAACCCGGTCGCCGCTCAACTTCTCGGGCCATTTTGACGAAGGCTAAGTATCCAATCTCGGCTCTTGACGCAAGGCGAGCAACCCGTCGCGCGCAACCCGACCCAAGGATGCCCATACCCATCGAGACCGATCGCCGAGGCCCCACACATGCCATTCGCCCCCACCCATCCCCGCAACGACCGCCAGATGATCTTCACGAGCTCCCAGGCCGCCCGCTACCTCGGCGTCTCTCTAGCCACGATCCGCCGCTGGACCGACGCTGGCCACGTCAGCTGCTACCGCACGCCCGGCGGCCAGCGGCGCTTCTCGCGTGACCAGCTCGACAGCTTCATGTCCTCGATGCACCATGGCGCCAGCCATGTGGAGCACCGTCCCGCGAAGGTCGCCTGAGCGCCCTCAGGCGGACCGTCAGCTCGCGAGGCGGCCGAACTTCTCGCGCAGCCTGCGATAGAACGAGGACCCCGGCAGCTGCGCGATCGTACCCACGTCGTTGACGAATCGCGCCTGGATCGTCTCCCCGGCCGGGATCTCGCCCACGGGCCGCCCGTCGACGGCGACGTCGAGCGGCTCGTGCGAGCGGTTGTGGATCTCCAGGTGATCTCCCGGCGCCACCACGAGCGCGCGCGCGGTCAGCGAGTGAGGGGCGATGAACGACACCACGAAGCCCTCCACGCCCCACGCCATCACCGGCCCCCCGTTGGCGAGGTTGTAGCCGGTCGATCCCGCCGGTGTGGAGACCACCAGCCCGTCGCAGCGCACGCTGCCCACGACCTCGCCCTCCAACGCGTACGCGAGCTCCGCCACGCGCTCGCCGACCTTGCGGTGGATCGCCACGTCGTTGATCGCGGTATGCGTCCCGCTGGAGGTGTCGAGTGCGATCGCGGGCAGCCGCAGCAGCTCGAAGTCCCCACTCAACGCGCGACGAACGCCGTCCTCGAGGTCCTCGGGCTCGACCGTCGCCAGGAAGCCGATCTCGCCGAAGTTGATCGCGAACACCGGCACGCCGGTGCCCGCATAGCGCTGTAGCGCGCGCAGGATCGTCCCGTCGCCGCCCAGCACCGCGCACAGCTCCACCTCGTCCTTCACCGGCGCGTCCGCCTCGATCCCCGGCCCTGTGTACGCGCGGTGCTTGCGCGTCTCCTCTCCGTCCAGCCGCAGCGTCACCCCCGCCTCGACCGCGCGGGCCGCGAACAGCTCGAGTGCCGCCCGTGTGTCGTCCGGGCGACGGTGGGTGAAGACGGTGATCTCTCTCATGAGTGTCTCGATTCAAAAATTCGGTCAGTGTTCTCCGGATGGATGGGCGTGATCTGACGTTCGACGGTGTCGGGCGGTGTGCCGGTAGCACATGGGCCGACGGCGGCGGACGTCAGGCACGTCCAGACGCCGGGAAACGCCACCGAATTTTTGAATCGAGACACTACCCTCAGTCTCCCATTCCGCCCTCAGTCGGCTCGGCCACGAGAGCCATCCCCTCCAGCTCCTCGTCGTCGCACGCGCCGCCACGCCCACCCTCTGCGAGCCATATGAACGTCTCGCGGTTACCCTTCGGGCCCGGCAGCCCGGAGTAGTGGTAGCCAAGCACGCTCGCTCCCAGCCCCAGCGCCGCCTGGCCGACGCTCACTAGCGCACCACGGCGATCGTCGGGGTCGCGCACGACCCCACGACCCTTGCTCGCGAGCGCACGACCGACCTCGAACTGTGGCTTGACCAACGCCAGCACGTCATAAACGCCTGCCATGCACCCGAGCACCGCTGGCAGAACCTTCGCGAGCGAGATGAACGACACGTCGATCGTCGCCAACTCCGGCTCATACGGCAGCATCTCGCCGCTCAGCGCACGCGCGTTCGTGCGCTCGAGCACGCTCACGCGCGGATCGTTGCGCAACCCCCAGTCGAGCTGCCCATAGCCGACGTCCACCGCCACCACTTCCGCCACCCCCCGCCGCAGCAGGCAGTCAGTGAACCCGCCCGTCGAAGCGCCGACGTCCAAAGCCCGTCTGCCGCTCACCTCCAGACCGCAGGAGAGAAGCGCGTTCTCGAGCTTAACCCCCCCGCGGGAGACAAACGGCCGGTCTCTGTGATCAACATCACACATAAGCTCTCCCACTGCGGGCAACATAGTGAACGACCCGAAGCACAGCAGCATCCCTCCTCCCCGAAACGGCCCGCTTCCCCGGCGGGCCGTTTCATTTAAAGCTCTCGCGCGAACGGCGACTGTGGTGACCGGCGCCTGCAAGGCTGTACCGTGGTGCGCGCGAACGTGTCTCCTCAAAAGGCCGTTCCGCCCTTAGAGGCTGTCTCAAAACCGTGAGTGGGGTCGGGGCGTTCGTGGACCAAGCTGGGCGTCGCGGGACGGTGAAGCGCGTGCTGGTGGCACGTGCTGGCCGATCTTTGATCGGTCGTCACGTGCCACCGCCGCGTCCACGGGCGCATCCGGACGTGCTCACGGTTTTGAGACAGCCTCTTACGCCTGGATCGTCGCCGAAGCGCGGTCGAGGATCGCCGCCGCCACGCGCTCGGCGATCCGCTTGCCGGTGAAACCGACCGCCTCGTGCAACAGCGCCGGCGCTCCATGCGTCACGTAACGATCAGGCAGCCCCACTCTCAGGATGCGCGGCGTCGCGCCGGTCTCGTTCAAGCTCTCCCACACCGCCGACCCGAAGCCGCCCGCCAGCACACCCTCCTCGACCGTCACCAACAGGTCGTGCTCGGCCGCCAACTGCGCCATCAGCCCCGCGTCGATCGGCTTGGCGAAGCGCGCATCCACAACCGTTACCGCGATCTCCGCGCCCTTCAGCTCCTCAGCCGCCTCCACCGCCTTGCCGACGCCACTGCCATACCCGATCAGCGCGACTCTTCGGCCGGGGGCTCCGCTGGCGCCGCCTTCGCACAGGATCTCCCCCGTCCCGATTGCGATCGCCTGCGGCTCCTTCGGCAACGCGACGCCCGCGCCCGCGCCACGCGGATAGCGCAGCGCGATCGGCCCATCGTCGTATGCCAGCGCCGTGCGCAGCATGTGCGTCAGCATCGCCTCGTCGCGTGGCGACATCAGCACGATGTTCGGCAAACAGCGCAGGTATGCGATGTCGAACGCCCCGTGATGCGTCGGCCCGTCATCGCCGACCAGCCCGGCGCGATCCATCGCGAACACCACGTTTAGTCGCTGCAAGCAAACGTCGTGCACGATCTGGTCGTACGCGCGCTGCAAGAACGTCGAGTAGATCGCCGCCACCGGCTTGACGCCCTGCAGCGTCAACCCAGCCGCGAACAGGATTGCCTGCTGCTCGGCAATCCCCACATCGAAGTACCGCTCGGGCATCGCCTTCTGCAGGATGCTCAGCCCGGTGCCAGAGTTCATCGCCGCGGTGATCCCCACGACCCGCTCGTCCCGTTCGCATTCCTTGACGAGCGCCTCGCCGAAGACCTGTGTGTACTGCGGCGCCGACGCCTTCGTCGGCTTCACGATCATCCCGGACGGCACCGCCGCCGGATGGGTCGGAGATCCATTTAGGATCGACTTCGGCTTAGCCGCGTGCCACTTCTCCATGCCCTCCAGTCCCCCATCCTCAGCAGGCGCGAACCCCTTCCCCTTGACCGTCGCAATATGCACCACCACCGGCCGTTCGGCAGCGAGCGCCTCGCGCAACGCCTCGCGCAACGCCTTTACGTCGTGACCGTCGATCACGCCCATGTAGGCCCAGTCGAGCTCCTCCCACCACAGTCCCGGTGCCCAGAACGCCTTGATCGACTCCTTCAACTGCGGCCCCAGCCGCTCGAACGCCGATCCGATCCCGCCAGGCAGTCGCGTCAGACCGCCCTCGACGCCAGCTCGCGCGTGCCACAGCTTGGGGTTCAGCCTCACCCGGTTGAAGTACCGCGACAGTGCGCCCACGTTCGGCGCGATCGACATGCCGTTGTCGTTCAGCACCACAACCAGCGGCGTTCCCAACCCGCCCGCCTGCCCGATCGCCTCGAACGCCACGCCGCCGGTCATCGCACCGTCGCCGATCACGGCGACCACCTTCCCGTCCGCGACCTCCTCGACAGCGCCTGTCCCGCCTCCCGTGCTCGCCGGGCCCCTGGCCGGCGTCGTGTCCGCCACGCCCGAGCGCTCCGCCGCATCTCCAGTTAGCGCATCGCGCATGCGCGACAGGTGGCGCATCCCCTCCTTGATCCCCACCCCGTAGCCGATCGACGTTGACGCGTGCCCCGCCCCCATGATGTCGTGCTCGGACTCCTCGATCGAGCAGAACGGCGCGAGGCCTTCGTACTGACGGATCGTGCTCAGCCGCTCGCGCCGCCCCGTAAGGATCTTGTGCGGATATGCCTGATGCCCGACGTCCCATAGGATCTTGTCGCGCGGCGAGTCCACCACCGAGTGCAGCGCGACCGCGAGCTCACACGTGCCGAGGTTCGCGCCGAAATGGCCGCCGATCTCTCCGACCGTCTCGATGATGTGCTCGCGCACCTCCTGCGCCAGCGTCGCTAGCTCCTCCTCGGACAGGCCGCGCAGGTCCTCAGGACCGTCTATCTGCTCGAGCAAACTCGTCATGACGTGCGGGTGTAGATGAAGTCCGCGATCTGCTCGAGCTCCTCGGTCGCGTGCGCCTCGCCGTTGCCGGCGCCGGCAACGACGAGCGCCTCCCGCGCCGTCCGGTGGGATTCAGCCGCCAGCTCCCTGGCTCGATCGATTCCAAACTCGCTCACGTATGTGCGCTTGCCTTGACGCTCGTCGCTGCCTCGCGGCTTTCCAAGTGCATCGTCGGTACCCGTCACGTCGAGGATGTCGTCGACGATCTGGAACAGCACGCCCAGCTCGGCGGCGAATCTACGGAAACCCATTGTCGCAGGTCCGTCGATCCCGCCCAACAGTAGTACGCACAGCACCGACGCCCCGATCAGGCGGCCCGTCTTCAGCTCGTGCAACCGTCTGAGCGCGGAGGGCCCGGGCGGCGTCCGCGGGCTGACGTCGACGTACTGCCCGCCCACCATCCCGCCCACCCCGGTCGCCGCCGCCAGCTCCGCAGCCGCCGCCAGCACGCGCTCCGGCGCCCCGCCGTGGCTCGTCAGCAGATGACGAAACGCCTCCGCATACAGCCCGTCCCCGGCGAGGATCGCCACGTCCTCGCCGAACTTCACGTGACAGGTGGGTTGTCCTCGCCGCAGCTCGTCGTCGTCCATCGCCGGCAGGTCGTCGTGAATCAACGAGTATGTATGGATCAGCTCGATCGCACCCGCCAGCGGCAACACTTCGAGCGGCTCCATCCCAACCGCGCGCGCGGTCGCGAGCGCCAGCACCGGGCGGATGCGCTTGCCGCCAGCCAGCAGCGAGTAGCGCATCGCCTCCTCCAGCCCCTCCGTAAGCGGCTCCTCCGAGAAACGCAGCCCCTCCAGATATCGCTCCACCTGCTCGCGCAGGTGCTCCGGATAGGCGACGCTCACAGGCGGCAATAGCGACGGCGGCAGCGGCGGTCGCCCACTACAGCAACGTGTCCTGGCCGGGCGCCGGGGCGGAGACCTCGGCGCGCGCGAGCTGCTCCAGCTCAGCCGCCGCCTGGTTCGCCAGCGCCGCGCAATCCTCGACCATCGTCGCCGCCGCGTCGGCCGACAGCTCGCCTGAGCGCAGCTGCTCGGCGGCGCGCTCCAACCGCCCGATCAGATCGTCCAGGTGCTCGGCGCTGCTCATGTGATCGGCGTGTTGCTCATGGGACCTGCGACGAATTCTCTCGTACCTCGCGCAAAACTGCGGCGAGCACCCCGTTCACGAACTTGGGCGCGTCCGCGCCGCAGAACGTCTTGGCGCTCTCCACCGCCTCCTCCACCGCCCCCTCCGGCGGGATTGGCTCATCCGCCGGTGCCGCGTCCGGATGCAGCATCTCGATCAGCGCCACCCGCATGATGCTCCGCTCTAGCGGCTGTATCCGCTCCACGGACCACCCGTGCGCGTGGCGGTCGATCGTCCCGTCCAGCTCCCCCTCGCGATCGGCCGCCGCGTGCGCCAGCGCGCGGGTGAACAGCGAGGCGTTCGCCCCAAGCGTCTCCGCCAGCGGCCTGCCGGTCAGATCGTGTTGGTAGAGCGCAATCACCGCCGCCCGTCGCTGCTCTGAGCGCCGCATGCGATCCTCAGGCGCGTGCTACGTATTCGCCCGAGCGCGTATCCACACGGACTAGCTGACCCTGCTCGATGAACAGCGGGACCTGAATCACGGCTCCCGTCTCGAGCGTCGCGGGCTTCGTTCCTCCGCCCGAGACCGAATCTCCTCGCAGCCCCGGGTCGGTCTGCGTGACCTCGAGATCGACGCCGCTCGGCAGCTGCACGTCCGCGGGCTCGTCATCGATGAACAGCACGTCCACCTCGCTGCTCGGCTTCGTCCAGCGCAACGCCTCCTCCACGCTGCCCTCCGCGACCGCGATCTGCTCGAAGGACTCGGTGTCCATGAAGTGCGCGTCGGTCCCATCCGCGTACAGAAACTGCATCCTGCGCGCCTCCGTCCTGACCGACCTGAACTTCTCCCCCGCCCTGAATGTCCTGTCGATCACGTTCCCGTCCGAAGCGCGCCTCAGCTTCGTCCGCACGAACGCCCCGCCCTTGCCGGGCTTGACGTGCTGGAACTCGAGGATCTTAAAGATCGTCCCGTCCACCTCTATGTGGTTTCCGTTTTTAAATTGGTTGGTCGTGATCACGGCTTCGCAGGGTAGCGGGCGACGCAGGACGAACGCCGTACGCAATCGACTCCAGGGGTTGGGGATCGGATCACGAGGGCCTCGTTGCAGAATCTTTCTCGCGATCTGAATCCTTTTCGCGACGACGTCCCTCCTATCTCCGTGTCGACACACGATCGACCGAACGGGAGGCTGTCATGACCAGCGCCATCCATATACGCAGAGCATCCATCTGCTTGGCCGCCCTCGGCCTCGCCGTCTTCGGCCTGTCGGCCACGGCGGCGGCGACGCCGACGCTCACGTTCCAAGTGGCGGCCTTGCCGATCCCGGGCTTCCCGGGCACCGGCGACTTCCTCGGCGCCGGCGCCGTGATCCAGGGCAAGGGCACGGTCTCCGGCACCGAATACGGTGGCTTTCCGCCGCCGGCGACCGAGATCAAGTTCTACGCCCCGGCCGGCTCAAAGGTGCACCCGCAGGGGTTCGCCACGTGCGCACCGAGCGTGATCGAAGCGAGCGGACCGGAACCGTGCCCAAAGCAGTCGATTGCAGGCCCGAGAGGCTCCGCGACCGGCGTCGTGAGCTTCGGCGCCGAACGCGTGCTCGAGACGGCGTCGGTGCAGCCGTTCTTCGCTCCCGGAGGCAACCTGGAGTTCTTTGTGGATGGAAAAACGCCGGTTGTGCTGGAAATCCTCGGTGTAGGACATGTCGTGGATGCCCCTCCACCGTTCGGCTTGGAGCTCCTCGGTGAAGTGCCGTTGATCGAAACGGTGCCCGGGGCCCCCGATGCGTCGTTCGAGGAAGGCGACATCAGCGTCGGTGCCGCATACAAGCAGGGCAAGAAGACGATCTCCTACCTCACGCTGCCGAAGCGGTGCCCGTCGGGCGGCTTCCCGGCGAAGGTGGAAGTCAGCTTCCTCGGCGGCGCAACCGCTGAGGTAATCGACCAGATCCCGTGCCCGAGGAGGAAGTAGCTCCAACAGAACGTACCCGCCGACAGAGATGCCCAGAATGCCTGACCACGACCGAAACGCTCTCGCCATCTCTCCCGCCACGCCATCGCACCCCGTAGCCCGAGCGGCACTCTGATTCCGAGCACCAGGACTAGCCAGCAAACGGGAACGCCTAGGATGCGTAAATGGGCGAGTTGGCACAGGGGATCGCACGGCTTCAGGATGGCGTGGCAAGGACACCGAAGCGCTTCTGGCGCTCACCCCCAGACCAACCGCCATGGGCCCGCCCCGTGCTGCTGGCAATCGCAGCGCTCGCGTGCCTGACATACGCGTGGGGCATGAACGGCGCGGCACTCGAGGCGTTCTACGGCGCCGCGGCGCGGAGCATGTCGAGCAGCTGGCACGATTTTTTCTTCGGCGCGTTCGACCCGGCGGGAACCGTGAGCGTCGACAAGCTCCCAGGCGCGCTGTGGCCGCAGGCGCTGTCGTTGCGAGTATTCGGGTTTCACGCCTGGGCGATCGTGCTGCCACAGGTCGTCGAGGGGGTCTTGAGCATCCTCGTGCTCTACCGCGCGGTGCGCCGCCTGGCGGGCCCGGTCGCGGGGATCGTGGCGACCGCCGTGGTCGCGACGAGCCCGGTGACGGTCGCCTTGAACCGCGGCAACGTCGCCGACTCGCTGCTGATCCTGATGATCGTGCTAGCGGCGGACGCGACCTCGGCGGCACTGACGAGCGGCCGCCTGCGCACGCTGCTGCTCGCGGGCATGTGGGTGGGACTTGCGTTTCAGGCGAAGATGACGGTCGCCTGGCTGGTGTTGCCGGCGCTCGCCGGCGCCTATCTGCTCGCTGCGCCGCCGCGGCTGCGCACCCGCCTCACCCATCTTGCCCTGGCGGGCGCAGTGACGGTCATCGTGTCGCTCAGCTGGATGACCGTCGTGTCGCTCGTGCCGGCGCACGATCGCCCGTATGTCGACGGCACGCAGAACGATTCGGTGTTCAGCCAGACGTTCGACTACAACGGGATCGCCCGTTTGCGCCACGGCAGCGGCGTGTTCGCCGGCGCGGGCCATCCGGCTCCATTCCTCGTGCATATCTCCCAGACAAGCGCCGGCCCGATCCACTCCATCGCGCCGAGCTGGCATCGGCTGCTGAGCGGCCCGTTCGGTCGCGACGACGGCTGGTTGCTGCCAGCCGCGCTAATCGCCGCGATCGCGGTGCTTGCGCTCTCACGCCGGGCGGGTCGCCGCGACCCGCTGCAGGCGGCGGTAATGCTGTGGGGGCTATGGCTGATCGTGCTGGGAACGTTCTTCAGCGCGGGCGGGTATCCCAACTCCTATTACGTGGCGGCGCTGGCGCCGGCGATTGGGGCGCTGTGCGGAATCGGGGTCGAGCTCGCGTGGCAGCGGCGCGAGCGGGCGGCGACGCAAGCATGGGTCATGGGGGCCCTGCTCGCATCGGTTGGGTATGGGCTCTACCTGCTGCGCGGCGGTTCGAATGTACCGGGCTGGCTGGTTGCGGTAGCGATCTGCGCAGCGCTCGTGAGTGTCACGGCGTTCGGGGTAGCGACACGGAGGGAGGGAACGGTCAAAGGTCTTACGAGCGGTGTCGCAGCGCTCGTGCTCGCGTGTGCGCTGCTGCTCCCGGGTGTCGCCTCCGCGCTGATGGTCGTCCGCGGCCTCGGACCGTTCGCGGCGCCATATGAGCCATCCTCGGCGACTGTGTCGCGCGCGGAAGCGGCCCGCACGCGAACGCTCGATGAGCAGGTGGTCGAAGAGCTCTCTTCGACGTACGGGACCCCGATGGCGATGGCCGTCGATTCCTCGATCCTGGCCGCCCCCTACATTCTCGCGACGGGCCGGGAGATGCTTCCAATCGGCGGGTTCCAGGGCGGGATCCCGTCCCCCAGCCTCGCTCAGCTACGCCGCTATATCGACTCCGGGCAGGTTCGCGCGTTTCTCGTCCCGCGGACGAGCGACGATCCGCGTGTCGTGTGGGTGCACGCGCATTGCGCCCCGCCGCCCCCGCCGACTTCGGGCGTCCGCGGCCCGACGGCACTGTACGACTGCGGCGGTCGCTGACGCTCCTCTGCGCCGGGACGCCCTCTTCGACCTCCTGCACAGCTCAAACCGTCCGACGCGCCCGCGAGCATCGAGCGGCCATGAAGCTCCCAAATCCCTTCTCGCTGCGCGAGATCGAACACCCGCTGTTCGGCCGGCGGCCGGTCGCCGTGTCGACCCTGTGGCGGGTGTTCACGGTCAACGCGCTCGTGTTCGGCGCCGCGGTGTTCGTCCTGATCTTGAGCCCGGCGACGGTTCGCAACCACATCAGGTTCACCGAACTCGTAGTTTTGGTCGTCGGGCTCGTGGCGACGCTCGCGGTCGACCTCGTGCTGCTTGCGCTCGTGCTTGCCCCCCTGCGCAGGCTAGCCACGCTGATGGGCAACATCGATCCCAGGCGCCCGGGCCAGCGGGCTCCCGCGGGGAACTGGGCGAGCAGTGAGACGATCGCCCTGTCGCAGGCGCTCAACACGATGCTCGATCGCATCGAGACTGAGCGACGCGAGAGTGCTCGCCGCGCGCTCGCGGCGCAGGAGGGAGAGCGGCTGCGGGTCGCGCGCGAGCTGCACGACGAGCTCGGCCAGACGCTGACCGCGGTCGCGTTGCAGGCCGAACGCGTCGCCGCCGACTTCCCGTCGCAGACGGCGCCGCTGCAGGAGATCGTCGCGACCGTGCATCACAGCCTCGACGACGTGCGGCGGATCGTCCGCGAGCTGCGTCCCGAGGCGCTCGACGACCTGGGGCTGACCGACGCGCTGATCTCGCTCTGCCTGCGGATGGAACAGCAGGGCGCGCTGACGGTGCGGCGCGAACTGGAAGGAGGTCTGCCCCCCTTCAGCTCAGAGGTGGAGCTGGTGATCTACCGCGTCGCCCAGGAGGCCTTGACCAACGCGCTGCGCCACTCCAGGGCAACAGAGGTGCGGGTCGCGCTCGGGCGGGGCGAGGAGGACACGGTTGTGCTCAGGGTGACCGACGACGGCGAAGGCCTGCTTTCGGCGCCGATCAGGCAGACCGGCGGTCTGCCCGGCATGCGCGAGCGGGCGATCCTGATCGAAGCGGACCTCGAGGTCGCAAACGCACCGGGAAAAGGCGTGGAGGTCCGCCTGGCGGTCGCGTCGAATCACGAGAGCGCATGATCTCCACTCCGCCGAGAGCCACTTGTCGGGTGGCCCGATGCATCGGGCCACTAGCATGACGACGCCGCTGAAGATCAGGATCCTGCTCGCCGACGATCATGAGGTCGTGCGCAGTGGGCTGCGGATGGTGCTCGAGGCCGAGCCCGACATCAGCGTCGTGTCCGAGGCGGGCGACGGCGCGGAGGCGTTGGAGAAGGGGCTCTCCGAGGATGTAGACCTGACGGTCCTCGACGTCTCGATGCCGCGGATGACGGGGTTGCAGGTCGCCGCCGAGTTGCACCGCCGCAAACCTGAGCTGCGCATCTTGATGCTGTCGATGCACGAGAACGAGCAGTATTTCTTCGAGGCGCTGAAGGCCGGCGCGTCGGGCTACGTGCTGAAGACGGCCGCCAACCGCGACCTCGTCGAGGCGTGCCGCGCGAGCATGCGCGGCGAGCCGTTCCTCTACCCGCCGGCGGTCGCGGCGCTGATCCGCGACTACCTGGAGGGAGCGCGCCGCGGCGAGGCGCCGCCCGAGGACCCGCTGACGCCGCGCGAGCTCGAGGTCGTGAAGTTGATCGCCGAAGGGCAGACGAGCGAGGAGATCGCCGGGCTGCTCGTGCTCAGCAAGAAGACCGTCGAGCGACACCGCGCGAACGTGCTCGACAAGCTCGGGATGCGCAACCGCGTCGAGCTGACCCGCTATGCGATCCGGCGGGGGCTCGTCGAGGCATAGCCGTGACCGTGCCGAGCCTCGCATCCGCGCTTGCGGGCTCGAGAGACTCGGCACGAAGACGCGGGCTGCCCCAGGATGCAGCCCTGCGCTCCTACCAGCTACCGCTCGCGGAGCCCGAGCAACCTGATTTGGAGCCTTTGGTGCTTGCGCATTTGCGAGTGATTTCGCCAGCTTCGTTTCGTTCGATCGTGAATTCGTCGCCAGTGTTTGCCGCCTTCGTAACGATTTTGTAGCTTTTCGCGGTACCTGGCGCTTCTTTCAAACAGGCATTGGTGCCGGCGGAGGCAGCGGTACAGTCGAGCAGGCCTGTTTCGTATTTCTCTAGTTCTTTTTCGGTCATGCCCGCGTAGCCACCTTCGTGGTCGGTCGCGTAGGTCTCGGCCGTGGTCTCGGCGGTGCGCGCGAGCTCCTTGGCCGAGGCGTCGTAGGCCTTGCTCTTCTGATTCAGGAACGAGGGGATGGCGATCGCGGCAAGGATTCCGATGATCAGGATCACGACGAGGAGCTCAATCAGCGTGAAGCCGTCCTGCTCCCGCGAGCGCCGCTTGATGAGATTTTTGAGCACTGGACTACCTCCTGGGGGTTTCTGGTCTGGGGCAGTAACGGCTCGTGCCCACCTCGCGGCGATGGGTATCAACACCCATCTTCATGCGTATCGGCAGTGCGCCGCCCGTGCTCAAGCGATTGCAGCCGAAAGCCGATGTCGAGGTATGCGCAGAGTCCTACGCGAGAACGCGCTGTGCGCGCTGACGGCAAGCGCAGGCTGCGCGACGCTGGCTTGGCTCGGGCTGTACGGGTTCGCTTGGAACGACTATGAAGTCGAGGCCCAGCCGGCGTTCGAGGCGCTCGTCCACGGTCACGTCTCGAGCTTTCTACGTCTCGCGCCCGTGTACGGGGGCTCGCTCGTCGAGCGCGCGCCGTTCGCGCTCATGCCGGGATTGTGGGGCGGCGGTGAGCTCGCTGTCTATCGGATGGTGGCTCTCCCCTGCCTGCTGGCCGCGGCCGCGCTCGGAGTGTGGCTGGCAGCGCGCATGCGCGCGCACGGTCACTCGACGCTCTCCCGCGCGGTGGCACTGGGAATCTGCGTCGCCAACCAGCTCACCCTGAGCGCGCTCGAACTCGGCCATCCCGAGGAGCTGCTCGGCGCCTGTCTGTGCGTGGGGGCGGTGTTGTGCGCCGCCCGCGAGCGTCCACTTTGGGCGGGGTTGCTGCTTGGATTGGCGATCGCCAACAAGGAGTGGGCGCTGCTGGCGGTCGGGCCGGTTCTCCTGACCTTGCCGCCGAAACGGAGACTGTGGTGTCTGGCAAGCACCGGCGCGATCGCAGCAGCTGTCCTGCTCCCGCTGACGCTCTCCGCTTCGGGCGGTTTCGCGGCGAGCGCAAAGGCGACCGCGTCGACCTCGAGCACGATCTTTCAGCCGTGGCAGATCTGGTGGTTCTTCGGCTATCACGGTCCGCTCGTGCATGGCCTGTTCGGCGCCCCGCTGTACGGGTATCGCACCGGGCCTGCGTGGGCGGGCATGGTGAGCCACCCGTTGATCGTAGCTATCGGATTCGCGCTGGCGGGACTGCTGTGGCTACAGCGACGGCACGGCGCGCGGACGATTCCCGGGCGCGATGGGCTCCTGCTGCTCGCGCTGGCGCTGCTGCTCCGTTGTCTGCTGGACACCTGGAACACCGGCTACTACATGCTGCCCTGCCTGCTCGCGCTGCTCGTCTGGGAGGTCTCTGGCGAGGCTCGCAGGCCGCCGGTGCTGACGCTTGTCGGCGTCCTGCTCCCCTGGATCGTCTTGCACGAACTCTCGACCGGCGGTATGAGCGCCGACCCCCAAGCCGCGCTGTTTTTGGCGTGGACCATCCCGCTCACGGCGGCGCTCGCGTTGAAGTTGTATGCGCCGGGGCTGAAATTCTCACTGCGCCCCCGCGAGTACGGTCGGACAGCCGCCAAGAACGATGGGCTCGCGCTGGCGCCTCCGGCACGCTGAGCCCACGTCGGCGCCATCGGTGCTTCAGGAGACGACCGTGAGCTCCTTGGGGAGCGCGGTGAGGATGTCGCTCCCCTGCTCGGTGACGACGAGCAGGTCCTCGATGCGCACACCACACACTCGGGGCAGGTAGACGCCGGGCTCGACCGTCACGACGTTGCCCACCTGCAGCGGCTCCTCGCCGGCGGTGCGCGACAGGCGGGGGCCCTCGTGGACCTCCATGCCGACGCCGTGCCCGAGGCCATGGCCGAACTGCTCGCCGTGGCCGCCCTGCTCGATGACCGCGCGCGCGATCGCGTCGACCTCTTTGCCGTTTGGGCCCGCCTTGACGGCCGCAATCCCTTGTCGCTGGGCGTCGAGCACCAGCTCGTAAACCCGGCGAGCCTCCTCCGATATGTGCTCGCCGGTGGCATATGTGCGCGTGCAGTCAGAGCAATAGCCCTCGTGCAGCGCGCCCCAGTCGATCGTGAGCAGCACGTCGCGCGGGATCGGCTCGTCGCGGGGCTCGGCGTGCGGCAGGGCACCGTGGGCTCCGGCTGCGACGATCGAGGGGAAGCTCGCCGCGTCGGCGCCGAGACGGCGCATGCGCAGCTCCAGGGCGATCGCGACGTCGCGCTCGGTCCGCCCCACCACACCGTCTTCGAGGACGGCGCGCAGCGCCTCGTCGGCGAGCTCGCTCGCCGCGCGGATCCGCGCTACCTCCTCCGCGTCCTTGACGGCGCGCAGCCGCTCGACCGCCCCGGCGCACCCCACGAGCTCCCACCTGTCTTCCAGCAGCTCCCGTAGGCGCGCGTGCTGGACGACGGTGACGCTCGCGTCGTCGAAGCCGAGGCGTCCACCGATCGCGTCCAGCGAGGAGACGGCCGCTTCGAGCAGCTCGCCCGCGACGATCTCTCGCTCGTATGTGGCGGCGACCTGCTCGGCCGACTGGGTGGCGTAGCGAAAGTCGGTGAAGAACCGATGCTCCGCCGGCGGCTCGGCTGCGACCAGCGCAAGCCCGTGAGTGCCGGTGAAGCCGGTCAGGTAGCGCACGCCGAGCAGCGCGTTGACGAGCAGCGCGTCGACCTCTCGCGTGCGCAGATCGTCCGTCAGGCGCCGGAGGCGATCCGCGTGGGTCCCTTCGACACTCATTGACTCGCTCACGACCGCTCCTGTTCGAGGTGTTCACGCAGCAGCCCGAGCGCGTCGCGATAGCCGTCGGGCCCGCGGCCGGAGATGGTCGCGAAGCACAGCTCACGGATGACCGACACGCGCCGCCACGGCTCGCGTGACTCGATGTCAGAGAGGTGGATCTCGAGGGCCGGGAGGGCGGCGATCTCGAGCGCGTCGCGGATAGCCCACGCGTAGTGAGTCCACGAGCCGGGGTTGAGCAGGATCGCGTCGGCATGCCCTGCGAGCGCGTGCAGGCGCTCGACGAACGCGCCTTCGTGGTTGGTGTGAAAGCAGCGCGTTCGCAGGCCCAGCTCGCGGGCCTCGTTCGCGATCCGCTTCTCGAGCTCCGCCAGCGTGAGCGTGCCGTAGAGCAGCGGATCGCGGCGGCCGAGCTGGTCGAGGTTGACGCCGTGCATCACCTCAATGCAGTGCCCCGTCTGGTCCGTGCGCGTGGGGACGCCTCCGAACGAACTCATGCGAGCAACTCTTGCACCGCGGCGAGCAGGTCGTCGGGCTGGACCTCGCAGCCGACGCGCACCTCGCCGGGCGCGTCGAGCAGCACGAACGGGACGGTCGCATCGGCCTGGGTGCGCTTCTTATCGCGCGCGGTCGCCGCGACGACCGCCGCGACGTTGACCTCGCTTCCGGACAGCGAGACGGGCAGGTCACGCGCGCGCAACAGCTCGCGCACCTGTGCGCGCAGGTCGTCCAGGCCGGAGAGGCGCAGCGCCGCGAGCAGCCCGAGGCCGACGGCCTCGCCGTGGCGGTAGCGGGCGTAGCGGGTGACGGTCTCGATCGCGTGTCCGACGGTGTGCCCGAGGTTCAATGCCTGGCGGGCGCCAGCGTCGCGCTCGTCTTCAGATACGACCGCGAGCTTCGTGCGCGCGCACGCGAGGATCGTGCGCTCGTCCACCTCGCCCCCGGCCGAGACGCGCTCCCACAGGTTCCCCCCGGCGATCAGCGCGGTCTTCAGCACCTCGACCCAGCCGGCCGCTAGCTCGGCGGGGGGCAGCGTGTCGAGCAGCGCCGGGTCGACGAGCACGCCGGCCGGCTGGTGGTAGGCACCGACGTAGTTCTTCGCCGCGGGCAGGTCGACGCCGGTCTTGCCGCCGTAGGCGGAGTCGACCTGGGCGACGAGCGTGGTAGGCACGTGCACGACGGGAACGCCGCGCTGGTAGGTCGCGGCACAGAAGCCGGCGAGGTCGCCGACGACGCCGCCGCCGAGCGCGACCACGTGGTCGGCGCGGGTGACGCCGCCGTCCGCCATCGCCGTCCACGCCCGCTCGGCGCTCGCGAGCGTCTTGTGCGACTCGCCCGGCGGAATCGTGAACGTGCCGGTAGGCTCGCCCAGCCGCTCGCCGTACAGGCCCCATACGGTCTCGTCGGTGATGGAGAAGGAGCGCGACGTGGCACGGTTGAGCGGCCAGACGGCGCTCGCGCGGCTCGCGTCGCGCAGCAGCCCGCGGCCGACGAGCACGGGATAGTCACCCGAGGCGGATCGGGCCCAGAGGAGCGTGGCATCGGCCAGCTGCTCATACAGCGGTGAGCGCTCGGCGTGAAGCGCGAGGAAGGCGTCCCGGTCATGAGCAAGGGGACGCTCGTCGCCACCATCGCGATGTACGCGCTCCCACGCGATCTCCGGCGCGACCTCGATCAGCGCCGTCGTGTGTCCTGTAAGCGTTGCGCGTACGCGTGCGGAGAGCACGCTGCCGCCACCGAGCGCGATCACGTCGCGGGCATCGACGCTCTCCAGCAGCCCGCACATGACCTCCTCCTCGGCCGCACGAAACGCCCGCTCTCCGTGAAGCTCGAACTCGCGGGCGACCGAGTGCCCGAAGCGCTCCACCAGCAGTGCGTCGCCGTCGATCGGCGCGCGCCCGCGCAGGGCGGCCAGGCGACCGGCAAGCGTGGACTTACCGGCGCCCATGAAGCCGATCAGGACGAGCGCCATTCGATCCGCTCCTCGTAGGTGCGGACGGCGGCGACGGCGTCGTCGATGTGATCGCCACCGAACTTCACTCGGTAGGCGTCGGCGAGCACGAACGCAACCATCGCCTCGCCGACGACGCCGGCGGCGGGAACGGTGCAGGAGTCAGTGCGCTCGCGCAGGGCCTGCGCCGGCTCGTGCGTCTCGGTGTCGACGGAGCGCAGCGGCTTGGTGAGCGTCGGCAGCGGCTTCATCGCGCCGCGCACAATCAGCGGGCTGCCGTTCGTCATGCCGCCCTCGAGCCCGCCGGCGCGGTTGGTCTCGCGCTGATAGCCGTGCTGCTCGGAATAGAAGATCTCGTCGTGGGCCTGCGATCCGGGCACGCCCGCGACCGCGAAGCCGTCGCCGATCGAGACGCCCTTGATCGCCTGGATCGAGCAGATCGCCATCGCCAACCGCCCGTCGAGGCGCTCCTCCCAGGAGACGTGCGAGCCGAGGCCGGGGACGAGACCGAAGGCCTGTACCTCGAAAACGCCGCCAAGCGACTCGTTGGCCTTGCGCAGCCGGTCGATCTCGGCCACCATCGCCTTGGACGCCGCGGCGTCGAGGCAACGCACGGGCGAGGCGTCGACCGTGGCGAAGTCCTCCACCTTCAGCTGTCCCTCGCGCGCCGGCGCATGGATGGAGGCGATCTGAATCACGTGCGAGCGGACCTCGACACCGAGCGCGCGCAGGAACGCCTTGCAGAGCCCACCGCCGGCGACACGCGCGGCGGTCTCGCGCGCGGAGGCCCGCTCGAGGATGTTGCGCACGTCGGACTGCTTGTACTTCTGCGTGCCGACAAGGTCGGCGTGGCCGGGGCGCGGGAGGTGGACCTCGGCGACGTCGTCCGCGACCGGCCAGGGGCTCATGCGCTCTTCCCAGTTGGCGTAGTCGCGGTTGGCGACCTGCAGCGCGATCGGGCCGCCGAGCGTACGCCCGTGGCGAACACCGGCGGTGACCTCGGCTGCGTCGTGCTCAATCTTCATGCGCCCGCCGCGGCCGTGTCCGAGCTGGCGGCGCGCCATGTCCTCGTTGAGATCCTCGGGACGCAGCGAAAGACCGGCGGGCAAGCCCTCGACGATGCAGGTCAGGCCGGGGCCGTGGGACTCACCGGCGGTGATCAGACGGAGGCTCATGCCCCTAGCTTATTTGCCGGTAGGAGGAGCCGTCCGGACCGTCGGTCGATCGTGGGAGACGCGTGGGCGCGCGTCTGCGTCGATTGCCGCCGACGCCGGTCGCCACAGCTGTTGACGCTCGCGGCGCCAAACGCTGTCGGCTCAGCGGTGGCGCGCGGCGTGAGCGCGCGCTGCGCGGGCCCTGGCGGCGCGCGCTGCGAAGGCGGACCGTCCGCCGATCACGACGACGCCCTTGGCCTGGGAGTACCACATGCCGGGCA
>DASYAM010000046.1:0-24692 GCA_036501315.1 Solirubrobacteraceae bacterium
CACGAGCTGGTTGTCTTCGGAGATCTCCTGCGAGAAGCGCACGCAGCGGTAGCAGAGGATGCAGCGCTCGCGGTCGATCGCGATCGTGGGAGAGAGGGCGAGCGGCTTGACGAAGTGGCGCTTGGGCTCGATGAAGCGCGAGGTGCCGGCGCCCCAGCCGAAGGCGATGTCCTGCAGCGGGCACTCGCCGCCCTTGTCGCACACGGGGCAGTCGAGCGGGTGGTTGATCAACAGGAACTCGACGACCGCCTGCTGGGCGGTCTTCACGCGCTCTGACTGCGTGTTCACGACCATGCCGTCCTTCACCGGCGTTGAGCAGCCCGTCTGCAGCTTGGGGATGCCCTCGATCTCGACCAGGCACATGCGGCACGCGCCGACCGGGTTGCCTAGCTTGGGCTCGTAGCAGAACACCGGGATCTCGACGTCGCCGTGCTTGGCGGCGTCCACGAGCATCGTGTTCTCCGGCGCCTGGACCTCTACACCGTCGATCGTGAAAGTGATGGTTTTCTGCTCTGGGCGTGGCATTACATCGCCTCGAATTTGAAGTCGTCCGCGGGACATCCTGTCCCGCGTTTGATGGGAACGTACGCCCTCCGGGCGTCCGTGGCGCTTCGGGCCTTCGGCCCTTCGCTTGTAACTACCTTTGTTCTTCCGCTGCGCGTGACGTCACACGGCATTTAGACACCGCCCCTATGGGTTCCGGGGGCGCCCTCGTGCGCACCTGGGGCCTGGGGGCCGGCGCCTTGGCCGACCAGCTCGCCCTTTGGCTCGAGGGCGCCCTGGGCCTCCAGGGCCGCGTCTGAGCCGGCCAGTTCGCCCATGCCGCTGCGCGCGCGCGCGGCCTCGATGTGCGCTTCGAACTCGGGGCGGAACTTGGCTATCAGGGAGCCGATCGGCATCGCCATCGCGTCGCCGAGCACGCACAGGCAGTTGCCGATGATGTGCTCCTGCACGGAGGCCATGATGTCGAGGTCCATCGGGGTGGCCTCGCCCGAGTCGATCCGCTCGAGCATCTTCACCGTCCAGTTCGTGCCCTCGCGGCAGGGGGTGCACTTGCCGCAGGACTCATGGCGGTAGAACTTTGCGACCTTCATCGCCACGTCGAGGATCGCGGTGGAGTCGTCGACGACGATGATCGCACCCGAGCCGAGCATCGAGCCGGCCTTGGCGAGCGAGTTGAAGTCGTAAGGGACGTCGAGGTCGTCGGCTGTGAGCACCGGGGCGGAGGAGCCGCCCGGGAACCAGCACTTCACGGAGCGGCCCTGCGGCGGGCCGCCCGCGAGGCCGTAGACGATCTCGCGCGAAGGGATGCCCAACTCGATCTCGTAGTTGCCGGGGCGCTGCACGTGGCCGGAGATCGACACGAGCTTCGTCCCCGTCGAGGTCTCCACGCCGAGCTTTGCGTACTCGGCGCCGCCCATCCTCACGATCGCGGGGACGGTCGACAGCGTCTCGACGTTGTTGATCAGCGTCGGGCCCTGATACAGGCCCTGGTTGGCGGGGAACGGCGGCTTCAGGCGCGGGTTGCCGCGCTTGCCCTCGAGCGAGTCGAGCAGGCCGGTCTCCTCACCGCAGATGTACGCGCCTGCGCCGCGGTGCACCACCAGCGAGAGCGAGTGTCCGGAGCCGAGGATGTCATCGCCTACGTAGCCCTGCTCGCGCGCTTCCACGAGCGCCGCGTCGAGGATGTCGGCCTGCAGCACGTACTCGCCGCGGATATAGATGAACGAGCGGCTCGTGCCCGCCGCATAGGAGGCGATGATCAGCCCCTCGATCAGCATGTGCGGGGTCTTCTGCATCAGTTCGCGGTCCTTGAACGTGCCCGGCTCGGACTCGTCCGCGTTGCACACGAGGTACTTGTCGATCGCGCCCTTCGGCAGGAACGAGACCTTCTTGCCCATCGCGAACCCGGCCCCGCCGCGCCCACGCAGGCCCGAGGCTTCGAGCTGCTCGAGCACCTGCTCGGGCGTCATCGCAAGGGCCTTGCGCAGCGAGTCGTACCCGCCGCGCCGTTCATAGACCTCGAGCGTGTTCAGGCCCGGCTCGTCGATGTCGGTGAACAGCAGCGTGTCGGTCATCGCGCCTGCTCCTCGTCTACTGCCGATGCGTCTGTGGCCGCCGTGTCGCCCAGTTGCGTGTTCGCGGGCGATGCGTCCGCGGCCGCCGAGTCCGTGGGCGGAGCGCTCGCCGCCGACGGGCCCCCGGGGGGCTTCGTGCCCGGCTGGCCGGGGAGCGTGCGGCTCTCCTCGGGCTGCCCGGGATGCGCGGGGAACTCTTGCGAGTTGGCGTGCGGGTCGGCCACGCGCCGGCGCGCGAGCTGCTTGTCCGGCAGCACGTCCCGTCCCGCGCGCGTGTCGTCGAGCAGCCGCGGCACGTCCGCGAGCGTCAGCGGGCCGACGTACACGCCGTCGACCGAGGCCATCGGCGCGATGTCGCACGCACCGAGGCACTCGAACGCACGCACGTTGAACTCCTCCGGCTCTCCCGCGGCCGCGTTCCGCACTCCCTCGTACAGCTCGTCGGCGCCGCACAGCGAGCAGGAGATGTTCGTGCACACGTAGATCGAATGGCGCCCCACCGGCTCGGTCTCGAGCATGTCGTAGAACGTCGCCACGGCGTCCAGGTAGGCGGGTGTCAGCCCCATCACGCACGCGACCTGCTCGATCGCCTCGGGCGAGCACCAGCCGTGCACGCGCTGCGCGGCCTCCAACGCGGGCAGCGTGGCCGAGCGGCTGTCGGGGTACAGCTCCATGCGCGCCTCGATCTCCTTGCGCAGGTCCTCCGGCACGTCCGTCGTTGCGGGGTCGGGGATCGTCGCCGGCGCCTTCTCGAGGTCTGCGGGCTCGTCCCAGCCGGACGCGCGACCTGCATGCTCACGCTCGAAACGGGGGATAGAGGTCATCTGTCTCTCCTCCCGAGGGTCGGGTGGAGTATTGACGTCGCAAAGGACTGCGTACGCGCGCGCCCACGTGCAGAAGAGGGGGTCATTGCATCCATCCTGGGCACGCAGGGCAAGCTGGGCAAGGGCGCAAGGAGCGTGGCCTGCTTCGCAGGCGAGCGACTGAGGACGCCGATCCAGCGCCGCCATGCGTGTTCAGGATGCGGGTCATCTGTCGATGCCTCCCAAGATCGGATCGAGCATTGCGGTGGTCGCGATCATGTCCGCGATGTAGGCGCCTTCGGTCATCGGCCCGAGCGCCTGCAGGTTGACGAAGCTCGGGTCGCGCATGTGCACCCTTGCGGGCTTCGAGCTGCCGTCCGAGCGCACGTAGCAGCCCAGCTCGCCGCGCGGCGACTCGATCGGGTTGTACGCCTCTCCCGGCGGCACCCTGAAGCCCTCCGTCACGAGCTTGAAATGGTGGATCAGCGCCTCCATCGAGGTCGCTAGCTCGTGCCTGGGCGGCAGCGCGACCTTGCGGTCCTCGGTGATGTGCGGTCCCTCCGGCAGACCGTCGAGCGCCTGTTCGATGATCTTCACCGACTCGTAGATCTCCGCCAACCGCACCGCGAAGCGGTCGTAGTTGTCGCCGACCGTGCCGACCGGGATCTTGAACTGGAAGTCGTCGTAGGAGCTGTACGGCGCGGCCTTGCGCAGATCCCACGGGTTGCCCGCCGCGCGCAGCAGCGGCCCCGTCACGCCCAGCCCCAGCAGCGTCTCCGCGTCCAGTGGACAGACCCCGCGCAGCCTTTGCAGCACGATCTCGTTCGCGTTCAAGATCGCGCCGTACTCGTCGGCGCGCTTCGGCATGATCTTCAAGAACTCCCTCAGCTTCTTCGCGAATCCGCTGGGGATGTCCTCGATCACACCCCCCACCTGGAAGTAGCGCGTGTGCATGCGTGCGCCCGAGGACATCTCGAACAGGTCGAGGATCAGCTCGCGCTCGCGCAGGCAGTACAAAAAGATCGAGGTCGCGCCGAGATCCAGCACGCTCGTGCCGAGCCAGATCAGGTGCGAGGCGATCCGGTTCAGCTCGAGATGGATCACGCGCAGGTACTGGGCGCGCTCGGGCACCTCGACCTCTACCAGCGTCTCGACCGCGCCGCAGTAGGCCATCGCGTTGAAGTAGTACGACAGGTAGTCCATCCGCTCGACCACCGGGATCACCTTCCAGTAGGCCTTGTCCTCGGCGGTCTTCTCGATCCCCGTGTGCACGTACCCGATGATCGGTTTGAGGTCGCGCACGACCTCGCCCTGCAGCGTCACCAGCAGGCGCAGCACGCCGTGCGTGGCGGGGTGGTGGGGACCGAAGTTGAGCGTCAGCAGCTCTTCGCTCGACTCCCCCTCGCCCGAGCCGTCGTCCGGACGCTCGACGGGGGAGAGCGTGATGCTCTGCTCGCGCCTGCGGTACTCGGAGATGGCCGGGGTCTCGCTCATGATGCAAGTCCCGTCGCGATGGTCGGGGTCTCGGTCGTGGGGCTGGTCCCGTCGATGGTCGGGGTCTCGGTCATGCCGCAGGTCCCGTCGCGGTGGTGGCGTGCTCGGTCATGCCCGGTCCCCGGTCGCCGCGGCCGCATCTGCGCCCTCACCCGTCACGCGCGCCTCCAGCCATTTCGTCTCGTCGCGCGTGAAGATCACCGGTTCCCCCCCGATCGGGAAGTCGCGCCGCTGCGGGTGCCCCTCGTAGTCCTCCGGCATCAAGATCCTGCGCAGGTCCGGGTGGCCCTCGAACACGACCCCGAACATGTCGTACACCTCGCGCTCCTGATGGTTCGCCGTCGGCCAGTCCGCCGTCACCGACTCGACCCTCGGCGCGTCGACCCCCACGCGCAGCTTGACTGCTACCCGGTCGACCCTCGCCATGTCCAGCAGCTCGTACACCACGCCCAGCCTGGGCTCCTCCGGGTAGTGATCGACGCCGTGCAGGCTCGCCAAGAACCCGTACCCCTTGCCGCGCAGCGTCCGCAGCACCGCGCGAATCCGCGCCGGGTCGACCACGATGCTCGCCCGCTCGCGGAAGTACACGGTCTCGATCGCCGCGTCTCCCAGCTCCTGGGCGAGCAGCTCCAAGCCCGTGGCGTCAGGCATTTAGAACCTCTCGTCTTGCCTGCAAGTGTGTTGACCGGCGCCGGCTGCGCCGATCGGTGGGACCTGCCTGCGCGTCTCCCCGCAAGAACCCGCCCGTTCGATCGCTACACATCTGACGGAGCCTCCTCTGTCCCGACCGCGTCGTAGCGCTCGCGCCAGCCCACGTCCGGGTCGTCCTGCACGAGCTTGCGCAGCTTCAACACGCCGTGCATCAGCGCCTCCGGGCGCGGCGGGCAGCCCGGCACGTGCACGTCGATCGGCATGAACTTGTCCGCCGGCACGAGCGCGTAGTTGTTGAACACGCCCATCGAGCTGCAGCAGGCCCCCATCGAGATCGCCCACTTCGGCTCGAGCATCTGGTCGTACAACCGGCGGATGATCGGCGCCATCTTGATCGACACCCGCCCCGCCAGAATGATCAGGTCCGACTGGCGCGGGCTCGCGCGGAACGCCTCCCAGCCGAAGCGCGCGATATCCATCCGCGGTCCGGCCGCCTGGAACTGCTCCATCGCGCAGCACGCCAGCCCGAACCCCAACGGAAAGAACGAGTTCGACCGTGCCCACGCGACCGCCTTGTCGACCGTCGTCGTCATCACCCGTTCCTGCACGTACCTTTCGAGCTCCTCGCCCTCCAAGTGCGCCGGCTGGTTCGCACCTTCGATCTCCCCGCCACGCAGCAGCTGGTGCGCGTTCAATCCGCTCACGCGCAGGTCCGCGCGCGCGGCCGGACGGTCCTTGCCTTTGCTCGCCGGTCCGAGCCGCTCGCGTTTTACCTCCACTCGAGCGCTCCCCTCCGCCAGACGTACACCAACGCGACGAACAGCAGCACGATGAACGTGATCGTCTCGGCCAGCGCATAGCTCCCGTACGCGCGCAGCTCGATCGCGATCGGGTACAGGAACACCACCTCGATGTCGAACAAGATGAACAGCATCGCCATCAGGTAGAAGCTGATCCCGAACCGCATCCCCTGCTTGACCTCCGACGGCAGCCCGCACTCGTACGGGTCCTGCTTGTGCCGGGCCGCCCGGCGCGGGCCGATATACGTGTTCAGCACCGCAAACGCCACGCCCACGGCACCGCCGAGAAAGAGAAAGACGATCGCCGGGAGATAGCTGCGCAGCACCGTCGGCTGTTATATCACCGCTTGTGTCAAGGTGTTACATAGTGGCAATCGGCGCGATATACCGGGCGGGCGGCGACACGCGCGCGCGACCGGCTGGCGCGATGTCTTTCTCAAAGGATTGCCTTGCGCGCGCGTGGCCGGCTGGCGCATGTACGCGGCCGGCCTCTGCAATGTCTTTCCAAATCGATTGCCTCGCGCGCGCGTGCGCGGGCGCGCACGAACGGGAGCCGGTCCGTTGACCGATGCAGTCATCGCCGGCACGCTCGCGGTCGCGGCCCTCAACGCGCTCCCCGCCCTGCTCGGCTCCCTGCGCTGGTTCCGCGGCGAATCCTCCCACGCCTTCTGGATCCTGCTGCGCGTCGGCCAGGGCTCGGCCCTCGCGCTCGCGCTCGCCGTCGGCTCGCTCGCCGCCGCCGGCCACTATTCGAGCGAACACCTCTTCTACCTCTACGCGCTGCTCCCGCTCGCCGTCGCCTTCGTCGCCGAGCAGCTGCGCATCGCCTCTGCGCAGACGATCCTAGACCACCGCGATCTCCCCGACGCGCAGGCCGTCGGCGCCCTTCCCGAGTCCGAGCAGCACCTCGTCGTCGCCGCGATCCTCGCGCGCGAGATGGGCGTCATGACGCTCTCCGCGGTAGTCGTCGTCTTCCTTGCGCTGCGCGCCGCCTCGACCGCGCACGGCTTCTGATTCGGCGCTTTGCATCGGGGTGAGTCCGGCTCGGCGGCGGGTGATTCGGTCTTTGACGAGGCACGGCCTCTGAGCGGGGCTATATATTCCTCGCGCATGAAGCTCGTCGCCACGACGCTGATCCTGCTCGCCTGCGCCGTCGTCTTCGGCGCCTGCGGCTCGCAGGGCATCTCGATCGCCAAGACCAGCCCCTACTACCGAGGGGCCGTCCTCTTCCGCGACCATTGCTCCGGATGCCACACGCTGTCGGTCGTCGGCGCCGAGGGGTCGGCCTCCTCGATCAAGAACCGCGTCCGCACGAACGGGCCGAACTTCAACATCCGCAAGGAGGACACCGAACAGGTCCTCTACGCGATCCGCAACGGCGGCTTCTCCGGCGCGATCATGCCCGAGAACATCGTCCTCGGCGACGACGCCCGCGACGTGGCCGCCTTCCTGGCGGAGTACTCCGGGCGCCAGGCACAGCACGTGCCGGCGGTGAACATCACGCTCTCCACCAAATAAGCTTCGTATACAGGGCCCGTTGCGGGCCTACGCAGGCTCCGGGAATCTCTTGCCGGCCGGGAAGACCCGCTTCGCGGGCCGGCCGGCAAGAGATTCCGGACCTGCTTTGGCTGACCACGGTTTTTGCGTGTCGCTCATTGGGCAGCCAGGGATGGGTAGGCTCCCAGACTTGCTAGACCTCAGGCTGATCCGTGACGACCCCGACGGAGTGCGCTCCGCGCTCGCGCGGCGCGGGGTCGAGGTCGCCGATGGCCTCGATCGAGTTATTGAGCTGGATGGGCGTCGCCGCGCGCTGCTGCCCGAGCTCGAGGGGCTGCGCGCCGAGCAGAACGCGGCGAACGCGCGCATCAAGGGGGCGACCGACCCGGGCGAGCGTGAGGAGGAGATCGCCGCGATGCGTGAGGTGGCCGCGCGCGCGAAGGAGCTGGAGCGTGAGCTGGCGGCGGTCGAAGAGGATCTCCAAGCAGCGCTCATACCGCTGCCGAACCTGCCCGATCCGACCGCTGCGCCGGGGCCCGAGGATGAGCTCGTGCGCGAGGTGGGGGAGATCGTCGCGCCTGCATTCGAGCCTCGGGACCACCTCGAGCTGGCTGGGGAGAGGATCGACATGGATCGCGCCGCGCGGCTGTCCGGCTCGCGCTTTGCCTATCTCAAAGGCGACCTTGTCTTCCTCGAGCTTGCGCTTGTGCGTTGGGTGCTCGACAAGCTGCGCTCCCACGGCTTTGAGCCCGTGATCCCGCCCGTGCTCGTGCGCGAGCAGGCGCTTTACGGCACCGGCTTCCTGCCCGACACCGAGCAGCAGATCTACTCGCTGCCCGCCGACGACCTCTTCCTCGTCGGAACCTCCGAGGTCGCGCTCGCCTCGCTGCACGCCGAGGAGATCCTCGACTTCGAGCGGCTGCCGCTGCGCTATGCCGGGTTCTCCCCCTGCTTTCGCCGTGAGGCCGGCGCGGCCGGCAAGGACACGCGCGGGATCTTCCGCGTGCACCAGTTCGACAAGGTGGAGATGTTCAGCTTCGTCGCGCCCTCCGAGTCGATCGCCGAGCATGAGCGCATCCTCGCGATCGAGCAGGAGATCCTCGGCGAGCTCTCCCTGCCCTACCGGGTCGTCAACATCGCCGTCACCGATCTCGGCGCCTCCGCCGCGAAGAAGTACGACTGCGAGGCGTGGCTGCCGAGCCAGTCGCGCTATCGCGAGCTGACGTCGTGCTCCAACACGACCGGCTACCAAGCCCGTCGCCTGAACATCCGCACCCGCGGCGAGCGCGGCAACGAGATCTTGCACACGCTCAACGGTACCGCCGTTGCGGTCGGCCGCACGCTCGTCGCCCTGCTCGAGAACGGCCAGCGCGCCGACGGCTCCGTGGCGCTACCCGAATGCCTCGTGCCTTACGGCGCGCCCGCTGAGCTGCCAGCCGCCTAGTAGTTGCTGCCGAGCAGCTGTATGTGGTCGGCCTCCGCCGCGCCTGGGAACGGGCGGATCAGTCCGAAGCGCGCGAGCGTCGCCTGCGGCACGCCCTCGACGCCGGGCGTGTCCGAAGCTTCGCCGCGCGTGTGCGGGTCGTTGGCGAAGCCGCCGACCTCGACCGAATGCTCCGGCGATCGGTAGCCGGAGATGCCGATCAGACGCAGGTGCAGCGCGATCCCCAGCGCGTTCAAGTGGGCGACCAGCGTCGACTCCTCACCGACGCTGTAGTCCGTGCCCGGCGCCTGAAAGAAGCCATATTCGCCCTGCGGCGTCGTCGTGAATTCGCCGACCGGGCCCGTATACGCGTAAGCGACACCGCGGGCGGCGAGTTCGCTGCTCGCGAGCTTGGCCAGCTCGTGTTCGAGCGAATGTCGGTGCTCCTGCAGCGGACCCAGCTCCGAGCTCTTGCGATCGCGCGCGCGCACGAACTCGAGCTGACGGTCGATTAGCGCAAGGTGCAGTTGGGAGAGCTCGTCGCGCTGCACGAGCACGGCGCTCGTCTCATGCGCATGGCTCGCCTCGAGCTTCGCCAGCCGTGAGGCTTCGACGGTCACGGCCTTCTGCTCGGTCGCCACATGCACCGTCGCCGAAGCGTTTTCGCGCGAGATCGCCTGCAGGTCCTCGACGCGCTCGATCAGGTCGGCGAAGCCGTGGGCTTGCATGATGACCGTGACGACGTTCGGCGGCGGTGTCTCGTATGCGGCGATCGCCTGGGCCACGAGCACGTGCCGGTCGCGCCCGAGCTGGACTTGCAGCGCGCTCAGCCGCGTTCGTGCCGCGCGCAACTGGGAGCGCAGGCTTGCCAGCACGCTGCGCTCGACCGCAAGCGAGGATTCCAGCGCGCTCAGCCGCGTCTGTAGGTCCTCGATGCTGCCCTGAAACCCCTCGATCCGGTGGGTGTCGCTCTGGATGCCCGAGCTCAGCTCGCCTTCGCGCGCCTGCGTCGCGGCAATCCTCCCTTCGAGCGTTCCCGAGCTCGAGCCCACGGCCACGGAGCCGGCGGCGACGATCGCGGCGAAAGCCAGCGCGACGGCCGCGGCGATGAGCGCAGAGCGGTGGCTGTTGGCGGACATACAGCAGCCAAGCTAGCCGCACGCGCCCGCCCGCGGTTCTGCTGCAGGACGACTTGCAAACGCGATCTGTCCCCGCGCAATCCCTTTACACGCGCGGATAGATGTCCATCGCCGGCGTTTGCACAGAGCGTTGCCGCGCCCGTCCGAATGCGCTGACTAGACATTAAGAAGATAATCTCTAATGGGACTATCAAGCTTGTACAAGGGGACGACACGAGCGTGGAGGAGAGGCAGCGAACGAGGATTCTGGAGGCGCTGGCCGACGAGGTGGCCGAACGGAATGGCCCAGTCGGCGCGGTCACCGTGACACACATCATCGCCCGCGCCGGCGTCTCGCGCAGGACCTTCTACGAGCTGTTCGTCGATCGCGAAGCCTGTCTGCTCGCGGCGCTCGACCTTGGCGTCGAACGCGCGGCCGCCCGGATGACGCCTGTCTTCGCGGCCGAGACGCGCTGGCGCGATGGGATCAGGGTGGCGCTGGCGGAGTTCCTAGGCTTCCTCGAAGACGAGCCTAACCTCGGACGCCTGTGTGTAGTCCACACGCTCGGCGGGGGCCCCGAGGTGCTGCGCCGGCGCACCGAGGTGCTCAAGCAGCTGTGGCAGGTGATCGATCGAGGACGCAAAGAGGGCCCGGCCGGGCGCGCGCAGCGGAGCGAGGTGATCGCCGAGGGGGTTGTCGGCGCGGTGCTCTCGGTCCTCCACACGCGCCTGCAGGTTCGCGACGGGCAACCGCTGATGCAACTGTATGGCCCTCTGATGAGCATCATCGTGCTGCCCTACCTCGGCTCGAGCGTCGCCCGCCGAGAGCTTCAGCGCCCCGCCCCGAAGCTGCGCGCGCGGGCACGTTCGACGGCCGCGCAGCCCGGTGTCGCGGTGGACGATCCCGGGGTCAGGCTCACCTACCGCACGCTGCGCGTCCTCACCGAGATCGCCGAGCGCCCCGGCGCGAGCAACCGCGAGGTCGCCGAACGCGCTGGCATCGTCGACCAGGGCCAGATCTCGAAGCTTCTCGCCCGCCTACACAGCGAGGAGCTGATCGCGAACATGGGCGAGGGCTCGACCCGTGGCGCCCCCAACGCCTGGCGCCTGACCGAGCTAGGTGAGCGCGTGCTGCAGACCGCCGGCACGCGCTCGGTCGAGCCGGAGGGGCTCAGCCGATCGCGAAGGTGAGCGCTCGCGCGACGCCGCGCGCCGGCGTGAGCGTCAGCCGGTAGCGTCCTCGAGCGAGCGCTGCGTGAGCGCTCAGACGCCCGCCGTCGCGTCCTTTCGCCGCCGTGATCGTGACCGTGTCCGGCAGCGTCTGCCAACGGACTCGCCCGTGCACGCGGATCTCCTTTGCGAGCGTCACGCGCACGCGCGCTGGCGCGCTCAGCGTGAACATAAATGCAAGTCGCAACGCCAGTGGGCGCGCATGGCTCAACGCGGCGATCGCACTGCGCGCCAGCACCAGTCCCGAGAGCACCGGCACGAGCTTCTTCGCGGCGTTTGGCGTTCCCGTCTTGCCGACGCCCGCGGTTCCACCGCCGGTCCCGCTTGTGGTCGCTTCGCCGCTCGCTGCCGTGGTCGTGCTCGACGCACCACTACTCGTCCCGCTTGTGCCCGTGCCGGAGCCACCCGAGGCGGCGATTTGCCGTTCTGCTTCTTCTTGTTCTCGCTTGCGCCTTTCCGCTTCGACTCGTTCTTCGGCTTCCTTCCTTTCCCGAGCCTGCCTTTTTGCTTCCTGGCTTGGTGGTTGGAAGGCCGCGATCCCATTCGGGGATCCCACGCCGCTGGGACCGTCGTATCCGGCGTGAGCCAAGCAGATGAGCTTGCCTGCGCAGCTGCTCGAGGCCTGTTCTGTGCTGCTACATCCCGACTGCCCGGTGTTTTCGTTGAACGGTTTCAAACATTCTCCGTTGGACCCGGAGGTGACGTCATGGAGGGAGGCAGGGGCGTCGCTGGCGTTTTCGTAAAGCGTCTGCGCCGGGTACGCCACGCCGTTCGCCCCGCCCGCGAGCGCGAAGATCGACGCAACGATCGGCGAGGCGACGCTCGTACCGCCAAGTACGTTCCATCCCTTGATCTCTTTACCCGCTTCCGTCACCGGGGTCGAGTCGTAGATGGCTACGCCGGTGTATGGGTCGGCATCGGCGGAGATGTCCGCGACGGCTCGATGGCTGTTGCAGCCGACCGATCCCCAGTTGGGAAGGCTCAGCTGCCAGGCTTGTGCCGCAAACGACGAGCTGCAGCCCCCGCCGCTCGCCCCGTAGCCACCCCTTTCGCCTTTGGCGTTCTGGCCACCGTCGTTCCAGACGGTCTCGCTTTGCCAACTGCCGTGAGTCTGAAGCAGGCGAGTGCCGCCTACCGCCACGACGTGCGGAGATGAGGCCGGATAGTCGACAGAGGTTCGTTCTGTAGCGCTTTGCGCATCCCAATCTTCGAAGCCCTGGTCGCCCGCTGCCACTGCGATCAAAACCGTGGGGTCTTCAAAGGCAGAGCTTTCTGTCATGCATGTATCTTGCTCGCATTCCGGCCCTCCCCACGAATCTGAGATCTCGGTAGCGCCGGCGTGCTCAGCTGTCTGCTCGGCGGCCAGCAGGTCGGGGAACGATTCCGAGGCAGCCTCGACAAGCAGGATGTGGCAGCTCTGGCAGAGGCTGTGAGCGACCTCTACGTCGGTGGAGATCTCGAGCGCCCAGCCGGCTTCTGGTTCTTCACCGTTGCCGTTCGATGCCGGCAGTTCTTGCGGTGATTCGCTGCCTTCTTGGTTGATCTTGCGGAAGCACCCGGTCCCGGTCGTGCATTCAAGTAGTCCAAATTGTTTGTCGTAATGAGCAAGATCTGACACGATCGTCGGGTCGTCAAAGGCGTCGACGATCGCGATCGTCTGGGTGGTTGCCGGCGCAGGAAGACCGTCAAGGCCATACGCGCCGGTCAGTTCGCTGGGAGTCAGGCTGCCTGCAAACGGTTCTTTGAATTCGACGAGCGACGGCGTTGTCGGTTGCTCGCCGAGGCTATGCACGGAGCCCGGCAGCACGCGTGCCCCGGTCACCGCCCGCGGCGCCTTCGCAGCGAGCCTCAGCCCTAGGCAGCCGGCATAGCCGAACGACGGTGGCGAGCACAACGGCTTGACTGAGTACTCCGAAGCGGACATCGGTGCAGCCGCCTCAAGCCCCCAAGCCTGCGAGGTCGTGCTGCAGATCGCTATTGCAAAGGCAGCCAGTCCCAGTGTCGCTATATGACGCATCGATTTGCTCATCCCGTTCTAGGCCATCGCGAGTCTCGCGTTCGAGCCGTCCTCCATTGTTCCCTATCGGAACGAGGATCGACGCGTATGGGCGATGTCTTGAGCAGAGGGCTGGCGTCTCAGACGGACGATCGCGCGCTAATTCCGCACCGCGGCCATTCGCGTCACAGGACGGTCACACCAAGGTTACTTCCAGGTCACCCGGCAACGGGCCGAGAGGCGCAGGATTGCGCCAGGGCGGCTCGCCGGCCTCGTCCGACGACTCGCGTTCAACTCGCACACTGGAGGAACCCGTTGCGCCTTCGCCTTCTTGCGGTCGCCGCGCTGATCGCGACGACCGGCGTGCTCGGTCTCGTGCCGGCTCACGCCGACCTATCGCCCGCGACCTCGACGCCGATCAGGCACGTCGTAGTCATCTTTCAGGAGAACGTCTCATTCGATCACTACTTCGGCACCTACCCCAACGCGCCCAACCCGGCCGGCGAGCCGAGCTTCACGCCCGCGCCGGACACGCCCAGCGTCAACGGGCTGAGCGAAAACCTGCTCACTGAAAATCCGAACCCGTACAATCCCTTCCGCTTGGACCATTCGGAACCGATCATCTGCGATCAGGATCACGACTACACGGCTGAGCAGCAGGCGTTCGACGGCGGCCTGATGGACAGCTTCCCGCAGTTCACCGGCGACTGTGAAAACAAGGCGCTGCCGATGAGCTACTACGACGGGAACACGGTCACCGCGCTTTGGAGCTATGCCCAAAGCTTCGCGATGAGCGACAACTCGTTCGGCACCACGTTCGGGCCCTCGACCCCGGGCGCGCTGAACCTCGTCTCCGGCCAGACGCACGGCGCGATCCCAGCGTCGCTTCCGGAAGTGACCGAAAATGGAACCGACATGGGTGACGCCGACCCGGCGTATGACGACTGCTCGGGCGCGACGAAGATCGCGATGTCCTCCTCGAACAAGAACATCGGCGACCTGCTCAACGCCAAGAACATCACCTGGGGTTGGTTTCAGGGTGGCTTCGCGCCGAGCGAAACCAAAGAAGGCAAAGCGGTCTGTGGCGCCAGCCACAAGAACGTCGGCGGGGAAGTAGTCGCCGACTATAGCCCCCATCACGAGCCGTTCCAGTACTACCTCTCGACGGCGAACCCGCACCACCTGCCGCCGAGCTCGCCGGGCATGATCGGGCGCACCGACCAGGCCAACCACCAGTACGACCTGTCCTCGTTCTACGCCGCTCTGCACATGCACGAGCTGCCGGCCGTGTCGTTCCTGAAGGCGGCCAAGTACCAGGACGGTCACGCCGGCTACTCCGACCCGCTCGACGAGCAGGCGTTCCTCGTGCATGTGATCAACGAACTGCAGAGCTCGCCCGAATGGTCGAGCACCGCCGTGGTGATCTCCTACGACGACTCCGACGGCTTCTACGACCACGTGCTCGGCCCGATCGTCAACTCCTCGGCCTCCCCGGCCGATCAGCTGAACGGTCCCGGCAGGTGCGGCAAAGGGACGCCGGCCGGCGGCTACGAGGATCGCTGCGGTTACGGCCCACGCCTGCCGCTGCTTGTGATCTCGCCCTGGGCGAAGCGCAACTACGTCGCTAACACGGTCAGCGACCAGAGCTCGATCCTGCGCTTCATCGAGGACAACTGGGGCACCGGGCGGATCGGCGACGGCTCGTTCGACGCCAAAGCGGGCACGCTGGAAAACATGTTCCACTTCGGCCACGGCTCCGGCGAAAACGGCCGACTCTTCCTGAGCGAAACGACCGGCGAGCCCATCTCGGGCAACGGCGGCGCAGGCGGTCAGGGCGGTGAACATGGTCAAGGAGGTCAGGGAGGCCACGGCCACGGCTCCGGCGGCAACCGCGACTAGCGGACCGCCGCGACATGCCGCGCGCCTGCGACGGAGCTCGCGGCGCACGGCAGACGGTGAAGCTCGGCTGATCGGGGGCTTCGCCACGTAGGGCGCACGAATGGGGCGGGACGGGAGTCCCGCCCCATTCAAATTAGGCTGAAGCGGTATGCGCCCGTTTGGCTTTCTGCTGGCCGCCGCACCGCCCTCCCGGCGAGCGGGCGTGCTCGTCGCGATCGCCGCCGTCGCGATGTGCACGCTGCTGGTCTACCCGCTGAAGCAGATCGCGCCGGTCGTCTCGCTCGGCGTCGTGTACCTGCTGGCGGTGCTGGTCGTGTCGGCCGTCTGGGGAGCGTGGCTGGGCGTGCTCACCGCGGTGCTGAGCGCGGCGGCATTCAACTTCTTCCATCTGCCTCCCGTCGGGCGCTTTACGATCTCGAGCTCCGAGAACTGGGTTGCGCTGATCGCTTTCCTCGTCGCCGCGGCGCTCGCGAGCTCGGTCGCCGAGGTGACGCGCGCGCGCACGCGCGAGGCCGAGGAGCGCCGCCGCGAGGCCGATCTCGCCGCCGAGATGGCGCGTCTGCTGCTGCGCGGCAACAGCCTGTCCGAGGCATTGCCGACGGCCGCGGCGCGGCTCGCGCATGTACTGGGGCTGCACTCGGCCGCGATCGAGATGGACGCCGTCGAAGGCGACGAGCGCCGGGTCGCGTTTCCGCTGCGCGAAGGCACCCGCCGGCTGGGCACGCTGCTCGTCGGCGCCGACACCCCCGAGGCGAGCCTGCGCCGGCTGCAGGAGCGCGTCGTGCCGGCGCTCGAGGCGCTGCTCAGCGCCGCGCTCGAGCGCGACGCGCTGCTCGGTGAGGTGGTCGAGACGGCGTCGCTACGCCGCGCCGACGTCGTCAAGACCGCGGTCCTGCGCGCGGTCTCCCACGACCTGCGCTCGCCCCTGACGGCGATCTCCGCCGCCGGCGAGGCGGTTGCGCTGCCCGATCTCTCGGCGCACGAGCGCGAGGAGCTCGCGTCGGTGATTCAGCAGGAGACGCGTCGCCTCTCGCGCCTAGTGGAGAACCTGCTCGACCAGTCCCGTCTGGAGGCCGGCGTGGCGGAGCCCCACCGCGAGTGGACCTCAGTCGAGGAGGTGCTCTCCGTCGCGGTCGAGGAGCTCGCCGACAAGGCCGAGGAGTACTCGCTCTCGATCGACCGCGACCTGCCGCTCGTGCGCGCGGACTCCGCACAGCTCGAGCGCGCGTTCGTAAACGTGCTCGAGAACGCGCGGCGGCACTCGGGCGGGCATCCCGTGTCGGTGCGCGCCCGCGCCGTGCGCACGCACGGCGGCGGCAACGACCGCGTGATCGTGCGGGTCGTCGATCGTGGCCCCGGCATCCCGCCGCTGCAGCTGGAGCGCGTGTTCGAGCCTTTCTACCGTGCCGGCACCGAGAGTGGCGGGCACCGCGGCTCCGGGCTCGGCCTCGCGATCGCGCGCGGCTTCGTGCAGGCCAACGGCGGCAAGCTCTACGTAGAGTCGCTGCCAGGCCAGGGGGCCACGTTCGTATTCGAGCTGCCGCTTGACCCCGTGGCGCCTGTTGCGCAGGACGCGGCGAAGGCCCCGGCCGGGGTCGCCCAAGGAGCGGTCGACGTGCTGGGCGGCGATCGGGGCGGTGGCGCAGACGCCGGCGCGACGGGCGATCTCGATGGCCACTGACGCGCAGCCGCGCATCCTGGTCGTCGACGACGAGCTGCAGATCGTGCGCGCGCTGCGCGTCGTGCTCCGCGAGGCCGGTTTCGAGATGGTCGCGGCGCAGACGGCTGCCGAGGCGCTCGATCGCGCCGCGGTGCGCCCGCCGCAGGCGGCGATCGTCGACCTGGTGCTGCCCGACGGCGACGGCATCGAGGTTACGCGCCGGCTGCGCGAATGGAGCGAGATGCCGATCCTCGTGCTGTCGGCGATCGGCGAGGAGGAGCAGAAGGTCAGGGCGCTCGAGGCGGGCGCGGACGACTACGTGACCAAGCCGTTCGGCGCGCGCGAGCTGGTCGCGCGGCTGCAAGCGGCGCTGCGCCGCGCCGCGGGGACGGCGGCGGGCGAGGAGGCCCGGATCGCGGTCGAGGGCCTCGAGCTCGACTTCGCCGCGCGCACCGTGCGCCGCGACTCCCAATCGATCCACCTGACCCCGATCGAGTTCGATCTGCTACGCGTGCTCGCGCGCAACCGCGGGCGGCTGATGACCCATCGTGCGCTGCTCACCGAGGTGTGGGGCCCCGGCTACGCCGACGACGTGCAGGCGCTGCGCACGCACATCGCGCGCTTGCGCGCGAAGATCGAGCCGGGTGAAGGCCACTCGCCTCGCTACATCGTCACCGACCCCGGGGTGGGGTATCGCTTCGCTGGATAGATGTAGACCCGCGTGCCTATGCATGCGCGAGCGCGCTCCAGGGGCCGTAAAGCTCTTAATCCAAAAATGATCCAGATTCATCCAAGAATTTGGATGTCATGCCCGCTGGCCCCGTTTGAGTCGTAACGAAATCGTTATACCGGCGGCCGTGATCGTCATGTGGCCGTGACGCGGCCGGTCCCATAGTGATTGCCATGGACGTAGTGGCAATCATTCTCGGGATCGCGGCGTTCGCGATCCTGCTGCTGATGATCGAGGGGATCGACCGTATATGAGTCCCGCGCCTCCCCCCGGCTTCTTCGTCGCGCACATGAGCGGCGCCGACTTCCTCGGCCTCGTCGTCGCGGTGCTCGTGATCGCCTACCTCTTCTACGCGCTGATCCGCGGGGAGAACCTCTGAGATGACCGTCGCCGGCTGGCTGACGATCATTCTGTTCGCTGCAGTCCTGACCGTCGCGGCGTTCGCGCTAGGCGGTTACATGGCGAAGGTTTACACCGGCAAGCGTGTATTTCTCTCGCCGCTGCTCGCAGGTCCCGAGCGCGTCCTTTACAGGACGCTGCGGGTCGACCCCGAGCGCGGGCAGGATTGGAAGTCCTACGCGAAAAGCCTGCTGATCTTCTCGCTCGCGGGCTGGCTATTGCTGTACCTGATATTGCGCACGCAGGACGCGTTCTATGTGCCGCATTCACTGAACCCGCTCGGCTATCACTCGGTACCTTGGAACGTCACCTTCAACACCGTCTCCTCGTTCCTGACGAACACCAACTGGCAGTTCTACAGCGGCGAGACGACGATGAGCTATCTCAGCCAGATGCTTGGCCTGACGGTGCAGAACTGGCTGTCGGCCGGGGTCGGGATCGTTGTTGCGGTCGCGCTGATTCGGGGGATCGTCAGTCGCAGCGGCAAGAGCCTCGGCAACTTCTGGCAGGACCTCGTGCGCACGATCCTGTACGTGCTCGCGCCGATCTCGGTGATCGGCGCGCTCGTGCTCGTCTCACAGGGGGTGATCCAGAACTTCACCACCTACCTGACCGCGCACACGATCACCGGCCTGACGCAGACGATCGCGATGGGCCCGGTCGCCTCCCAGGAGGCGATCAAGATGCTCGGCACCAACGGCGGCGGCTTCTTCAACGTCAACTCGGCGCACCCGTTCGAGAACCCGACGGCGTTCACCAATTTCTTCGAGATGTTGCTCGTGCTGATCATCCCGGCGGCGCTCGTTTTCACCTACGGACGCATGACCGGCAACCGCCGCCAGGGCTACGCGATCTACTCGGCGATGATGACGTTGTTCCTCGTGATGGTGGTCGTTGCGTATGTCGCCGAGGCGCACGGCTCGCCCGCGCAGCACGCCGCGGGACTTCACACCGGCGTGATCCACGGCTCGACCGGCGGCAACATGGAAGGCAAGGAGCAGCGCTTTGGGATCGCCGGCTCGGCGCTGTTCGACGTCGTCACGACCGTCACCTCCTGTGGCGCGGTCAACAGCGCCCTGGAGTCCTTCACCGGGATCGGCGGCGCGGTGCCGTTCGCGAACCTGTCAGCCAGCGAGGTGATCTTCGGCGGCGTCGGCACCGGGCTGTACTCGATGCTCCTGTACGTGCTGCTGGCCGTCTTCATCGGCGGTCTGATGGTCGGGCGCACGCCGGAGTGGCTCGGCAAGAAGCTCGAGGCACGCGAGATCAAGCTCGCCGGCCTCGGCATCCTGATCACGCCGCTGGCGGCGCTCCTCTGCACGGCGATGGCGACCGCCTCGAGCGGCGGGCGCAAGTCGATCTCCGAACTCGGGGTCGGCCCGCAGGGGTTCTCGGAGACCTTCTACGCCTACCTCTCGCAAGCCAACAACAACGGCTCGGCGTTCGCCGGCTACACCGGCTTCATCCAGCCGAACGCCGGCAATCTCGGCTCCCACGGCGTCACCTTCGCCGACCTGCTCGGCGGCTTCGACATGCTGTTCGCTCGCTATGCGCCGATCCTGTTCGCGCTCGCCGTCGCCGGCGCGCTTGCCGGCAAGCGCGTCACGCCCGCGGGCCTCGGCACGATGCGGACCGACAACCCCACGTTCGTCGTGCTGCTGATCGGCGTGATCATCCTCGTCGGCGCTTTGACCTTCTTCCCCGCCCTGCTGCTCGGACCGATCGTCCAGGGTCTGACGGGACATCTGTACTAAGCGGGAGGGGGCAGGCCCCCCTCCCGACCACCCCCCATTTCAATCACGACTCTCACATCACATTCTTTCACCTCATTCTCTAAAACTAATGAAACGCGACATCATCACATCGGCAATAGCCATCCTTGTGTTCACGGTCCTGCTCGGGCTCGTCTACCCACTGTTCGTCACCGGCCTCAGCCAGGTCGCGTTCCCCGGCAACGCCAACGGGCAGAAGATCTACGTCAACGGCAAGCTCGTCGGCTCGAAGATCATCGGACAGAGCTTCAAGGCGCCTGTGATCGGCAAGAACGGCAAGCCCGAGGAAAAGGAAGAAGAACTCGTCACCGAAGCCGACCCTCGGTATTTCCAGAGCCGTCCCTCGGCGACCGAAGGTGGGGCATACAACGCGGCCGCGAGCACGTTCTCAAACCGCGGTCCCAACGACAGGGCGACCGAGGAAGCCGATGCCGAAAACATCAAGGAATACCTCGAGCTGAATAAGCCGTACGATGCTTTGCTGACCGTGGCACAGGTCCCGGTCGACGCGGTCAACACCTCGGCCTCGAACCTCGACCCTGAAATCTCGCAGGCGAACGCCTGGATCCAGGCGCACCGTGTGGCGGCCAAGCGCGGGCTCTCGCTGAGCGCCGTCGACGGGCTGATCGCCCAATACACCGACTCGCGCGGGCTCGGCTTCTCGGGCGAGCAGGGAGTGAACGTACTCGAGCTGAACCTCGCACTCGACCGTCTCACGGGGAGGGCAGGCTGATGTTCGCGCCGAGCCGCCTCACGAAAGGGGCCCTCTGATGTCCACCGTCCCTGCCGCCCACGAGCGTCAGGCGATCTCGCTGTTCCAGCGCGACATCGTCACACGCGCACTGCTCGACAGCTTCAGGAAGCTCGACCCGCGCGTGCAGATCCGCAACCCCGTGATGTTCGTCGTCGAGATTGGCTCGGTCATCACGACCGTGACATGGCTGATCCAAGCGTTTGGTGGCAAGCCGCTCGGCGGCGGCCATGAGCCCGCCTGGTACACGTTCACGATCGCGATCTGGCTGTGGTTGACGGTCGTGTTCGCGAACATGGCCGAGGCGTTCGCCGAGGGCCGTGGCCGCGCCCAGGCCGACACGCTGCGCTCGATGCGCAAGGAGACGGTTGCGACGCTGCGCGACGGCTCGACAAAGGCCGCCTCCGAGCTCGCGCGCGGCGACGTCGTGGTCGTGCCCGCGGGCGAGCTGATCCCCGGCGACGGCACCGTGATCGAGGGGATCGCGACCGTCGATGAGTCGGCGATCACCGGCGAGTCCGCGCCTGTGATCCGCGAGTCCGGCGGCGATCGCAGCGCGGTCACGGGCGGGACGCGCGTCACCTCTGACGAGATCGTCGTCGAAATCACCCAGGAGCCCGGCCAGTCGTTCCTCGAGCGGATGATCGCGCTCGTCGAGGGTGCCGAGCGGCGCAAGACGCCGAACGAGATCGCGCTGAACATCCTGCTCGCCGCGCTCACGTTGATCTTCGTAATCGTCGTGGCGACGCTCCGCCCGTTCGGCCTGTTCGCCGGCACCTCGATCTCTGAGACGACCCTGATCGCGCTGCTCGTCGCGCTGATCCCAACCACGATCGGGGCGCTTCTGAGCGCGATTGGGATCGCCGGGATGGACCGGCTCGTGCGCCGCAACGTGCTCGCGCTGTCCGGGCGCGCGGTCGAGGCCTCCGGCGACGTCGACGTGCTGCTGCTCGACAAGACCGGCACGATCACGATCGGCAATCGGCTCGCCTCTGAATTCGTGCCGATGCCGGGCGTGCCCGAGTCCGAGCTCGCCGAGGTCGCGCAGCTGGCCTCGCTCGCGGACGAGACGCCCGAGGGCCGCTCGATCGTGGTGCTGGCCAAGCAATACGGCATCCGTGAGCACGACATGTCCACGCTGAACGCCGAGTTCGTGCCGTTCACCGCTCAGACGCGGATGAGCGGCGTCGACATCGACGGCCGCCGACTGCGCAAGGGCGCCGGCGACGCGATCGTCCAGCTCGTCTCGAGCGAAGGCGGCTCCCCGCCGCCCGAGTTGCAGGCGCAGCTCGACCGCATCTCCAACGAGGGCGGCACGCCTCTGGCGGTCGCGCGCGACAACCAGGTGCTCGGCGTGGTCTACCTGAAGGACACGATCAAGGAGGGCATGGCCGCCCGCTTCGAGCAGCTGCGCGCGATGGGCATCAAAACGGTGATGGTCACCGGCGACAACCGCCTGACCGCCGCCAAGATCGCGCAGGAGTCGGGCGTCGACGACTTCCTCGCCGAAGCCACGCCCGAGCGCAAGCTCGCTTTGATCCGCGAGCAGCAGGCAGACGGTCGGCTCGTCGCGATGACCGGCGACGGCACCAACGACGCGCCCGCTCTGGCGCAGGCCGATGTCGGCGTCGCGATGAATACCGGCACCCAGGCCGCGCGCGAGGCCGGGAACATGGTCGATCTCGACTCCAACCCAACCAAGCTGATCGAGATCGTCGAGGTCGGCAAGCAGCTGTTGATCACCCGCGGCGCCCTGACCACCTTCTCGATCGCCAACGACGTCGCCAAGTACTTCGCGATCCTGCCCGCCGTGTTCGTCGCTACCTATGCGACCTCGCCCGCAGGCAAGGGGCCGCTGCACGTGCTCAACATCATGGACCTCGGCACGCCCCAGTCGGCGATCGTCTCGGCGATTATCTTCAATGCGATTGTGATCCCTTTGCTGATCCCGCTCTCCCTGCGCGGCGTTCGCTACCGGCCGATCGGCGCATCCGCGCTTTTGCGGCGCAACCTCTGGATCTATGGGCTCGGCGGGATCGTCGCTCCCTTCATCGGCATCAAGCTGATCGACCTGATCGTTCACAATCTCCTGGGTGCCTGACGAACGCGGCCATCTCAAGGTATTCATAGGCATGGCTCCCGGGGTCGGGAAGACTTACCGGATGTTGCAGGAGGGGGTTGCTGAAGCTGACAACGGGCGGGATGTCGCCGTCGGTTATCTCGAGTCCCATGGTCGGGCCGAGACCGTCGCTCAGGGGGATGGGCTCGAGACGATCCCTCGTCGTCGCGTCCTCTACAGGGGGACTTCTCTTGAAGAGATGGATCTGCCGGCCGTGCTTGCGCGCAAGTCTGAGTTGTGTCTGATCGACGAGCTTGCCCATACGAACGCGCCCGGGGTCGAGCACGAGAAGCGCTACGAGGATGTGCGCGACGTGCTGGAGGCCGGGATCGATGTGTTCTCGACCGTCAATGTGCAGCACCTCGAGTCGCTCAACGACCAGGTTCGGCAGCTGACGGGGTCGGTCACGCGCGAGACGATTCCCGACGAGGTGCTGTCGATGGCCGATGAGATCGTGCTGATCGACCTGACGCCCGAGGCGCTGATCGGGCGGCTGCGCGCCGGCAAGGTGTATCCGGCCGAGCGTGTGCCGGCGGCTTTGAACAACTTCTTCAAGATCGAGAACCTCGCCGCGCTGCGCGAGACCGCCCTGCGCCAGGTGGCCGAGGACGTCGAGGTCAAGCGACTCGTGCGTTCGCCAGGGTCCGATCGGCTCGTGCTGGCCTCTCGGCGGGATGAGGAAGGGCTGCGCGGTAGCGAGGAGGGTTTGCGTGGGACTGCGCAGGACGGGCCGCAGGCGATCGCCGAGCGGCTGCTGGCGCTCGTGACACTCGAGCCGCATTCGGAGCGCATCGTGCGACGCGCATGGCGCTCGGCCCAGCGCCTCGACGGAGAGCTCGATGTGCTCGTCGTTCGTCCCCCCGGCCGCGAGCCGAGCGCCGAGGCGCGCGAGCGGTTGGAGGCGCTGCGACGGCTCACCTCGATGCTCGGCGCGCGCCTGCGCGTCGAGGAGGGCGAGGACGTCGCGGCCGTCGCGATCGCGCTTGCGCGCTCGCTCGGCTCCACCTACGTGCTGATGGGCGCCCCGGCGCCACGTCGCGGGTTGGGGCGCCTGAACGACTCATTGCTGACTCGCCTGTTGCGGGGCCTGCCGGGGGTCGACGTGCGCATCGTCGCCGATCCCACGCTACGTGAGCAGGGGTTCACGCCGGAATAAATGATGGGTTGAGGTGGTCGGCGTGGGCCCCAAACGCCGGGCTAGCGACTCCGGCCTTGCGTAGCACGTGGTCTGAGACCACCGGGGTCGCTTGGGCCGGCGGGCCGGGGACGTCGACGGGCCGTGGGACGCTGGTCGGTCGGTAAAGGTCGCGTAAAGCGAGCAGGACCCTTCGTAAGCGCGGCGTAAAGCTATGAGGCCGCGCGCAACCCTGCGCCTGCGCTGCTGTTCCAGGAGCGATATGAGACGACTACGCCGATCCACACACCCTCGCCTGCTTGTCGCCGTCGCGATCCCACTCGTCCTCGCGCTCTGTCTTCTGATCGCACCGATCGCCGCCGGCAAGCCCCAGGCACCGCGCGCGAACTCCTCGTCCTCCTACATCACGGGCATCGGCGACGAGCACGCGCAGATGTTCAGCGAGCCGCTGTGGCAGCAACTGCACACGAAGGTCGTCCGCTACATCGCCCCCTACGACGCCGTCATCCACTCCTACTCGCTCGACCAGGCGATCGTCTTCATCCGCGCCGCTGAAGCCCAGCACGAGCAGGTGCTGGTCGCCTTCTACCACTCCGAGTACACGCCGTTGAACATGCCGAGCGTCGCTCAGTACAAGCACGACGTCGAAAAATTCGTGCGACGCTTTCCCTATGTGAAACAGTACCAATCGTGGGACGAGGCCAACCGCGGCTACATCCCCGGTGTGCTCGTCAGCCCCTCCGCGTCCGCGGCCGCGCAGTACTACCAGGCGCTGATCCGCGTGTGCAAAGGCTGCACCGTGCTCGGGCTGGACGTGCTCGACGCGCAGGACATCGGTCCCACGCTCGAATACATCACCGAATTCAGGCGCGAGATCGGGCGCCTGCGCACGATCATGCCGAAGATCTGGGGGCTGCACAACTACTCCGACATCAACCGTCTCGAAAGCTGGCGCACGCGCGACCTCGTGCGCGCGCTCGGCGGGCAAGTGTGGCTCACCGAGACCGGCGGGATCGTGCAGTTCGGCGGGGGCTTCCCAAACAAGAACGGCTCCGGCCTCACGCGCTCGGCGAAGGTGCTCAAGTACATGTTCGCCGTCGCCGGCTCCGTACCTCAGATCAAGCGGCTCTACATCTA
>DASYAM010000047.1:0-31177 GCA_036501315.1 Solirubrobacteraceae bacterium
GATGGATGGACGTGATCTGACGTTCGACGATGTCGGGCAGTGTGCCGGTAGCACATAGACCGACGGCGGCGGACGTCAGGCACGTCCAGGCGCCGGGAAACGCCACCGAATTTTATGACTCAGGACACTAGTTCTGGTCGGCCTGCTCGCGCAGCCGCTCGTTGGCCTCACGCAGCTCCGGCGTCAGCTGCTCGCCGAAGTCGTCGGCCTCGAAGATCTGGCGCAGCTCGATCTCGACACCGCCGCCGAACGGCGCCCGCTTGAGCCACTCGATCGCCTCATCGCGCGACGCGCACTCCCAGATCCAATAGCCCGCGACGATCTCCTTGGCCTCGGTGAACGGACCGTCGGTGACGGTCCGCTCACCGTTATCGAAGCGGACCTTTGCGCCCCTGGAGGTCGGGTGCAGGCCCTCGCCGGCCAACATCACGCCTGACTTGACGAGCTCTTCGTTGTACTTCGTCATCTCCCCCAGGATCTCTGTGCTGGGCATCTCGCCCGCCTCGGACTCGGGGCTCCCGGGAACCAGAATCATGAAACGCATCGGTGTCTCCTTTGGTTGATGAGGTGGTTACTACCCGCACGTCGAACGAGATCGACCGAAATCGACACCCTCCAGGATTTTTTTCGGTCGTAGCGGCCCTGACGGCATCCACGTGTCACGGTGGGCTTCGTTAGGAGAGAATGTGACGCATGATCGTCAAGCGGAGCGCCTTGGGTCATGCCGAGACGGCAGCATCAGCTTCATCGGTCTGCGGGTAGGCGTGCAGGAGAATACGGAGGAAGTGAGCCCGTACCTATAGACGCAGCGTCCGCCTAAAAGAGACGAGCGGCGAGAGACGAGCGGCGGCAGTCGGGCGCTTCTTAGCTCAGCGCGTATACGAGCGAGACCTGCGTGGAGAGCGTGCACGTCGTCGAGCCCGCCTTCTTGGCGACACTTTGCTTCTTGTGCTTAGGCTTGCGCGGCTTCACCGCCGGCCTGGGCGCAACGGGCGCCTTGGCGAGCGCTCTTGGAGCGACCTCGGGCGTTGCGTAGTTATTCGCCGAGCCAAAGTCGGGCTGTTCTCCGAGATAGCCTTCTTCGTTCCCTGCACACTGGATGTAGCCGCCGCCTTCGGCCATGCTCTGTACCTGTCCGAGCGTGACGCCCGCCTGGCTTGCCAGGAACTGCGCCTTGACCTGACCGTCGCTGACGGCGCTCGCCATTGCCTGGCGATAGACCCCAGTTGCGGCAGCGGCGCTCGCGCTCTGTTCGATCGGCTCGATCGCCACGCCCTGCACGCTCACCGTACGCAGCGGCGGAACTGGGGTCGTAGCCATTGTCGGCGTGGTCGTGGTCGCCGTGGTCGTCGTTTCCGCACCCGCTACACCCAGTACGCCGACGAGGATCAGGCTCGCTGTGACGACTACGGTTGCTGTGACGACGATCCTCATGCCGACCTCCTCACGCGGAATTTGACGGGCTGCTCAGACCCCAGGCTAGCGTCTTACGAGGCGCGATCGATCGACCCGCGGACGAACGCTCTAGAAGCCCGTTGCGGTCAACGCGCGCGCGCGCAGCAGTACCGAGTCGATCATCTCCTCGGTCAACCTGCCGGTGAACGTGTTCTGCTGGCTTGGGTGGTAGCAGCCGAGCAGCGTGTAGCGCTCACCCGCCAGCTCCGCGGCGTGACCGAATCGCGGTCGTGGGCGCGGCGTCCGCGCTCCTCCAGGAGTGGTCACCGCCGTAGTCAGTCGCAGTGCCGCGTCCCATGCAAAAGCACCGAGACAGAGCACCACCCTTACATGCTTCAGCAGTCCCAGCTCGCGCACGCTCCACGGCAAGCACGTGTCGCGCTCGGCCGGTGTGGGCCGGTTGGCCGGCGGCGCACAGCGGACCGCAGCGGAAATCCACGCTTCGCGGAGCTTCAATCCGTCCTCACGCCCGGTCGAGGTCGGCTGGTTGGCGAAGCCGGCGCGCCACAGCGCAGCGAACAGGAAGTCGCCGGAGCGGTCGCCTGTGAACATGCGCCCGGTGCGGTTCGCACCGTGAGCCGCCGGCGCGAGCCCAAACACGAGCAAGCGCGCGGCCGGATCGCCAAACCCCGGCAGCGGACGGCCCCAGTACTCCTGATCGGCGAACGCCGCTCGCCGCTCTTGCGCAACCTGCTCGCGCCACGTAACTAGTCGTGGGCAACGCCGGCAGGCGGAGATCTCTCCACTCAGGGTCCTCAACTCGCTCGTCTCAGGAGATTGCACAGCGCAGTAGTAGCATCGAGTGGAGATGTCTCTGTGGCTTCTCATCTTGCTGTTTGGGTTGATCAAACTCCCATTCGCCGGGGTGATGCTGTGGATCCCGTTCCGTCACGACGAGGCGATGCGCGTGAGCGGCGATACGCCATCTGACTCATCCGAGTCTGAGGACGACGGCGGCAGCCGCACGCTTCCTGGCGGCCCACACGATCCCCACCCGCACAGACCGTTCCCCCGCCCACCCCACGTGCCTAGCGGCGGCGCACGCCGCGACCCCCACGGTGCCCCCTCTCCTCCATCTCCGCCGCGGGTACGTACCAGAGACGCTCGCCCGCGCCGCGTCACAGGCGTCTAGCGCGTCGCTGGACAAGCGAGGCACGGACGCACCCTGACGGGCACAGGCAATTCGCGTGGCGTGCTACGCACGCGTGCTGGCCGATCGGAGATCCCGTCGATCTCCGATCGGTGAGGACAAAGCCTCGCTTGTCCAGCGACGCGCTAGCGGCGGGTACGTTTGCGCTGGTGTCTTGCCGCCTTGGCTTTTGCGCGCCGCTTGCGCATCTGGGCCGCGGTGTCGCGCGCCGGACCGCCGGTCAGCGCGCCGTCCTCGACCGGGGCCACCCTGCGTGCGTCGCGCACGATCACAAACGCAATCGCGATCAGCAGCGCGACCGCCGCGACCAGCGCGAGCAGGACCACTTTGCTCGAGTTCGAGCTCGAGGTTGTGCTCGTTTCCGTTGTCGCGGTCGTGGCGGTCGTCGTCGGGGTCGTTTCCTGCCCGCCTTGCGTCAGTTCGCTGAACGCGTTCCCGCCCCCGACCGCGGTCGCCGACATCGCCGCTGGGGTGGCCGTCAAGCAGAGCGTCAGCGCGCCGATCACACAGAGACATGCCATCAGGCCGCGGCGCGGCGGTGCGATACGAGGACTGCTCGGCACGCACGCGAGCATAGCGCCTGCCTACGCAGGCGTAGAAGACGCAACAGTCCACCACGCGCTCGTGCGCGGTCTACCCACAAACCGTAGAATGGCCGCCGATGGCCCCCAAACAACGCCAGATTCGGATCGAGCAGCGCGGCGGTCTCGAGGCCATCCAGGCGCTCGAGCAACGCTCGGATGAGGAGCTCGAGAACGAGACCAAATATAAGTCGGCGGCGCTAGCGATCCTCGGTGCACGCGCGTCCGAGCGCTTCGACGCCGAGCAGGCGCGCGCCTACTTCCAGCGCGCTATCGCCGCGGCTCGCCCGCAGGAGCGGATGCAGCTCAGGCGAATGGCGGACGCTTCGCTCGCGCTCGCCGAACGGCGCGCGGGCGATCTGAAGGACGCCGTCGAGCGGCTGGGCCAGACGCCCCCGAGCGGCCGTCAGATGTTCGCGCTGCGCGCGATGGGCCTGCTCGTCCCCCCCGCCTCCGCCGGTGTGCTCGCGCGCGTGCGCGGCATCCTGCTGATCATCGTCTTGATCGTCGTGCTGCTAGCCCTCGGCCTCGGCGTCGTCGAGCTCGTCTCGCTGCCATTCGGCGGGCTCGGCCTCGCGCCGGGGATCCTGCTCGGGCTGTTCGTCGTGATCGCCGCTCTGACGATCGTTGCGGCGATCGGACGGCGGCGACGAGACCGCGCCAAAGCCGCGGCTGAGTCTCCATAAGCGCCACACGCCCTCAGCGCTCGCGCGGTCAGTTGCGCCAAGATGTCTCCAATGGCGAAACAGACTCACCACAAGCACTCCTCGAGCAAGGGCTATCGGCGGATGCTCGACCGCCTGGCCGAGCACGAGGCGGTGCACCGTCTGGCCACCGGGCGTGTCACGCCGCGCATGGGCTCGGGGCGTCCGATCGCTCCGATCTCGAAGGTCAGGCGGGTTGACTCGGGGCTGTCGATTACGATCAACACCTCCGGCGCGATCGTCGACGCCTACGTCGTCACCGACCGTCCCGACGAGGTGATCGCGTTCATGCGCGAGCAGCGATGGACACGGTAGGGGCCGTTTCGGCCCGGGCCGAATGAGACCGTGTCGGTGAGGCCGAGGTATTCGCGCGGGACACGGCGGCGTTCCCGACAGGCCAATACGCTTGCTCGATGTCCACCGTCAAGCGCTCCATCTGCCTGATCGTGAATCCCGCCGCCGGCGGAGGCCGGGCCGGGCGGATCGCACCAACGGTTGAGGGCGCTTTGCGCGCGCGTGAGCTTGAGGTGCGCCGCGCCGACACGCGCGACCTCGACCACGCCCGTGCGCTGGCGGTCGAGGCCGCGAATCGCGGCGAGACGGTCGTGGCGCTCAGCGGCGACGGGTTGATCGGAGTGCTCGCCGATGTGCTTCGAGATCTTCCGGGAGCGGTGCTGGGAGCGATCCCGGGCGGCCGCGGCAACGATCTCGCACGCGTGCTTGGTATCCCGGACGACGCCGACGGGGCGGCCGCGATCGTCGCCGACGGATACACCCGTCCGGTCGACCTGGGGATCGTGCACGAGCAGGGCGCCGGCGAGACAGGCCACGCGTTCGTGGGCATCGCCTCGGTTGGCTTCGACAGCGAAGCCAACCGCATCGCAAACGAAGCGCCTTCCTGGCTCGGCGGCCTCGTGTATGCGTACGGCGCGCTGAGAGCGCTGCTCGCATGGCGCTCCGCGCGCTTTGAGGTCGAGCTCGACCCGCCGGGCGAGCGCCTGAGCTTCATGGCCTACACAGTCGGAGCGGCCAACTCGAAGACCTACGGTGGCGGCATGCGTGCGGCTCCCGGCGCGATGCTCGACGACGGCCTGCTCGAGGTGATGATCCTGGAAGACGTCGGCAAGCTCGCGTTCCTGACGAAGATCCTGCCGAAGGTGTTCAGTGGCACACATGTCAACGAGCCCAGCGTGCGCGTGCATCGCGCCCGTGAGGTGCTCGTCAGCGCCGAGCGGCCGTTTACGATGTACGCCGACGGCGATCCGATCGGAGAGCTGCCGGTCCGCGTCAGGGCGCTGCAGGGAGCGGTGAGGATGCTCGTGCCTCGGACCGGCTTGCAACAGGACTCACCCTTCTCCGCGGAGGAGCTTTCATCCCCTGCCATGGGCGCGACCGCCACCGCTCGACAGGAGCGCCCGGTATCCGGCGAGAGTCTTCCGGGCCGGTGATGACAGGCTCGAGGCTCGCGCCCAAGCTCGCTCTGGCGCGCGCCGTCGGCGCGCTCTCCCGCCTGCGCGGCGGCGGCGCGACAAGCGTCCCCGGCAAGGTGCTCCTACGTCTTGACCCGCACGCTCTCGGCGCGCTTGGCGCTCGCCTGCCACGCGGCAGCGTGCTCGTGTCGGCTACCAATGGCAAGACCACCACCGCCGTCCTCGCCGCCGGAATCCTAGAACAGGCCGGTATTGCGCTGGTCCACAACCAGGCGGGCGCGAACATGGCGGGCGGAATCGCCACAACGCTGCTCGCGGCCGCGCGCCCCCGGGGACGCATCGCGGGAGAGCTCGGGCTGTTCGAGGTCGACGAGTTCTGGCTCGCCGCGGTGGCGGCACAGCTCAGCCCACGCGTGGTCCTACTTGGCAATCTCTTCCGCGACCAGCTCGACCGCTACGGCGAGCTCGACACGATCGCCGCCCGCTGGGCACAGGCGCTGCGCAACGGTCCCGCCAGCGCTTCGCGCCTCGTCTTGAACGCGGACGACCCTCTGATCGCCGACCTCGGCCGCGAGCGGGACGCTGCTCTCTTCTTCGGTATCGAGGACGACTCGCTGGCGCTCTCCGGCATGGCGCATGCAGCCGACGCCAAGCACTGTCGCAACTGTGGCGCGCCGTATACGTTCGACGCGATCTACCTTGGTCACCTCGGCCGCTATCGCTGCGAGAGCTGCGGGCGCGACCGGCCTGTGCCGGTGGTCACGGCGACGCGCGTGACACTCGAAGGCGTCCGCGGGGCGCGTTTCAACCTCACCACGCCGGCCGGGACGGCCGAGGTCGCGCTGACGCTGCCTGGTCTCTACAACGTCTACAACGCGCTCGCGGCGGCCGCGCTCGCGATCGCGCTCGGCGTGTCGCTCGAGCACATCGTCGCCGGGCTGCAGAGCACGAAGGCTGCGTTCGGGCGTGCCGAGACCGTCAGGCTAAATCCCACCGCCCCAGTCCGATCTCCCGGCAGCACCGGCCAAGACGATCGATCGAAGGTCACCTCCTCCACAGCGATGGGCAGGGAGCTTCAGATCATGCTCGTCAAGAACCCCGCTGGCGCAAACGAGGTGCTGCGCACGCTCGCGCTTGAGCCCGGCGAGCACGATTTGCTGGGCGTGCTCAACGACAACATCGCCGACGGACGCGACGTCTCCTGGATCTGGGACGCCGACTTCGAGTTGCTCACCGGGCGCGTCCGGCGGGTCACGTGCAGCGGTACGCGCGCGCCCGAGCTGGCAGTACGGCTGAAGTACGCGGGCATCGACCCCGGTCGCATCCGCGTCCAGTCGGAGCTCTCGCCCGCCCTGCGCGAAGCGGCCGCGGACAGCCCGGACGGGGATGCGCCGCTGTATGCGCTGCCGACGTACACCGCGATGCTGTCGCTGCGCGAGCTGCTCGTCGCGCGCGGAGAGGCTCACAGCGCATGGTCGTGACATCCACCGACGTCGTCTGGCACGACCTCGAGTGCGGCGCCTACAGCGCCGACTTGCCGCTATGGCTCATGCTGGCCGATCGCTCGCGGGACGGCGATCGTCCCGCGCGGGTTCTCGATGTCGGCGCCGGTACCGGCCGTGTAAGCCTCGACCTCGTGCGCGCCGGCCACGACGTCACCGCGCTCGACCTCGACCCCGACCTGCTCGGCGCGCTGCGCGAGCGCGCTGCCGGTCCGCCCGTGCAGACAGTCCGGGGCGACGCCCGCTCGTTCGAGCTCGACCGGCGCAACTTCGATCTTTGCCTCGTGCCGATGCAAACGCTCCAGCTCCTACGCGGCTCCAATGAGCGCATCGCCTTCATGCGCTGTGCTCATGCCCACCTACGGTCCGATGGCCTGCTCGCCTGCGCGATCGTGCTCGAGCTCGACCCGTTCGACTGCGCTGCCGGCGGCGCGGGACCTGCTCCGGAGACCGCCTGGATCGGGGAGACCCTCTTCTCCAGCCGTGCCACGCGCGTGAGCGTGCTTGAGCGCGCCATCGTGATCGAGCGCGAGCGCCGAATCGCCGGCCCGACTGCAGAGCCGCAGCTCGAACGCAATCTCGTCGAGCTCGATCGCGTGTCTGTGTTCGCGCTCGAGCGCGAGGCGATCGCGGCCGGCTTGCGGCCCGTTACCCATCGCGAGATAGCTCCGACCGACGATCACGTCGGCAGCAAGGTCGTGATGTTCCGTGCCTGACACGTCCAGCGCCGGTGTTCCTCCCCCCCGCCCGCTGCGCGTCTGTGCCCTGTATCCCGACCTGATGAACATCTACGCAGATCGCGGCAACCTGCTGGTGTTCGAACGGCGCTGCGCCTGGCGCGGGATCGGCTTCGAGCTGTCATCGAGCGGTCTCGGCGAGCCGCTCGACCCGGCGGCCCACGACCTCTTCTACCTCGGCGGTGGCCAGGACCGCGACCAGCGCCTGTGCGCCGAGGATCTGATCGCGACCAAGCGCGATTCCCTACACGCCGCAGTCGCCCGCAACGCGATCGTCCTCGGCGTCTGCGGCGGCTACCAGCTGCTCGGGCACTCCTATGCGCTGGATGACGAGCAGATCCCCGGAGTCGGCCTGCTCGACGTCCACACGATCCGCGACCCCGGACCACGCCTGATCGGGAACGTCGCGATCGAGGTTTCGCTCGACGGCGATGGCACGACGCGCGTGCTCGCCGGGTTCGAGAACCACGGCGGGCGCACCCATCTCGGTGAGAGCGCCCGACCGCTCGGGCGCGTGCTCAAGGGCCACGGCAACGACGGGCGCTCGGGCTTCGAGGGCTCGCGACGCGGTAATACGATCGGCACCTACCTCCATGGCCCGCTCCTGCCCAAGAACGTCTGGTTCGCCGACTGGCTGATCGCCCGCGCGCTGGGCATCGAACCTCAGAGCCTTGCGCCGCTTGACGATGCCCTGGAGCGAGAGGCCCATCTCAGCGCACGTCGCGCCGCGGGCATCTAAGCGAGAACGATTCCCCGTGACTGCTGGGTCGTTCGAACCGGCCCGGTCTCCGCGGGGTTGGCCTTCGGCCTCAACTCCGCTGGGCGCAATACAAGGGTTAGTCGCGGCGGTGGACGATCAGCACCGAACGCCGCGAGTGTGCGGCGACCGCCTCGGCGACGCTTCCGAGCAGCACCCCGGCAAGCCCGGTGCGGCCGTGGGAGCCGAGCACGATCAGGCTCGCATCGTGCTCGTCGGCGACATCGACGATGCCCTTCCAGATGGGAGCGATCTCGGCCTCCAGGCCGCGAGCGTTGAAGCCCGCGGTCTTCGCCAACGAGGCGCCGTCGGCGGCCGTCCGCGCGGCCGCCTCTCTGACCTCAGCGACCTCGGCGGCGTCGATTCGCAGCGCGGCGGTCGGAACGAACCCCACGTCGAACGGCTGCCAGACGGTTAGGACGAGCGCGTCGCGCCCCGGCGCGAGCTGCCGCCCAGCCTCGTCGATCGCGAGCTTGGCCAGCTCAGAGCCGTCATAGGCGAAGACGACGGGGCCGCCTGACAGGCGGGCGCCGCTTTCAAGGTCTTGCGTCGTTGTCATGCAGCCTCCTCAGCGAGCGTTTGGCGGTGCGGGTGGTTGCGGACGACCGCGAGCAGCGGCGGTGAGTCCCAAGCTGGGCCCTCGCCGTCCATGAAGCGCTCGAGGTCCGGTGTTTGCGGGCGGGCGCCGCCGAGCGCGTAGAGACCTACCGCGGCAAGCGCGCCGGCGATCGCGAGGCCAAAGCCGATCCACAGCGCGATGCCGGTACCTGCCCTGGTGTTAGCGCCGACGGTGGCGGCGAAGTGCACGAACAGCGGAGCGATCATGAATGCGGCGACCGCCCGGAAGAGCTCGACGATCGCGAATACCCGCTGCAGGCTTGCGGCTGCAAGTGAGAACCCCGCGACGAACAGCGCCGGGGCGACCGCCGCGCCGAGACCGATCCCGGTCAGCCCGGAGCCGATCAGGGTGAGCGCTTCGGTGGGCGGGGCCTCGATCCGGAACACCGCGATGCCGGCGGCCAGGAACGCCATGCCGGCCAACGGCAGGTAGTGCATTTGGCGTTTGTTGAGCACGACGCCGAGCGCGACCGCTGTGATCAAGGCGCCGCCCAGCTCGGGGAGATAGAGCAGCCCAAGATGCAGAGGCGTGTAATGCGGAGCCAGCTCGTCGGCGGTGAGGACCGTCGCCGAGACCGACGCAGCCGCAGCCGACAACGCAAGGACGATCCCCGCGACCGGGATCGTGCTGGTCAGCATGGTGCGGACCGTCAGGAGCGGGCGGCTGCTTCGATACTGGTAGACGACGAGAACGACGATCAGCGCCAGGCCGCCGATCAGCGGCAGGACGGTCTCCGGTCCCAGGAGGCGGTGAGTCGACAGCTCGGAGGCGCCAAAGAAGGCAGCCACGCATCCCGCTGCAGCCAGGCCGATCGCGACCGGGGCGCGCGGAGCGCTCGGGTCGGCGGGCGGGGCGTCCTCGAACGTCAACAGCGAGAGCAGGAGCGCCGCGAGCGAGATTCCCGCGACTACCCAGAACAGTGGCCGCCAAGCGTGGGCGCTCGCCTGGATCCCGCCGATCACGGGTCCGAGCGCGACCGCCCCAAAGATGCAGACGTTCATGATCATCGCCGTCCAGCGGAACTTCTCCAAGCCGAAGCCGAGCGCCAACGGCGGCACGGCGGCGATCAGCAGCAAGCTCGTGCACAGTCCCTGCAGCACATGCCCCGCGATGAACATCGCTGGATCCTGTGCCGATGCAACTACGATCGACCCGATCACGAGCAACACGGCGTAGAGAACCATCATTCGCCGCTGTGGCAGCAGCTGGGCGAACTGCACCGCCAGGACGGTCCCCACGGCGTAGCCGGCATTAGCCATGCCCAATCCCAGGCTCATCGTCTGCATGCTCATGTGCAACTGCCGGCCGATCATCGGCGTGAGCGGCTGCAGCGCCGCCGAGAGCCCGAGATATGGCACCAGGGCGAAGATCACCATCGCGGCCGCCGCGGGATAGCGACCGGCCAACCAACCCTGGCGCATCAGCGCCCCCTCGGCCCAGAAGCAGTCTGATCGAAAGATCGGCTGGCAGCAGGGCTCACACGGATCACCTTAGCCGCTCCTTACTCGTGCCCCGACCGGCTTCTAACGGGTTGCGTCGTCAAACCGGCTCGCTCTTGCCGTAGAGTCGCTCTCGTGGATCTCTCCGAGTATCAACGCCTGTCGCGCCGCACCGCCGAGTACCCGCGCGAGGCGTGGCTTGCCTATCCGGCCCTCGGTCTCGCGGGCGAGGCGGGCGAGGTGGCCGAGCACGCCAAGAAGACGATCCGCGACGAGGGCGGTCAGGTCTCCGCCGAGCGTCGCACGGCGATGGCGAAGGAGCTCGGCGACGTGCTCTGGTACGTGGCCCAGCTGGCCAGCGAGCTGAAGCTGGATCTCGACGAGATCGCGCAGGCCAACCTCGACAAGCTCCTCTCCCGCCAGCAGCGCGGGGTCTTGTCGGGCAGCGGCGACGACCGCTAAGGGGTCACGCCAGAATCAATGATGGGTTGAGGTGGTCGCGGCTCCTGGCGGTCAGGATGCGACCGCGAAGCGGGCGAAACGGTCGGCCAGCCGCGCGGGAACTAACGCGCGCACGCGCACGCCCTCGGGCGTGTCCTTGCGCTCGACTTCGCCCGCCGCCTCGTGCAGCTCGGCGAGGCTGCCACCGTCGGCGTAGGGCACGAGCAGCTCGACCGCGCGCAGGGTGTGCGCCAGCTCGTGCTCCATGCGGGTGCGCAGCTCCTCGACGCCCTTGCCGCTCGTTCCACTGACGAGCACCGCGTCGGGGTGACGCAGCCGCAGCTCGTCCCTAGCCTCTTCGTCAAGCAGGTCGATCTTGTTCAGCACGAGCAGCCGCGGGCTCTCGCCCGCACCGATCTCCTCGAGCGTCTGCTCGACCGCATGGCGCATGATCTCGATCTGCGCCTCCTCGGCGGAGCCGTCGAGCACGTGCAGCAGCAGGTCCGCGCGGCGGGTCTCCTCGAGCGTCGCGCCGAACGCATCGACCACCTGGTGGGGCAGCTTGCTGATGAAGCCGACCGTGTCGGTCAGCAGGTGCGCGCGCCCGCCCAGCGTGAGCGTGCGCGTCGTCGGGTCGAGCGTGTGAAACAGCCGGTCGCGCACGCCGACCTCCGCGCCCGTGAGCGCGTTCAGCAGCGTCGACTTGCCCGCATTCGTGTACCCAGCAAGCGCGATCGTCGGCAGCGCCGCGCGCTCGCGCTCGGCGCGCTGCACGTCGCGCGTGCCCTTCACGTGCTCCAGGCGGCGGCGCAGCACAGCGATGCGATCTCGTGCCAGGCGGCGATCGGTCTCGATCTGGGTCTCCCCCGGCCCCCTCGTCCCGATCCCGCCGCCGAGGCGCTCTAGATGCGTCCACAGGCCGCGCATCCGCGCGAGGTTGTACTCGAGCTGGGCGAGCTCCACCTGCAGCTTGCCCTCCGCGCTGTTCGCATGCGCGGCGAAGATATCGAGGATCACCGTCGTGCGGTCGACCACCGGCAGGCCGACCGCCTCCTCGAGGTTGCGCTCCTGGCGCGCCGTCAGCTCGTCGTCGCAGGCGATCACGTTCGCGTCGCACGCCTTAGCTGCCTCCTTCGCCTCGGTCACCTTGCCAGAGCCGAGATACGTGTTCGGGTGGGGCTGCTCGCGGCGCTGCACCATCTCCCCCACGACCGCCACCCCGGCGGTGCGCAACAGCTCACCCAACTCCGCCAGATCGTCTCCGTCGGGCAGCGCGGCTATGCAGAAGGCGCGCTGTCGCGCGCGCTGCTCTGGCTGTGATCCGTCGCTCGTCCCATTGGGCAAGCGATGAGTGACGGCGCTACGACCGTTACGGCTTCTATCCATTCGTTGTTCAGTCTAGTGCCGACTGGTGTGGTGGCCGGCGCCACTACGGCCGTTCGCAGGCACGCGCTCACGTGTATCCCAAAATGTCAACCGCCGAGCTTGCCCAACCGCTCGACGGCCTCCACCAGCCGGTCGTCCGGTGTCGTCAGCGAGATCCGAAACCAGCCCTCTCCCGCGGGCCCGTAGACGGCGCCCGGGGTGAGGACCACGCCAGTGCGCTCGAGCACGTGCTCGCAGTAGGCCGCCGAGCTTGCAAACCCCTCAGGCACGGGGGCCCACACGTAGATCGTGCTGTGCGGCGGGCGCACGTCGACGCCGATCTTCTGCAGCGCGTCGCACACGAGGTCGCGCCTGCGCAGGTACAGCTCGTTCATCGAGGCCACCTCCGCGTCCGCGTCCGGCGACAGCGCCGCCACGCCCGCGAGCTGCACCGCCTCGAACAACCCCGAGTCGATGTTCGTCTTCAGCCGCCAATACGTCTCGAGCGCGTCCGCGTTTCCAACCGCCACCGCGCAGCGCCAGCCCGTCATGTTGTAGCCCTTCGACAGCGAGAACACCTCGATCCCGACCTCCTTCGCGCCGGGTGTGGAGAGGAAGGAGGGCGCGCGGTAGCCGTCGAAGACGATCTCCGAATACGCGTTGTCGTGGACGACGAGGATCTCGTGCTCGCGCGCGAACTCGACCACCTGCTCGAAGAACCCGCCCGGCGCGACCGCCCCTGTGGGGTTATTCGGGTAGTTCAAGAACATCAGCTTCGCCCGCTTCGCTACCTCTGCGTCGATCTTGTCGAGGTCCGGCACGAAGCCGAGCTTCGGCTCGAGCGCCATCAACACCGGCTCCCCGCCTGCCAGCCACGGGCCGCCGGTGTAGACCGGATAGCCGGGGTCGGCCGCCAGCGCGTAATCGCCCGGGTCGAGAAACGCGAGGTTGAGGTTGAAGATCGCCTCCTTCGCGCCGATCGCCGGGATGATCTCGCGCTCGGGGTCGAGCTTCACATCGAAGCGCCGCTCGTAGAAGTCGCGCACCGCGGCGCGGAAGTCCTCGCGGCCGCGGTTGCTCGGATAGCGGTGCGTCTCGGGCTCGGTCACGGCCTCCTGCATCGCCTCGACCACCAGCGCCGGCGTCGGCCGATCGGGGTCGCCGATGCCGAGGCTGATCACATCGACCCCCGCGGCCCGCTTCTCCGCGATCTTGCGCTCGAGCTCGGCGAACGCGTACGGCGGGATGCGGTCGAGACGTTTAGACGGTTTCATGCAGCTCCTTTTCGAACTCCTCGCTCAGCCTGCCCTCGAACACGGGCCGCGCCCAGCCTGTCAGATGCACGCGCAGATCCTCTCCCACCTCGACCTCCAGCTCCCCCCCGTCCAGCACGACCCTAACGCGCGCGCCGTCCGCGCCGGGCCCTCCCCGTCCGAGCACATATGCGACGGCGGCCCCGGTCGCGCCAGTGCCCGACGAAAGCGTCTCTCCCACGCCGCGCTCGAAGATCCGCGCGCGGATGCGACTCTGCCGGTCAGCCCGGTCTCCGTCGCCGCCGTCACGATCGCCGATCTCGGTGTACCACGACACGTTCGTGCGATGCGGAAACTGCGCGTCGCCTTCGATCGCCGGCCCGAGCGCCGCCGGCTCGAGCGCCGCCAGCTCCTGCTCGGAGGCGACCTCGATCGCGCACTGTGGATTGCCGATCGACACATGACGGAACGACCACACGCGCCCACCCGAGCTGACCTCTCCCCGTCCGTCCTCTGCACCCGTAGGAAAATCGTCCGAGCGCAGGCCCGCTCTGCCCATGTCCACGCGGCAGGTGTCCAGGGCCGTGATCGTAGGACGGATCTTCCCGGCGATCGTGTGAATCGAGAACTCGTCCTGCTCCGTCCACCCGTGGCGGCGCAGGTACAGGATCGCCTCGCGCGCGCCGTTGCCCGACAGCTCCGCCTCCGAGCCGTCGAGGTTGAAGATGCGCAGATCGGCCACGTCGGCCGGGTCTGTCGGCGGGGACAGCTCGAGCACGCCATCAGCGAATACGCCGAAATGCCCTTCGCACAGCTTGCGCACGCGCCCGCGCGTAAGCGCGAACGGCAGTTCGCCGCGCTCGACGATCAGATAGTCGTTGCCCAGCGCCTGCCACTTCTCAAATCTCATCTCGCCCATCCTGTCCCAACTCGGCTCATCCGGCCCGCAGTCTATGGATCGAGGCGCCGCCGGAGCGAACACCTACTGGGCAAAGTCCAAGCACCGGGCGATCTCTTCCGCCACCCCGGCAGCGTCGCGCTCGGTGACGTCGATCGTGCGCACGCCCGCGAGCTTGCGCATCCACGTGAGCTGGCGCTTTGCATAGTTGCGAGTCCGTCGCTTCATCGCCTCTACGTCTCCCGTCAGGAGCTCCTCGAACCCCAGCGCCTTGCGCGCGCTCATCGAAGCGCCGGCAGCGTGCGCGCGACGCACCTCCTCTTGCGCGCCCGCCGCCAGCATCTCCCCCACGCGCGCGTCGATCCGCTCGTACAGCGCCTCGCGCTCCATCGTCAGGCCCGCCAGCATCGTCGGGTGGCGCAGCTCCTCGCTCCACAGCTGCGACGGTCTCCCGGGCGTCCCACCGGCGCCCGGATACGGCGGCTCCCTCCCCTCGAGCGACTCGAGCGCGCGCACTATCCGTTGACGATCGTTCGGGTCGATGCCTTCAGCGGCCCATTCCGCGCGGGCGGCCAGCTCGGCGTGCAGGGCCGGCGCTCCGCGCCGCTTGAGCTCTGCGGTCCAATGCTCGCGCACGCCCTCCGGCGGCGGCGGGCGCAGGTCGAGCTCGGCCAGCGCTGCGCGCAGATATAGCCCCGTGCCGCCCACCACGATCGGTCGTCTAGCGGCTCTCAGCAGCCCGTCGATCTCGGCGTGCGCGAGCTCCGCGTACTGCCCGGCGCTGAACGTCGCGTCGACCGGCAAGAACGACACCAGTCGGTGTTCGAGCGCACCGTGCTCCTGCGCCGTAGCGACGCCCGTGAGCGTCTCCAGTCCCGCATACACCTGCAAGGCGTCCGCGGACACGGCGACCGGGTCCTCTCCGCGGTCGCGCAGCAGCTCCGCCAGCGCTACCGCGACGGCGGTCTTGCCCACGCCGGTGGGACCGAACAGCGCGACGATCTGCATCGGCGTAGGCTCCCAGCTCGTGCAGATCTCTGGCTCCACCATCCTGCTGACCGGCGCGACCGGCGGCATCGGCCAGGCGATCGCCCGCGCGCTGCACGAGCGCGGCGGCACGCTGATCCTCACTGGCCGGCGCACGGAGGTGCTCGAGCCGCTCGCCGCCGAGCTGGGCGCGCGCACGCTCGCTGTCGACCTCTCCGACCGCGCCGAGATCGACCGCCTCGTACAGGAGGCCGCCGAGGTCGACATTCTCCTCGCCAACGCCGCGCTGCCCGCCGCGGGGCGCCTGGAGTCGTTCACGATGGACGAGATCGATCGCGCGCTCGACGTCAACCTACGCGCCCCGATCGCGCTCGCGCACGCGCTCGCCCCGACAATGATCGCGCGTGGCAAGGGGCACATGCTGTTCATGTCCTCCCTAGCAGGCAAGTCCGCCACCCCCGGCACCGCGATCTACAACGCAACCAAGTTCGGCCTGCGCGGCTTCGCCTCCGCCCTGCGCGCCGACCTGCGTCCGAGCGGTGTCGGCGTCTCCGCGATCTTCCCCGGCTTCATCCGTGACGCCGGCATGTTCGCCGACGCCGGTGTCGACCTTCCCGCGGGCGTTGGCACCTCGAGCCCAGAGGACGTCGCCCGCGCGAGCGTCCAGGCGATCGAGCGCAACCGCGCCGAGATCGACGTCGCCCCCATCCCCCTGCGCCTTGGCGCGGCCTTCTCCGGCCTAGCGCCAGAGCTGTCGGCGCTCGTCGCTCGCAAGCTCGGCTCGGATGAGATCTCCCGCGCGATGCACGCGGGTCAGCGCGACAAGCGCTGAGAGTACCTGAGACAGGTCCCCGGCGGCGGGTTACGCTCAGACAACCGTCACCACGACGTTCAGGCGTGGCGCTTTGCTCAACGCGACGTCGGATGTCAGCAACTCACACTGGTGCTCACGCGCGAGTGCAACGTAACACGCATCGTAGGCCGTGAGGTTGTCGTGCATTGACCACGCCTCCTCCAGTAGTGCCAGCGTCGAGAATCGTGAGATCTGACTTTCGACGAGCCTCGACACGGCCATGCTCGCGCGTTCCCTTGTCAACTTGCCACGCAACTCGAACCTACGCAGCACCTGCATGACCTCGAGGTTCACCAGATCGGGGGCGATTAGCTGGGCATCGCCAATCGCTTGTTCGATCTTCTTCGCCTTCTTCGACTGCAGCAGCAGCTCTACAAGCGCAGAAGCATCAATCACTAGTTGCGTAGGAGCGTCCGATCTGCTCATCGCGCTCGGCACGCTCGTCGTGAATCGTGCTCACGATCTCCTCCGAGGAGATGCCCGTCACCGGAGGATCCTGTCGCAAGCGTTCGAGCCACTCGCTCGTGTTCGGCGGCGCCGACAGCTCCTTGATCTGGGTCGCGTTCACTGCACGATCGTAACACGCATATAGCCTATAAAGAAGGCTTTGGGCGCGCTTGCAGACTAGAGATGACCTGCGGGAGGAGCTCTTGGGCCTGTTCGCTCTGGTCATTACGGCGGCCTCAAAACAGCCTCTCCTGCCGCGTCACGGGAGAGCTCGAAGCGACCTCCCAGATATCCGCTTGCTCGCGGGCCGGTGCCCGCAACGGCCTGAAGCCGGATGATCCCCCTGGCCGACACACCAATTTCGCGAGACGTCTCCGTTCCTCGCGGGGCGCATATGCCCCACTCGCATACAGCTCCCGATAGCGCTCGATGAGATCCGGCCGTCTATCGCCCAGCCAGTCCACGAACAGGCCCTTGACGTCACCGCGCAGGTGCAGCGCCACGCCACCGATGCTTGTAGCTCCCGCATCGGTCGCGCCTTGCAATAGTGGCTCGAGCTGGTGGGGTGCGTCGTTGATCCCCGGCATCAGCGGTGCGATCAGCACGCCCGTAGGAATGCCGGCGCGGTTGAGCTCAGCCACTGCCTCTAGCCGCGCGCGCGGGTTGGGCGTGTGTGGCTCCGTGGCGCGCCACGCCTGCTCGTCGAGTGTCGGGATTGACAGGCACGCGCTGAAGGGGGCGCGCGCTGCGATCTGCAGCATGAGCGGCAGATCGCGCAGCAGCAGCGGCGACTTGGTCAGTATCGAGCAAGGGTTGGCGTAATCGCGCATCGCCTCCCAGATTCCCACCATCAGCTGGTAGCGGCCCTCGACCCACTGGTAGGGGTCGGTGTTCGTCCCGAGCGCTACGTGATCGCGCTTCCACGACGGGCGCGCCAACTCTGCGCGTAGCACCTCGGGCGCGTTGACCTTGACGACGATCTCCCGCTCGAAGTCACGGCCCGCGTCGAAGTCCAGGTACTTGTGGGTGGGGCGAGCGAAACAGTAAACGCAGGCATGAGAACAGCCGCGATACGGATTAATGGTCCAGCGAAATGGCATGCGCGACTTGGCTGGCACGCGATTGAGCACCGACCGGGCGCACACCTCGTAGAAGCGTGTCTCGAGCGCCTCAGGAGCGTCGAAGCGGCGCACGACCGCCTCCTCGCGATACCCCGGCAGGCATCGCTGCTCCTCTTCGGCGAGCGTCAGGTTTCTCCAGCGCACGAACATATGTTCGCATAGCGATCGGACGAGCGCCGCTGCCAGACATCGCACGGAGGACCACCTTCAGCGCAGCATTGCCGGGCGCTTACGTCCCCCATACAAAGGTCTATGAAAGTCCTTACGCGCGACTACAGGTCTGCTTAGAGCCGAGGGGCAGGATGGTAGGCGTCACCTCGTCAACCGATCCAGGAGGTTCGATCGCATGAACACGTCAAGACTGCTCGCCGCAACGATGGTCGCGGGCGGGCCCGCCAAGGGAGGCACGCCAGCTCAAAAAGGGGGAGCAGGCCCCAGCGCCAGCTCGAGCGATCCAGGCGGCCCATCGCCTGGGGAGCCCTATCGATAGCTCAACAAGACCTAGCCAGGGCCAGGCCGCGCGGCGGGGAAGGCGTATCCCGCCGCGCGGAGAGTCCTCTTTCAGCTCGCCGCGCGCGCGACCAGCCGTTCTGATCCTGACAAGGTCTGGCTGGTCGCGGCGGCGATCTCCACCTCGACCAGCTCCCCCGGCACAGCGAGCCCCGTGAAGTTGACGGCCTTGTTATGGCGGGTGCGGCCTCGCAACCGCTCGGGGTCGGTACGCGACGGTCCTTCGACGAGCACCTCGACGGTGCGTCCGACGAACCGCTCGGCGCGCTCGCGCGCGTGACGGCGGACGACCTCAAGCAGGCGCTCCATCCGCTCAACCTTCACCGGGTGGGGCACGAGGCCCTCGGTCAGCTCGGCGGCCTCGGTGCCGCGGCGGGCGGAGAAGACAAACGTGAACGCGCTGTCGTAGCCGACAAGCTCCGCCACTTCGAGCGTCTCTGAGAAGTCCTCCTCGGTCTCGCCGGGAAAGCCGACGATGATGTCGGTCGTGATCGAAGCGTCGGGGACGTGCTCGCGGATCAGAGCCACTCGGTCCAGATAGCGCTCGCGATTGTAGGTGCGGCGCATCGCCTTGAGAATTCGTGAGGAGCCCGATTGCAGCGGCAGGTGGATGTGCTCGCAGACGCTCTTAAGCTCTGCATGGGCAAGGATCACATCCTCGCGCATGTCCTTCGGGTGCGGGCTCGTGTAGCGGACGCGCTCGATCCCCTCGATCCCGTCGATCGCCGTGAGCAACTCCGCGAACGTCGCGGGCTCATGCCCGGCGGAGCGCAGGTCGCGCCCGTAGGAGTTGACGTTCTGCCCGAGCAGCGTGACCTCGCGCACGCCATCCACGGCCATCCCCTCGACCTCGGCGACGAGCTCTCTCAGCGGGCGGCTGACCTCGCGCCCGCGCGTGGATGGCACGATGCAGTAAGAGCACGCGCAGTTGCAGCCGACACTGATCTGAAGCCATGCCTGAAACGGCCGCGCCCGGCGCGCTGGCAGATGGCCCGTGAAGCCCTCGAACTCGAAATAGCCCTGGGCGGTGAGCGAGTCGCTCGTGAGGAACTCGGCGAGCTTGTGCACCTGGCCCGGCCCGAACGCGACGTCGACGAACGGGAAGCGCTCGAACACCTCGTCCTTGACCGACTGTGCCCAGCAGCCACCGACGCCGACCACCCGCTCGGGCCGTTCGCGCTTGAGCCGCTTGGCCTCCCCGAGATGTGAGAGGAAGCGACTGTCGGCGGTCTCGCGGATCGAGCAGGTGTTGAACAGGATCAGGTCGGCCCCGTCGCGCTCTGGGGCCTCCCCGTACCCGAGCGACTCGAGCATGCCCTTCATGCGCTCGGAGTCGTGCTCGTTCATCTGGCAGCCAAACGTCGTCAGGTGGTAGCGCTTCACACGCACAGGGTACCTGCGAAAAGCGACACCCTACCTAGCGGGTCGTGGACCAAGCGGGGCGCGGACGCACCCTGACGGGCACAGGCAATTCACGTGGCGTGCTTCGCACGCGAGCGACTGCCTGTCCCCGAATGGGGGAGGACAAAGCCCCGCGCCGCGTCCACGACCCGCTAGGCGGCCGCTACGGCAGGTTCGCTTGCGATCGGCGCGGGAACGTCCTTGTCGCGGTCGATCGGTGTCACGAGGTCTTTGCCGATGCCGATCGCGGCGTAGATCTTCTCCTCGATCTCCTTAGCCATCGCCGGGTGCTCGTCGAGATAGGCCTTGGCGTTGCCGCGGCCCTGGCCGAGGCGGTCGTTGCCGTAGGAGAAGAACGATCCGGACTTGGAGACGATGTTGTGCTCGAGGCCAAGATCGATCAAGCAGCCGGAGGTGGAGATGCCCTTGCCGTACTCGATGTCGAACTCGGCCTGGCGGAAGGGCGCGGCGACCTTGTTCTTGACGACCTTCACGCGGACCTTGTTGCCGACCGCCTCGGTGCCGTCCTTGAGCGTCTCTATCCGGCGGATGTCGAGGCGCTGGGAGGCGTAGAACTTCAGCGCACGACCGCCCGGCTGGGTCTCGGGCGAGCCGAACATCACGCCGACCTTTTCGCGGATCTGGTTGGTGAGGATGCAGAGCGTCTGCGTGCGGTTGAGGTTACCCGCGAGCTTGCGCATCGCCTGGGACATCATCCGCGCCTGCGCACCGACGGTCTGGTCGCCCATCTGCCCCTCGAGCTCGACGCGCGGGGTGAGCGCGGCGACCGAGTCGATCGCGACGACGTCGACCGCGCCGGAGCGCACGAGCATGTCGGCGATCTCCAGGGCCTGCTCGCCGTAGTCGGGCTGGGAGACGAGCAGCTCGTCGATGTCGACGCCGATCTCCTTGGCGTACAACGGGTCCATCGCGTGCTCGGCGTCGATGAACGCGCACACGCCGCCGAGCTTCTGCGCCTCGGCAAGCACGTGGTAGATGAGCGTCGTCTTGCCGGAGGACTCGGGGCCGAAGACCTCGACGATGCGCCCGCGCGGCACGCCGCCGATGCCGAGCGCGAGATCGAGCGAGAGCGCTCCCGTGGGGATCGCGTCGCAGCGCACCTGCGCACCCTCGTCGCCCATGCGCATGACCGTGCCCTTGCCGAACTCGCGCTCGATCTGCGTGAGCGCTCCCTGCAGAGCGGCGTCGCGGGCCTTGGCCGCCTTCTCCTGATCGGTCACGGGCATGGTCTTGCTCCTCCTGTCGAAGATGGACCGAGAAAGCTAGAGATAGCTTCGGACGGAACGTCTGTTCGTGTCGCTCGGGAACAGGCGAGCAGGCTCGACCAGCGCGGTGGGCGAGCACTCGGTCATCCACAACATGACCGGCGACACAGGCATGCTCGCGCCACGAAGCGCACGCCCGCTCAAAGATCCAGCAGCGCGCGGCGAATCATGTGCATCGCAACCGTCGTCGCGCGGTCGCGCACGTCGACCCGGCCGCCCGGAAGATTGACCGAGCGCGTCAACGGCTCGCCGTCGCCGGTCGCGACACTCAGCCAAACTAGGCCGACAGGCTTCTCCTCGGTGGCGCCGCCTGGTCCGGCGATGCCTGTGCTTCCTACCCCCACGTCCGTGCCAAGGCGGGATCTTACCCCTTCTGCCAGCGCCACGGCCACCTGGGAGGAGACGGCCCCGTAACGCTCGAGCAGCTCGGCGGAAACGCCCGCCTGAGCGACCTTGACGTCGTTGGCATAGACGACAAGCCCGCCCTTCACATAGTCCGAAGCGCCCGCAGGATCGGTCAGCCGCGCCGCCAGCAGCCCACCCGTGCAGGACTCGGCCGTGGCGATCGTCCTTAAGGGGTGAGATGCATCTCCGTGCAAAAGGGTCGCGACCTGCTGATCGACCGTGCTGCCGTCCTCGGAGAACAGGGTGTCCGCGTGACGCCTCCTGACTACCTCCACGAAAGCACCGTACACGCCGTCGGCGGCGGGCTCATAGCGCGTGACGACCTCCACCTCGCCCCGTTTCAAGCAGGTCGTGACCTCGAGCTCGCCGAGCTCCACCCCCTCGCGCTCAGCGACCCGCAGCGTCTCGGCGATCTCGGACTCGGGGATGCCGAACAGCCGCAACGTCCGCTGCCGGTACTCCGTCGAGCCCCGCAACGCTTCCCGCAACGCCTGCGTGACTATCGCCTGCCCCCACATCGGCTGCAGCTCGCGCGGCGGCCCGGGCAGCACCACGATGGTCGGTCCCTTCCTTTCTTCGAGAGGCGGAACCACAAACCCGGGCGCGGTTCCGACCGGCTCGAGCACTGTTGCCCCGTGGGGAACCATCGCCTGCTTGCGCGTCCCGGCCGCCATCGCCTCCCGATCGAGGTCGGGCCAGCGCTCGGCCAGGGGCGCCACGATCTTGGCGATCCGTCCCTCGAGTCCCGTATCCAGCTCGAGCACACGCCCCTGAAACTGCCCGACGACCTCGGCGGTGAGGTCGTCCGCGGTCGGACCGAGCCCACCGCTGGTGAGAATCAAGTCCACGCCATCCCTCGCCATGAAGCCGAGCGCCCGCTCCATATCGGCCGGACGGTCCCCCACGATCGTCACATAGGCCAGCTCCACCCCCAGCTCGAGCAGCCGCTCGGCCAGCCACGGTCCGTTGCGATCGGAGACCCGGCCGGTGAGCACCTCCGTGCCGGTGACGACTATTCCCGCGCGCGCGCTCACGTGCAGGTCGGCAACCGACCTGCCGGCAGCGGTTTGCGGCCACCGGCCTTCGTGATCGAGTAGCCGATGGCCTGGCTGGAGGGAGGAACGGTCCGCGGCTGCCCATCAACGAACATGGTGACCGACGCGTTGCCGAGCGTGATCTCGAAACGTTTGGCGTGGAAAGTCGGCGTGGTCGTTCCGGGGTGCAGTTCGGCGCCCGAGATCAGCTTGCGCCCGGCGTCGCCGATCAGGCACACGTACACCGCGGCGGTGGGCCGTAGCGACAGCGCCACGAGCGTCGAATGGGCCGCTGCGACATGAGAGCTCGGGGAATGCGTCGTCCCATGATGGCCAGCGACGGGCTTGGCGGGAACCCTCGCCGAGGTCGAGGGCGTGTGGGTCCCCGAGCCGCCGTTGCCGCCGGAGACCAAACCGACGATCAGCAGCACGATCACGACCGCGATGACACCCACGACGGCCATGTAGAGACGCGACGGTCGCGCACCCGGGACGCGCACACGCGCGCGGGCGCTCTGGGGAGTCGAGACGATTGGCTCGAGCGCCGCCTCGCTCGGGCGCTCGTGGTGCAGGCGGTATTCCTCCACGAGCGCCTTGCCGTCGAGGCCCAGCGCCTGGGCGTAGGTGCGCAGGAAGCTCTTGACGAATGTGGGGCCGGGAAGCAGGCTCCACTCTTCGTTCTCGAGCGCGCGCAGGTACTTGGCCCGGATCTTCGTCTGCGCCTCGATCTCGGACACGTCGATGCGCGCGTGCATACGGGCCTCGCGCAGGGTTGATCCGATCTCGGGCATCTCGGTCAAGAGGCTACCGCTCGCCCAGTCCCGCTCAGTCGCTGATCGTGCTGGCCGGCTGGGCAGAGGGCGACTCCAGCGCGGCAAGCACACGCGGCAGGTCCGCCTCGGCGATTAGCACCTGGCGCGGCTTCGAGCCCTCATAGCCGGAGATGACCCCGCGCCGCTCGAGCATGTCGATCATCCGGCCGGCACGCGTGTAGCCGAGGCGCAAGCGACGCTGGAGCATCGAGGTCGAGGCGGTCTGCATCTCCGCCACGAGCGTGATCGCGTCGCGCAGCAGCGGGTCCTCGTCCGGATCGAACTCGTCGGGGGAGCTCTCGGGCTGTGAGGGCTCGACCTCCTCAAGCAGCTCCTCGCGCAGCTCCGGCTCGCCCTGTTTGCGCCACAACTCGGTCAGCTTGGCGATTTGCGCCTCGTCGATATAGGCGCCCTGAATACGCTGCAATCGCGACGAGCCGACCGGGTTGAACAGCATGTCGCCCTGTCCCAGCAGCGACTCGGCGCCGTTCTGGTCGAGGATCACGCGCGAGTCGGTCTGGCTCGAGACCGCGAAGGCGATCCGCGACGGCACGTTCGCCTTGATCATGCCTGTGATCACATCCACACGCGGGCTCTGGGTTGCAAGCACGAGGTGGATCCCGACCGCGCGCGCCTTCTGCGCGAGGCGGATGATCGAGTCCTCAACGTCTGCCGGCGCCACCATCATCAGGTCGGCGAGCTCGTCGATCACGCACAGGATGTAGGGCAGCGGAGCTTCGCCGCGCTTGGCGCGCGCTTTGTTCAGCTCGATCAAGCTACGCGTGCGTGCCATCGACATGATCCCGTAGCGCTGCTCCATCTCCTTGACGAGGTTCTGCAGCGCGTTCGCCGCCATCCGCGGGCTCGTGATCACGGGCGTGAGCAGGTGTGGAATCGACTCGTAATGGTTGAGCTCCACCTGCTTGGGATCGACAAGCACGAGCCGCACCTCGTGCGGAGTCGCGCGCAAGAGGACGCTCGAGAGCATCGCGTTGATCGCGCCCGACTTCCCCGCGCCGGTCGTACCCGCCACGAGCAGGTGGGGCATCTTCGCGAGGTCCGCGCCGATCGCCTTGCCGGCAACGTCCTTCCCGAGCCACACAGTCAGCGGCGACCAATCCTTCGGCGGCTCCTGGTAGACATCGCCGAGACGCACGATCTTGCGGTGGGCGTTCGGCACCTCGACCCCGACCGCCTGCTTGCCGGGGATCGGAGCGAGGATACGAATGTCGGTCGCCGCCAGCGCATAGGCGAGGTCGTCCTTCAGCTGCGCGACCTTCGCGACCTTGGTGCCCGGCGCGAGGCGCAGCTCATAGCGCGTGATGTGTGGCCCGGCGACCGTGCCGATCACCTTCGCCTGCACGCCGAAGTGCCCTAGCGCCTCGGTCAGGCTGCTCGCCGTGCGCTCCTGCCCGGCTGTGTCCGGGCGTGTCTGCTCGTTGGTCGAGCGCGTCAGCAGCCGGTTCGTGTCCGGCAGCTCCCACACGAAGCTCGGATCGTCGGTGACGGCCTCGCGCAGCCTGCCCTGCGGGGTGAGCGCGCTCGGATCGATCTCGTCGGCCGGCTCCGCCCGGGCGACGCCCTCCATCTGCGGCTCCTCCTCCTCTTCCCCCGCGAGGTCCTCCGCGGCTGCCTGCGCCGCGAGATCGGCCGCCGCCGGATGCTCCACATGCTCCTGCTCGCCCGGATCGCCGCCGAGATCCGCCTCCCACGGGTCCCGCTCCGCCCGCTCGAGGTCCCGCGGCGGCGCCTCGACGTGGGTTGAGCGCACGATCAGCTCTCCTTCGTCAGGCTCGGGAGGCGCGAGCGTCGGAGCCTGGGCCGACGCAGGTGAGCCCCCCAAACGATGCTCGGTCGCGGTGACGCGCGCGCGGACCATCCGCGTCGTGTCGATCAGCCCGCTCCCGGTCACGCGCAGCGCCGTCGCGAGCGAAGCCCCCGTCAGCAGCGTCACGCCGATCAGGAACAGGAAGACCACGAGAATGTCCACGCCGAGACTCTGCACGAGCCTGTGTGAAGCCTGATAGAGCGCCTCGCCCGCCACGCCGCCATGCGCTTGCAAGAACGCCGAAGACCACGAGCCGGCCTGTCCCGCTGCCGATCGCTCGGGGTCCGAGCTGACCCCAAGGGTGCCGGCCGCCAGCGCCAGCACGATCGATGCCGACAGGCAGATCGCGCCGGTGCGCAGCGGACGAAGCGCCGGCCACACCGGACGCAGCAGCAACGCGCCGCCACTGCCCAAGAGCACGATCGGAGCCAAACCCCGTGCCCGGCCGACCGTCCAGCCAAGTGCCACGGCGAGCCCGTGACCGGCGCGGCCACCGTCCCAGTGTCCCCACAACACGAAGGCCATGAACACGCCGACGGCGACGAGCGCAAGGCCGATCACGTCGCGCTGGCGCTGATTGAGCTCCGGCAGCCGTGGCAGCGAGCGCGGCAGCGACCACGAGCCGCCCGCCCATCCCCCCCGGCCGCGGCCGCGCGCGGAGGAACGCGAGCGGCGTACGGGCGACTTTGTGCGCACGCGCCTCGCAGGCTTTGATTTGCGCGCGGGCGCGCGTTTGCGGGCAGAAGCCATCCCGCGCAACTTCGACGTCGCCGCACAAGAACCTCCCCACCACCCGAACCGATCGACACGTCTTCCTCCGGGAAAGAACGCCGACTCCCTACGGTCCCTTACGATTGCTTTAGTCCGCATCGCTTACATAAAGAGCCAGCTCATGAACGACTTCTCCCGTGCACCACGCGTCTTGGTCGTCGAGGACGACGAAGACATCGCCCAAGCGCTCCAGCGCTCCCTGCGCATGGAGGGCTATGAGGTGCACACCGTCGCCGACGGGCGTGCCGCGCTCGAGCACGAGCGCTCGTTCGCCCCCGACCTCGTGATCCTCGACCTCGGCCTACCCGAGCTCGACGGCCTCGAGGTGGCCCGCTCGCTGCGCGACCGCGACGACGTGCCGATCCTGATCCTCACCGCCCGCGACGCGCTCGAGTCACGCGTCGAGGGTCTCGACGCGGGCGCCGACGACTACCTGGTGAAGCCGTTCGAGCGCCAGGAGCTGCTCGCGCGCATGCGCGCCCTTTTGCGCCGCCGCCCCCCGCGCGGGTCGGCGCCGCTGCGCGTATCCGACCTATCGCTGAACGTGGACACGCACGAGGTCGTGCGCGGCGAGCGCACGATCGAGCTGACCCAGCGCGAGTTCGAGCTGCTCGAGTACCTGATGCGCAACGAGCGGATCGTGATCTCGCGCCAGCGCCTGCTCGACGAGGTGTGGGGCTATGACCCGTTCTCCACGACCAACACGATCGAGGTGTTCGTCTCGAACCTGCGCCGCAAGCTCGAGGCCGAGGACGAGCCGCGGCTGCTGCACACGATCAGGGGAGCCGGCTACGTCCTTCGCGCATAGAGCGCGCCGCGGCGCAGAGCGCCTGTCGAGCAGCTTCGACCGGCTGCCGATCCGCCTGCGCCTGGCCGGCGTCTCGGCGCTGCTGACGTTCGTGATCCTGTGTGTGTTCGCAATCGCGATCGGCTCGCTGACCGTGCACCGCATCCGCGCAGACTTCAATCGCCAGGTGCAGGAGACCGCAGAGCAGCTGCCCTCGCAGCTGAACATCAGGGTCAACGCCGCGTTTCAGATCGTCGCGATCCAGCCGCCGCTGTCGGACTTCGCCTCGAGCACCGACCACGCGGCGATCAAGATCTTCACGCTCGGCGGCGTCACAGTCGCCGAGGAACCGAAGAGCGCGCCCCCGCTCGGGCCGCCCCAAGCCGGCGCGACCACGGTGCACGGATATCGCGTCCTGTCGCGACCTGCGCTCGTGCGTTTCAACAACACCGGCCAGCCGATCGGCCAGGTGATCGTGCAGTACGGCCGTCGCGTGTCCGACACCGAGGCGACCGTCAAGCGCGTCGAGCTGTTCCTGCTGCTCGGCGTGTTCGCCGGCACCGGCCTCGCGCTTTTGGCGGGCATGGCGATCGCGCGCCGCGCGATGGCGCCGATCGCGCTGCTCACCTCCGCGGCGGCCGAGATCGCGCGCACCCGTGACCCGTCGCGCAAGGTCCCCCAGTCCGAGGCCGAGGACGAGGTGTCAGAGCTCGCGCGCACGCTCGAGGGGATGCTCCGCGAGCTCGACGCCGCGCGCGCGGAGACCGAGGCGATGCTCGCCCGCCAGCGCCGCTTCGTAGCCGACGCCTCGCACGAGCTGCGCACCCCCCTGACGAGCGTGCTCGCCAACCTCGAGCTGCTAGCCGAATCCTTGCACGGCGAGCAGGGCGAAGCCGCGAGCTCGGCCCTGCGCTCGTCCCGGCGGATGCGCCGGCTGGTCGCCGATCTGTTGCTGCTCGCGCGCACCGACGTCGGGCGAGTCGTCGCCCACGAGCCGTGCGACATCGCGCAGATCGTCGTCGAGGCCGCCGGCGAGCTCGGTCCCGTGAGTACGGCGCACAACATCTCCCTCGATGTCCATCCCGCTGTCGTCGACGCCTCGCGCGATGAGCTCCACCGCCTCACGATCAACCTGCTCGAGAACGCCCTGCGTCACACCCCGCCCGGCACTGAGATCCGGGTGCTGACCGCCGAGCAGGACGGTTGGGCCGAGCTGATCGTCGAAGACGACGGTCCCGGCGTCTCGCCCGAGCTGGCGCCGACCCTGTTCGAGCGCTTCGTCCGCGGCGCCGGCGGGGCACCGAGCCGGGACGGCGCGGTCGGCGGCTCCTTCGGTCTCGGCCTCGCGATCGTCAAGGCGGTCGCCGAGTCCCACGGAGGCAGTGTCACGCTCGAGTCGGTCGACCGAGCACACAACCCGGAGGGTCGGGTCGGCGCGCGCTTCGTGGTACGGCTGCCCGTCGCCTTAGAACGTGCTTGGAAAGGATCGGCACGTCCGGATACGTCCCTGGACACTGCGCTGGACGCCACGTGACGGCTCACACGTGCCACCAGCACGCTCTTCACCGCCCCGCGACGCCCAGCTTGGTCCATGAACGCACCGAACGCACCACTCCTTCCCAAACACGTTCTCAGACCTCGACGACCACGGGGAGGACCATCGGCCGTCGCTTGAGACGATCGTAGACTAGCTTCGCGAGGTCGTCGTGCAGCTCCTGCTGGAGGACATCCACCTCGCGGATGTCCTCCTTCGCCGCCCGTGCGAGCGTCGTGTCGACCGTCCCGCGGATCTCCTCGAGCAGCTCGTCAGCCTGGTCGAGGAACGGCACGCCGCGGAAGATCACCTCGGGGTCGACGACCGAGCGCCCGTCCTGCTCGGCGATCGTGACGACCACGATGAAGATCCCGTCGGCCGACAGCATCCGCCTGTCGCGCAGCGCGACGTCGGCCATGTCGCCGATCTCGACGCCGTCGACGAAGATCATCCCCGACTGCTCGGCCGCTCCGAAGCGCGCACCGCGCGCGTCGATCTCGAGCGGCAGCCCGTTCTCGCCCTGGAAGATGTCCCCCGCGTCGATCCCTACCGCTTCGGCCAGCTGGGCGTGCAGGCGCAACCGCTTGAAATCGCCGTGGAACGGCATCACGTAGCGGGGCTTGGTCAGGTTCAGCATCAGCTTGACCTCCTCCGCATACCCGTGGCCAGAGGCGTGCACGGGCGCATCGCGCGGTGTGATCACGTCGCAGCCGATGTGATAGAGCCGGTCGATCGTCTCGTTCACAGCACGCTCGTTGCCGGGGATCGGCGTCGCCGAGAAAACGACCGTGTCGCCGCTCTTCAGCTCGACCTGGCGGTGATCGCGATAGGCCATCCGTCGCAGCGCGCTGAGCGGCTCGCCCTGGGACCCGGTCGAGATGATCACGACGCGATCGTCCGGAAGGTCTGAGATCTCGCGCGGTCCGACGAGCATCCCGTCGGGAACCTCGATGTGGCCGAGCGTGCGGCCGATACCGACGTTCTTGCGCATCGAGCGCCCGACCAGCGCGACCTTCCGGCCGAGCGCCTCGGCGGCGTCGACGACCTGCTGCACGCGATGGATGTTCGACGCGAAGCTCGTCACCACGATCCTGCCCTCGCAGCGGGCGAACACCTCCTCCAGGTGCGGCCCGACGACCGACTCCGACGGCGAGAACCCGGGACGGTCGACGTTCGTCGAGTCTCCGCACAGCAGCAGCACCCCCTCGCGCCCGAGCTCCGCCAAGCGCGAGACGTCCGCCGGCTCGCCGTCCACCGGGGTCTGGTCGAACTTGTAGTCGCCAGTGATCAGCACCGTCCCGAGCTCCGTGCCCAGCGCGACCGCAGAGGAGTCGGGGATCGAGTGCGTCATGTGCACCATCTCGAGCTCGAACGGCCCCAGCTCGAACGCCTCTCCGGGCGAGACCTCGTTCAGCTCCGAGTCGCGCAGCTTGTGCTCGTCGAGCTTCGACCTGGCCATCGCGACCGTCAGCCCACCGCCGTACACCGGCGGAGCATGGCCCTCAACGCCGAGCTCACGCAGGACCCATGGCAGCGCGCCGAGATGATCCTCGTGCCCGTGAGTGATCACGATCGCCTCGATATCCTTCGCGCGCTCGCGCAGATACGAGAAATCCGGCAGCACGAGATCGATGCCGACCATCTCCGGGGTCGGGAAACGCAGACCGACATCGACGACCACGATCCGGCCATCCTGCTCGACCACCGTCATGTTCTTGCCGATCTCCCCCAGCCCTCCCAGGGGCAGGACGCGCAGTGAGCTGCTCACGCGTGCGGCGCCTCGGTCGAGGCGGAGATCGACGAACGCGGCGCCGCGCTTGCGCCATCGCCGCCGGCGGTGAGCAGGCCGTGGCGCTCGAGCATCGCGCGCACCGCCGCAAGCTCCTCCTCCGTCGCCTCGACGATCGGCAGGCGCACCCCGCCGACATCACGACCAAGCAGGTTCAACCCCGCCTTCACGCATGTCGGACTCGACGTCAGGAACAGTGTCTCGTAAACGTCTCTGAGCGACTCGTCGATCTCGGCGCGGCGCTCGGGCTCGTCGACCATTCGCCGCTGCTCGCGCCCGACGAAATGGCTCGCGACGAGGATCCCGCCGGCGCCGCCCATGTCGAGCGTGCGGGCGAACGTCGCGTCGTCGCCCGCGTAGATCTCGAGACCGTCGATCGGTTGCAGCTCGGCCGGGTTGGCCTGCTTGACGCCCTCGATCCCGTCGATCTGGGCGAGCTCTGAGAGCAGCTCGGGTGGGATGTTCGTCCCGGTGCGTCCTGGATGGTTGTAGAGCAGGATCGGTTTGTCGGTCGCCTTCGCGATCTCCTCGTAATGACGCTTCAACCCAAGCGGGCTCGGCCTGTTGTAGTAGGGCGTGATCGACAGGATCGCATCGGCGCCCAGCTCGGTCGCGCGCTCGGTGAGCGCCACCGCGTGGCGGGTGTCATTCGTGCCGGTGCCCGCCACGATCGTCGTGCGGGCACCGTGCCCTCCGGGCAGGGTCGGGCGCTCGGCCACGGCCAGTCCGATCAGGTCGAGTTGCTCCTCATCGGTCAGCGTCGAGGCCTCGCCGGTCGTCCCCGCCACGACGAACCCATCCGAGCAATTCTCGGCCAGGTGAGCCATCAGCGCGACGAACGCCCCCTCATCGACGTCGCCCTGCGCGTCGAACGGGGTGACGATCGCCGTCAGCATCGTTCCGAGGTCCAGCATCTCGTGCAGTATTCCACGCCCGCGCGCCGCGGGATCAGCGTGAGGTTCCGCGTCGCAAGAAATGACAGGCCGAGATGGTCCGCGCTCAAGGCACGTCCCCAAACAGCAGGCTCTCCAAGCCGATCAGCGGAGAGGTCTCGAGCGTGGGGACGCGACGCACCGCGAGCAACACGCCCGGCATGAACGAGTCGCGGCTGATCGTGTCGTGGCGGATGCTCAGCGTCTGACCGACGTCGCCGAGGATCACCTCCTGATGGGCCACGAGGCCGGGCAGCCGCACCGAGTGGATCGGCGGCTCGGGGCCACCGGAGGCTTGCGCCATCAGCTCGGCGGTGCGCTTGGCCGTGCCACTCGGCGCGTCGATCTT
>DASYAM010000048.1:0-2787 GCA_036501315.1 Solirubrobacteraceae bacterium
CGCGCCGCACATCTTCCTGATCGTCATCTGCCTGACCACCGGCTGCGTGATGCTGATGTGGATTGGCGAGCTGATCACCCAGCGCGGCATCGGCAACGGCATCTCGCTGCTGATCTTCGCCTCGATCGTCTCGCGCCTGCCCACCGGCATCCAGACGTGGTGGACCACCCAGAACCAGGTCTTCAAGGTGATGATGCCGTTTCTCGTGCTCGCCGTAGTCGCCGGCATCGTGTTCGTGCAAGAGGGGCAGCGGCGCATCCCCGTGCAGTACGCCAAGCGCGTGATCGGCAGGCGCATGTCCGAGGGCGGGCAGACCTACCTGCCGCTGCGAGTGAACATGGCCGGAGTGATCCCCGTGATCTTCGCCGCGAGCATCATGGCCTTCCCACCGACCGTCGGTCAGCTCGTCAAAACGCACTGGGGCCAGCAGATCTCCGACTTCTTCTCGCCCAACGGCTGGCACTACGTGGTGGGCGAGTCGGTGTTCATCCTCGTCTTCACCTACTTCTACACGGCCGTCACGTTCAACCCGGTCGACCAGGCCGACAACCTGAAGAAGTACGGCGGCTTCATTCCCGGCGTGCGACCCGGACGCCCCACAGCCGAATTCCTCGACCGTATCCTCGCCCGCCTGACGTTCCCGGGCGCGCTGTTCCTTGCGGCTGTGGCGGCGCTGCCGACGATCCTGATCGCGCGCACGCATCAGAACATCCCGCTCGGTGGAACCTCGATCCTGATCGTGATCGGCGTCGCGCTGGAAACGATGAAGCAGCTCGAGGCGCAGCTGATGATGCGAAGTTACGAGGGCTTTTTGAAGTAGCTCGCCGGGGGGAGGCCGGGAGGGGGCCTGCCCCCCTCTCGCACTAGTGCGAGGGCTTTTGAAGTAGTTAGCAGCGAGCTGTTGACCGATCTTCGATCGGTCCGCGATGCTCGCCGTGCTACCAGCATGTCTGCGCTTGGCTGGGGCGCATCTCATCCACGGACTAATGTTTCTCCCGCGTGTACGAATCGGCTCCGAGCGGGTAGGCTGCCTCGCGTGTCCGAGTTAAATCTAATCCTGCTCGGCCCGCCCGGCGCCGGCAAGGGCACCCAGGCCGATCGCCTCAGCGGAGACTTCGGCCTGCCGCATATCTCCACCGGCGACATGCTGCGCGCCCAGTTGGCTGCGGGCACAACCCTCGGCAAGGAGGCCAAGCGCTACATGGACGCGGGCGATCTGGTTCCGGACGAGGTGATCGTCGGGATGATCCTGCAGCGGATCGGCGACGGGGATGCCCGCGACGGCTTCCTGCTCGACGGCTTCCCGCGCAACGAGGAGCAGGCCGGCGCGCTAGCGAGCGCGCTGAGCGGGCTCGACCGGGAGCTGAGCGCAGCCTTGCTGATCGAGGCGCCTGACGAGGAGATCGTGCGCCGGCTCGCCGGTCGGCGGGTGTGCGTGAAGAACGCCGGTCACATCTATCACGTCGAGTTCGACCCGCCCAAGCATGATGGCGTCTGCGATCAGGACGGCGCGCGGTTGATGCAGCGCGACGACGACAAGGAGGAGACGATCCGCCGTCGCCTGGAGGTCTACCACTCCCAGACCGAGCCGCTGAGCGAGCACTACGATCGCGCCGGCTTACTGCATCGCTTCGATGGACGCCGCACCGCCGACGAGGTTCACGATCACATCCGCGCGACCCTGGCGACTTTGCGGCTGGAGGAAACGCTGTAAAAGCTAAGCTCTCAGGGTGATCATCAAGAAGTCCCCCGAGGAGATCGAGAAGATGGCGCGGGCGGGGGAGATCCTCGTCGCGACGCTCGAGCTGCTCGAGGGCAAGGTCCGCCCTGGCGTCAGCACCGCAGAGCTCGACTCGGCGGCCGAGCGTTTCATCCGCTCACGCGGAGCCACGCCCACGTTCAAGGGCTATCGTGGCTTCCCCGGCTCGATCTGCGCCTCGCCGAACGCGATGATCGTGCACGGCATTCCCGGCCCGTACAGGCTCGAGCCAGGCGACATCATCTCGATCGACGTCGGCGTCACGCTCGACGGCTGGGTCGCGGACGCCGCGCGCACCTTCACGGTGGAGGAGGTAAGCCCGCAGGCGCGCAACCTGCTGAGCGCCACCGAGGAGTCGCTGCACGCCGGCGTCGCCCAGTGCCTGGTTGGCAACCGCATGGGCGACGTCTCGAGCGCGATCCAGGCGGTGGCCGAGGGGGCGGGGCTGTCGGTCGTGCGCTCGCTCGTGGGTCACGGGGTCGGACGCAACATGCACGAGGATCCACAGGTGCCGAACTACGGCACCCCGGGCAAGGGGCCCTTGCTAAAGGAGGGCATGGTGATCGCAGTCGAGCCGATGACGACGGCCGGGCGCCCCGCCGTGCGCGTGGGCGGCGACGGCTGGGCGATCTTCTCCCAGGACGGCTCCCCGGCCGCGCACTTCGAGTTCACGGTCGCGATCACCGGCGCGGGGCCGCGAATCCTGACGCCGTGGCACCTCGATCGCGCAGTCCCGGCGACCGAGCCTGTCGCCGAGGGCGCGGCGAGCGCGAGCTGACCTCGCGCCGGCGAGGCCGCCTCGCGCGCGTCCGACGACGGCTTGTGGCGACCGAGGGCCAGCCGCCTGCGAGCGAGAGGCCGGTCATCCGCGAAGTAGTGCTACCATCCTCGCTTCTGCTCGGATGCGAGGTGTTCTGCCGCGCACGAGAGCTTCTCCACGACCAGGTAGCGGCGGCCGCAACGGCAGCCAGAGCCGGGTCGCCGGGACCAGCCGAAAGGGATCATGAAGGTAAGACCGTCGGTCAAGC
>DASYAM010000049.1:0-19538 GCA_036501315.1 Solirubrobacteraceae bacterium
TCGCGAGGAGCTGATCGCGCAGCTGCAGGAGGAGGCGCTGGCCCAGTACGAGGCGCGCGAGCAGGAGCTCGGCGAGGAGCTGATGCGCGCGCTGGAGCGCGCCCTGCTGCTGGAGATCATCGACCAGCGCTGGCAGGAGCATCTGTACGACATGGACTACCTGCGCGAGGGCATCCACCTGCGCGGGTTCGCCCAGATCGACCCGCTGGTCGCGTACAAGAACGAAGCCTTCGCCCTGTTCGGCGATCTGATGAACAGCGTGTGGGCGGACTATGCGCGGATGATCTTCAACGTCCAGGTCAACGTCGAGGGCCAGAACGGCGGGGGAGGGGGCGGCCCGATGCCGGCCTTCGCAGCCGCCGGCAGCTCGACCCGCGCGGGGCGCGTCTCATACTCGGGCGGCCGCAGCGCCGCGGGCGCCGGAGCCGTGGCCGCGGCCGCCCAGGCCGCCGGGCTCGGTACCGAGGGCGCCGCCCAGGGGGCCTTTGGCGAGAACGGGCAGCAGGAAGGCGAAGCGTTGCCGGTCATCGAGCAGCGCGTGGTCGACGGCGAGCACCAGGTCGGGCGCAACGACCCCTGTTGGTGCGGGTCGGGTAAGAAGTTCAAGCGCTGTCACGGCGCATAAGCGCCGGTCACCGCTCGCGGAAGTCGTCGCGGAGGTGCCGGGCGCTGATGATCGTGCCTCCGACAACGTAGACGGCTACGACTGCCCATAGGGGGGCGTCCAGCAAGAGCGTGACCACGCCGGCGATTCCGGTAAGCAGTGAGCCGGCGAAGTCGTAGCGGTCGAAGGTGCTTATGTCACGAGCTTATCGATGAAGACAAAGAGCGTCAAGAGGCCAGCGACCATACCCGCCAGAAAACCTCTCCCGAGCCCGAGATTGATCGCATTCGCTCGCATGTCTAGCTTGACGGGGACAAACACCGAGATGGCAGCCGGCAGTCCTGCGAAGAAGGCCGTGGCGCCTCCGAGAATGGTCGCCCAGGCCAACAGGCCGTTGACGACGGAGGTCCCGAGCGAGGGGTTGGTCTCGCAGAGGATGCGGATAGCGGCTATGGCGGTCACTACTCCAAAGCCAAGCACGTGCTTGGGATGAAATTCTCAGATGGCTCCTGGGGCCCGTTTCCGCGCCCTGGGCCGCTTGACGACTGGCTGGTAATTGGCCCTGTGCGGGCGTGACGCGTCGCGTCATTTCCTTGTTGTCAACGTGGTATTACGGGTCTTGAGTCCAGGAACAGGGCCGTTTGTGAGCCTCTGCCCCCAGCGTGAGATTTACATACAGTTTGCTTTAGCCATGGGCGGCCCGAAATGCAGTCCTGTGGCCGCTGCAACGACGCTCGGCTCGCTTGCTGAGAACACCACGTACCACTACCGTTTGGTCGCCGTCAACGCGATCGGCACGACCGTAGGGAAAGACGGGCAATTCAGAACGTTCGGGCCGCCGCGGGTACAGGCCGAAGCGGAAGTCGCGCCCGCTACGCAGGCGGGCCAGACTTCCGCGACGCTGCAGGCACAGATCGACCCCGAAGGCGCCGAAACCACCTACCGCTTCGAATAAGGCGAAACGACCTCCTACGGCACCAGCGTCCCGGTTCCCGACGGCACGATCGTAGCCGGCCAGGAACCCGTCGCGGTCCCCGTCGCGGAACTGAGCACACTGAAGATCGGTACGACCTACCACTACCGAGTCGTGGCGAGCAACAAATACGGCATGACCCCAGGCCCGGACCAGCAGTTCACGACCCTGCCCGCCGCGCTGATCCAACAGGAGTACGCGGCCGAAGTCGCCTCGACGAGCGCCTCGCTGACGGCACAGGTCAACCCGCTGGGAAGCGACACCACCGTCTACTTCCAATACGGCACGGTGAGCTGCGCGAGCAGCCCCACCGCGTGCACCGACGTGCCCATCCCACCTGGAATCGACGTGGGCTCCGAAGAAGTCGCGCGGATCGCGAGCTTTCGCCTGCAGGGTCTAACGCCCAACGTCGACTACCACTATCGAGTGGTCGCGGAGAACGCTCTTGGCACCGTTGACGGCCCGGATCGCTCATTCACCACTCAAGGGGAAGCCGCGTCGATCCTTCCCGACGGCCGCGCCTGGGAAATGGTCTCTCCGCCCGACAAGAACGGCATCCCGCTCGAATCGATCGCCGAAGATGGTGGCCCGATCCAGGCCGCCGCCGATGGCTCCGCTCTCGCTTACATCGCCAGGGGGCCGATCGAGACCGAAGCGCCCGGCAGCCGCAGCTTCGCCACAAACCAGCTGCTGGCACACCGGGGCGCGGCCGGTTGGTCCACACAGGACATCGCCACGCCCCATGAAGCCGAGCGTGGCCTGACCGTCGGCAACCTCGGCGAGTATCAGATCTTCTCACCCGATCTGTCCGTCGGCGCGGTCGAACCAGAAGGCGCGACACCGCTCTCCCCGCAGGCAACCGAACGCAGCCCCTACCTGCGTCAATCAGACGGCGAATATACGCCGCTGGTAACGGCGGCCAACGTCCCTTCCGGCACCAAATTCGGCGGCAGCGAATTTCAGCCGGAAATCTTTAAAGGAGGTGTGCATTTTGTTGACGCAACCCCAGACCTCGATCACGTCGTCCTCAGCGCTGAAGTGCCTTTGACGGAAGGCTTCACCAGTAACGGTCAGAGCCTGTATCAGTGGGACGCGGGAGCTCTCGAACTGATTAGCCAGGTTCCTTCGGAATCGGGAGCTCTCTGTGGAGGCAATGGACCGGCGTGTGTCTCAGCCTCCGAAAAGGGGCTGCTATCTAGCTTGGGCAACGCTGATGAACAGTTGGTCGCGATGCTGTCCAACAGCGACGCTCCCGACTGGTTTGCAGGCGGGGGTGGCGGTGGAAACCTGGTGGAAATGACCGCAAGAGTCTCCCCCGACGGCCAGTGGCTTGCCTTCATGTCCGCGCAACCGCTCACCGGATATGACAATCGTGACGCGGTCAGCGGCCAGCCCGACGAGGAGGTCTATCTCTATCACGCTGGCTCCGCCGGCGAAGCGGCGACCTTGAGGTGCGCGTCGTGCAACCCGACCGGCGCCCGTCCGAACGGCTTTCGCGAGTCGACCCATCCTCCCTTTCCGCTCGTCGACCGCCCCCAGGTCTGGCAAGAACATTGGCTTGCCGCCTCGGTCCCTGGCTGGACGCCATACAAAATTGGTTCGGCGCGCTACCAATCCCGCTATCTCTCCGACAGCAGCCGCCTGTTCTTCGACAGCCACGACGCCCTCGTACCCCAGGATTCCAATGGGGTCGAGGACGTCTATGAGTACGAGCAACCAGGCGTCGGCGATTGCGCAGTGTCGAGCACCACCTTCGGGAGATCTTCCGGTGGCTGCGTCGGTCTGATCTCCTCCGGCACCTCCGCGCAGGAATCGGCCTTCCTCGACGCCAGCGAATCGGGCAACGACGTCTTCTTCCTCACCGCCTCGCCGCTTGCGCCGACGGACATCGATACTGCCTTCGATGCCTACGACGCCCACGTCTGTACCGCCGAATCGCCGTGCCCGCCGCCGCCACCCCCGGCCCCACCCGCGTGTGAGGGCGACGCGTGTCAGAACCCCGTCGCACCCCCCAACGACGCGACCCCCGGCTCGCTCACGTTCCATGGACCGGGGAACCTAATCCCATCCGTGATCGTAAAACCAAAGGCGAAGCCACTGACCCGCGGCCAGAAGCTCGCCAACGCGTTGAGGCCTGCCACAAGGACCGCAGCAAGTCGAAGAAGACGAAGTGTGAAGCGACCGCGAGGAAGAGGTTCGGGCCGATCAAGCGGAGCAAGCCGAAATCCAAGACGGAGGGAAAGAAGAAGTAGCCATGGGACCGCGCCTGCGCGCGGGCCGGCACTCGCTGCCGCGCGACCGGGTCGAGGCGATCCAGCGCGCGCGGCTGCTGGGGGCGATGGTCGAGGTCGCCGCCGCGGGCGGATATCAGGGCGCATCGGTCAGCAGGGTCGTGGCCCGCGCGGGGATCTCGCGGCGCACGTTCTACGAACTGTTCGCGGGCCGCGAGGAGTGTTTGATCGCGGCGCTCGAGCAGGGCATCACGCTGATCGCCGCACAGATGGGGGAGGCGTACGCGCGCGAGGACACATGGCGAGAGGGTGTGCGTATCGCGGTGGCGACGGGGCTGGCCTGTCTCGACGCGGAGCCCGAGCTCGCGCGCGCGTGCGTGGTCGAGGCATTGGGTGCGGGGCCGACCATACTCGCCTGGCGCGCGCGGGTTGGGGCACGAGCAAAGAGTGCCTCGGCGGAGAGGGCGACCGCGACGGCAGACCGCGAGGTGGCGCCGCCGCTGAGCGAGCTGCTCGGCCGGCTGATGGCCCTGATCGTGCTGCCGTATCTCGGCCCGCTCGCGGCCGGGGAGGAGCTCGTGCGTCCGCCTCCCGAGCTGCCGGACCGACCGGCGAGCTCGCGCAGGGGCCGCGCGAACGGGCGGGTGCTCGAGCAGCTGAACACGCGCCTGACGTGTCGCACGGTGCGCTGCCTGCTGTTCATCGGCGAGCACCCCGACTCGTCCAACCGCGAGATCGCGAAGGGAACGGAGATCGCCGACGAAGGCCAGGTCTCGAGGCTGCTGATGCGCCTCGCCGGCCTCGACCTGCTCGCAAAGACCTCATCCAGCCCAGGCAAGCCCAACGCCTGGCGCCTGACGCCTGACGGCCAGCAGGTCCTCCAGGCGGTGCAGGGCAGTTGAGCCCGCTCACAGCCAGTAGCGTGGGCTCATCGCCGTAGCGTCTGGATGCTCGCTCAGAAGGCGGTCTAGCTCGGTGACCATGCGCCCGATCGTTCCCGGATTGCCGCGCGGATAGCTGCCGGGCGGGACGAGGACGAGGCCGAAGTGCGCTTGAGTGCGCTGGTCGTAGCCGTCGGCGATGATGCTGAAGTCGTCGATGTTCTCGGTGACGACGGCGCGCTGCTCCTGTTGGGCCAGCGCGAAGATGTCGGCGTCCGCGAGCGCGCGTAGCTCTGGGCGCTCGGTCACCGCTTCGACGTCGTATCCGCGGTCGCGTAACTGCTCGGCGATCGCGGGCGGGTACATCTCGTCGATGAGGAGCTTCAAGTTACGACTCAGGAAACGAGCGCTTCCCGCGCTCTGACCCATGCCGCCCGCCGCCGGTCGGCTTCCTCGCTGTTATGAGCGATCCGCTCGTCTACCTCGTCGCGGAAGTCCGCGTAGTAACGGACGGCCGCGTGCACTTGAGCGTGCGTGAGGACGCCCCACTCGGCGGTTGCGGCGACCGCCTGCTCGCCCGTCAGGCCCGAGTCCTTGAGCGTCTCGACGACCTCCCACACGTCGGGGCCGCCGGCGAGTGCCGCGCGGCGCCCGGAGGGGCCGTCTCTGAAGACGATGCCGGGATGGTCCTCCATGCGCAGGCCCTCGTCGATGAGTCGCTCGGCCGTTCTTGCCTTCGCCTCTCCACGGCGCCGCGCGCCCACGTCGAGTCGAGCAAGGGTCTTGGGGCTCATGCGTATCGAGAACGGCTTTGGGGTTGTTTTGGGAGCCATGTAGTTGCTTGTAGGCTAACATACTACCGAGGAAGAGCATGGCGCTCGACGTATCATAAGACCAGGTCGACCAGGTCTGATACGATGAAGGCATGTCTGAAATCGTCACCGTCACCGAGGCGAAAACGCAGCTGTCGCGCCTGATCGAGCGCGCCACTGAGGGTGAGGAGATCGTGATCCGCCGCGGGCCGCGGCCGGTGGCGAAGCTGGTTCGCTACGACGAGCCTCCCGTCCGTCGTCAAATGGGCGATCTCAAAGGACAGATCTGGATGAGCGACGACTTCGACGAGCCGGATGAGGAACTCGAGCGCCTGTTCGGTACGCGGGATTGAGGCCGCTGTTGCTCGACACCCACGCGCTCCTGTGGAGTGTCGGTGAGAAGGATCGCCTGTCGTCGCACGCTCACGACGTGCTGAGCGCCGGAGTTGTGCCCGCCTATGTAAGCGCGGCAAGCATCTGGGAGATCGTGATCAAGCGAGCCGTCGGGAAGCTCAAGGCGCCCGACAACCTCATGGAGAAGGTCGCGGACGCCCGCTTCATCGAGCTTCGAATCACCTTCGAGCACGGGATCCTCGCCGGCGAGCTGCCTCCACATCATCGCGACCCGTTCGACCGGATGCTGGTAGCCCAGGCGCAGAGTGAGGGTCTTACGCTCGTCACGAACGATGAGCGGATCGCGGCCTACGACGTGCCGGTGCTCTGGTAGTCCTGAGGGCTGATAGCGTGACCGAATGGCAACAGACGCCCCAACAGAGTCGATCCCGCAGCGCTTATCCGCGATTCGAGAGCAGTTGACGCTCCTCGCGGATTATCTTTGACCCGGCTGGGTTGAAGGAGCGCGTGGGCGCGCTCGAGGGGGAGATGGGCGCCGAGGGGTTCTGGGACGACGCCGAGCGCGCAGCCACCGTGTCGTCAGAGCACGCGCGCGCGAGCAGGCGCTTGGAGACGTTCACGGCGCTCGAGAGCGACGTGGAGGACCTCGACGGGCTCGTTGAGATGGCCGCGGAGGAGGAGTCGCTGCAGGGCGAGGTCGACGAGCAGATCGCGTCCGTAGAGGCGCGGTTGGCGGAGCTCGAGGAGCAGCGGCTGTTCTCGGGGCGCTACGACGGCGGTGACGCGCTCGTGAGCGTGAACGCGGGAGCGGGGGGGACCGACGCGCAGGACTGGGCGGAGATGGTGCTGCGGATGGAGATGCGCTGGGCCGAGCGGCGCGGCTTTCAGACCGAGCTGTTGGAGGCGAGCGCGGGCGAGGAAGCGGGGATCAAGTCGTCGACGTTCAAAGTGAGCGGCGAGAACGCCTACGGCCTGTTCGGCGCCGAGCGGGGAGTGCACCGGCTGGTCAGGCTGTCGCCGTTCGACTCGGCGCACCGCCGCCAGACGAGCTTCGCGGGGGTCGAGGTCGCGCCGGTCGTGAAGGACACGGGCGAGGTCGAGATCAACGAGGACGACCTGCAGGTCGACACCTACCGCGCGTCAGGGGCGGGCGGGCAGCACGTCAACAAGACCGACTCGGCGGTCAGGATCACGCACCGGCCGACGGGGATCGTCGTGCAGTGCCAGAACGAGCGCTCGCAGTCGTCGAACCGCGCGACCGCGATGGCGATGCTGCGCGCGAAGCTGCTCGAGCGCCTCGAGCGCGAACGCCAGGCGGAGATCGCGCGCGAGAAGGGCGAGGCGCAGGACGTCAACTTCGGCTCGCAGATCCGCTCCTACGTGCTGCACCCGTACACCCTCGTGAAGGACCATCGAACCGATTACGAGATGGGCGACGTTAATCGCGTATTGGATGGTGATTTGGATGGATTCGTGCGTTCGTACTTGCTGTCCGCGGCGGCGTCGGGCGGATAACGGTGGAGGGTTTCACCAGGCCCATGAACGGCGGGGTGGCCCGAGCGGGCTGGGCCCACGTCCCGGCGAACAGGCGATAGCGACACGATGAGCAGTCACGACCTGACGGAGCTGGTGAGTCACGCGCTGGCTGAGGACGTGGGCAGCGGCGACGTCACGACGGAGGCGACGGTCGCTCACGACGCGCGGGCGCGCGCGCGGATCACGCAGAAGGCGCCGGGCACGATCTATGGGCTGGACGCGGCCGATGCGGTGTTCGCGGGGCTCGATCCCGGTGCAAGGAGCGAGCGGCTGGTGGAGGAGGGCGTGTGGCGCGAGCAGGGCGGCCCGGTCGTGACCGTCGAGGGGAGCGCGCGGGCATTGCTGACGGGCGAGCGCACCGCGCTGAACTTCCTGGCCCACCTGTCGGGGGTGGCGACGATCGCCGCGCGCGCCGCGCGCGCGGTGGAGGGCACGGGCGCAAGGGTGCTCGACACGCGCAAGACGACGCCGGGGATGCGCGCGCTCGAGAAGGCGGCGGTGGCGGCCGGCGGCGCGAGCAACCACCGCGCGGGACTGTACGACGCCATCCTCATCAAGGAGAACCACATCGCCGCCGCGGGCGGGATCGCACAGGCTGTCGCGCGCGCGCGCGAGGCTGCGCCGGGGCTCGCGGCGACGCTTGAGGTCGAGGTCCGCAACCCGCAGGAGATCGACGAGGCGCTCGCGGCCGGCGCGCCGCGGCTGCTGCTCGACAACATGGACGACGCCCAGCTCCGTGCCGCGGTCGCCCAGGTGGCGGGCCGCGCCGAGCTGGAGGCGAGCGGCGGCGTGACGCTCGAGACGCTCCGGGAGCGCGCGCAGACGGGGGTAGACTGGGTGTCGATGGGCGCGCTGACACATTCCGCGCCCGCCCTGGATTTGTCCCTGATCCTGGAGGTCATAGAACGTGTTTGAGAACAGGCGGCACGCCCGGATTCGTCCCTGGACACGGCGCTGGATCGCCACGTGCCGGCTCGCCCGTGCCACCAGCACCGCCTTCACCGTCCCGCGACGCCCAGCTTGGTCCAGGAACGCCCCGACCGCACCGCCTGTTCTCAAACACGTTCTTGCCATGACGCTCGTTACCGATCGAACCGCGACCCGGCGGTGGGCGGCGGCGCGGGACGTGGCGCCGGGCCTGTCGATCGTTGTGCGAGGGATGGGACGATGAACCTCCCGATGGCCCCCACGCTGCCGATGGTCCCCGCGCCGGGCGCCCCACCGACGCTCTCGCCCGAGGAGATCGCGCGGATGCAGGCGGAGGTGCGCGCGCTCGCGGCCGAGCGCGGCGCGGTGATCCTCGCCCACAACTACCAGCTGCCGGAGGTGCAGGAGGTCGCCGACTACGTCGGCGACTCGCTCGGCCTCTCGCGCCAGGCGGCCGTGGCCGACGGCGAGACGATCGTGTTCTGCGGCGTGCACTTCATGGCCGAGACCGCCTCGATCCTGTGTCCGGGAAAGACGGTGCTGATCCCCGACCTCGATGCGGGCTGCTCGCTCGCCGACTCGATCGACTTCGCGCAGCTCGCCGACTGGCGCGCGCAGTACCCGAACGGCGTGGTCGTGATGTACGTGAACACGACCGCCGAGGTCAAGGCGCTGACCGACTACTGCTGCACGTCGGCCAACGCGGTCGACGTCGTACGTCACATCTACGCGACGCATGGAGAGGACACCGAGATCCTGTTCGGCCCCGACATGTGGCTCGGCGCCTATGTCGAGAAGGAGGTCGGCAAGCGCATGCACGTGTGGGATGGCGAGTGCCACGTCCACGCTGGTATCCGTCCCGCGGACATCGAGGCCACGCGCGCCGCCCACCCGGGCGCCGACTTCCTGATCCATCCCGAGTGCGGGTGCTCGACCAGCGTGATGGAGTACGTAGCCGCCGGCGACATCGCGAGTGAGGGCGTGCACATGCTCTCGACGGGCGGGATGTTGAAGTACGCCGAGTCCACAGAAGCGGAGGGCGGGCCTGACCAGGTCGTGGTCGCTACCGAGGTCGGCATGCTGCACCCATTGCGCATGGCGGCCCCGAGCACCGAGTTCATCCCGGCGAACGCCGAGGCGAGCTGCCAGTACATGAAGATGATCACCTTGCCGAAGGTGCGGGACGCGCTCAGGGACAACAAGTTCGAGGTGCGCGTGCCCGAGGACATCGCGGTGAAGGCCAGGGTGCCGATCGACAGGATGGTCGCGCTGGGGTAGGTTGCGGCGATGGCACAAATTGCGCGAGGCACCGGGTTACAACTGGAGCTGTCTCCGAACCTTGACGACGCTTGGTTGGAGCGCCAGGCGAGAATCCTGGAGATGGTCCTGGATCTCGCGGGCTCGATGCCGTTCAAGGGACGTGGCGAGCTTCAGTACCCGCCACTGATCAGACTGCGCGCGACACAGGACGAGTCCGGCTAGAACTCGTCTGCCGAGTGGGGGCCTACGCAGGCTATTGCCAGGTTGTCGGCCACGCCTTTGGCGACCTCGCGGACCTCGTCGTAGGTGACCGCGTCGAGCGCTGAGATCGCTGCGTCAGGGTCGATGTCCTCGTCGAAGACGATGCTCTGGTTGGCGGCGTAGCGGGCCACCGCGTTCGTGTTCTCGAAGGCGAGGACGCGGCGGCCGGCGGCGTAGGCGCGGGCGCGCTGGACCTCCTCCTCGGTGGGACCGTCGTCGCGCAGCTCGCCCACGATCTCGCGCATGCGTGTGTACGCCTCGACGCACTTGCCGGACTCTAGTCCCGAGCCCAGCTGCAGGATCGGCACGTCGGCGAACGCGTGGTCGAGCGCGTACACCGAGTAGCACAGCCCCCGTTTCTCGCGGATCTCGTCGAACAGGCGCGAGCCCATCGAGCCGCCCAAGAGCGTCGAGTAGATCGACAGCGCCGCGCGTGCGCGCACGTCCTTCACCGCGATCTCCGGGCGGTAGATCATGCGCAGGTGCGACTGGTTCGTGTCGCGCTCCTCCACCAGCGTCTCCGGCGCGAACTCCGGCGCCGGCACGTACGGGTCGGGGGCGGCCAGTGTCGGGAAGCGGGCGAAGCGCTCCTCCAGCTCCTCTGCCTCCGGCAGGTGGTCGAGGTTGCCGACGAGGAACGCGCCCCCGCGCGCGCCCGCCCAGCGGCGCTCGCGGAACGCGACGATCGCCTCACGCGTGAAGCTCCTCAAGTTCTCCTCCGGCCCCAGCACCGTGCGGCCCAGTGGGTGCTCGCCGAACGCCGCCTTGTCGATCAGGTACTCCGCCACCGTCGACGGCTGGTCGTACGCACGGTTGATCTCCTGGATCACCACGCCCCGCTCGCGGTCGAGCTCCTCCGCGTCGAGGTGCGGGCGTCCCACGAAGTCGCTCAGCAGGTCGATCGCCTGTGGCGCGGACTCCGCGCGGACCGTGATGTGGAAGGCCACCAAGTCGTGGCTCGTGTACGCGTTCAGCACGCCCCCCAACCGCTCGGCGGTCTCGTTCACGTCGCGGTAATGCGGGTACTTCTCGCCGCCCTTGAACACGAGATGCTCGAGAAAATGAGCCATCCCGTTCTCCTCCGGACGCTCGTTGCGCGCGCCTGCGTCGAAGGCCACCAGCACGGTCAGCGCGCGCGTGCCCGGCAGCCCGATGCGGTGCACGGGCAGGCCGTTTGTGGGGATCGTGGTCGTCTCGATGCTCGCCATTGGCGCCCACGATAGCCCGCCGTGCGTGACGAGGCCGAGGGGTGCGCGCGGCACGACAAGCTGATCGCGGTTGCAAAGGCCGTTGCATGCAGGCAAAAATGCAGATCGACAGCCGGCTCGCCGCTACCGTCCCCGGCCGATGTCACCGACCGAGACCCTCGCCCGGCGCGCCCGTGCCGTCGCCCCGCCTGCTCGGACCGAGCGCCGCGCCCGGAACGCGCAGACCCAGCGCGCCGTCGCGCCCGCGCGCGACACGGTCGTCGAGTTTCGCGGCGTCTCCAAGCTCTACGGCCCCGGCGGCGTCGGCCTCGAGCGCGCCACCTTCGCGATCGGCCGCCAGGAGATGGTCTTCCTCGTCGGCTCGACCGGCTCAGGCAAGTCCACGATCATGCGCCTTTTGATCAAGGAGCTCGAGCCGACCGAGGGCAAGATTCTCCTCGCCGGGCGCAACCTCGCCGAGATCGAGCGCAAGAAGGTCCCCTACTACCGCCGCAACGTCGGCGTCGTCTTCCAAGATTTCAAGCTGCTGCCGACCCGCACCGTCTACGACAACATCGCCTACGCCCTCCAGGTCACGGGCGCCTCGCGCAAGCAGATCCGCACGCAGCTGCCCGACATCCTGCGCCTCACCGGCCTCTCCACCAAGCTCCACAACTATCCCCACCAGCTCTCCGGCGGCGAGCAGCAACGCGTCGCCGTCGCCCGCGCGTTCGCCGGCCACCCGCCGCTTTTGCTCGCCGACGAGCCGACCGGCAACCTCGACCCCGAGACCTCGATTGGGATCATGCAGCTGCTCTACCGCATCAACCGCGCCGGCACCACCCTGATCGTCGCCTCGCACGACAACGCGATGGTCGACCGTATGCGCCGCCGCGTGATCGAGCTGCGCCGCGGGCGGATCGTCCGCGACGAGGCCTCCGGCCTGTACGGCGCGCGCGAAGAGAACACCGACGAGCTCGGTGCGCGCCTGAAATACGAAACGACATGAAGCCTGGGTTCTTCCTCAAAGAGGCCGTCCGCTCGATGCGGCGCAACGCCGTGCCCTCCTTCGCGGCGCTCGCTTCCGTGCTCGTCACTACGCTCGTCATCGGCGTGTTCATCCCCGTCGTCGAGGCGACCAACGGCGCAGCTAACGATGTGCGCGGGCGCGTGCTCGTCGACGTCGACCTGACCACGAGCGCAACCGCGGCCGAAGTCGCGCGCGTGCGTTCCGAGCTCGTTCACGCGCCGCACGTGAAAAGCGTCCAGTTCGTCTCCAAGCAGACCGGCTATGAACAGGAGCGCAAGCTGAACCCGCAGGCCTTTCAGCTGATTGGCTACAACCCGCTGCCGGACATCTTCCGCATCACCCCTCAGAACCCCTCCGACTCCGCCGCGATCCGCGCCGAGCTCGACCAGTCGAGCCCGTCCTCCACCCGCCTCGTAACCGACCCGGCGATCGCCGCCGTGCAGGACCGCCAGGCCCAGACCGACCAGATCCTCTCCGCCACGCGCATCGTCAAGATCACGATGGCGCTGCTCGCCGGCCTGCTCGTGTTCGCCTCGATCCTGCTGATCTCAAACACGATCCGCCTCTCGCTGTTCTCGCGCCGGCGCGAGGTCGAGGTGATGAAGCTCGTCGGTGCCACCGACTGGTTCATCCGCTGGCCGTTCGTGCTCGAGGGGTTGTTCCTGGGCGCGCTCGGTGGCGCCGCCGCGATCGGCCTGCTCGCGCTCGCCAAGCTCACGCTCGTCGACCCGCTCACGAACACCGTCAAGCTGATCTCCCAGCCCGACATGATCGCCTTCCCGCTGCTCGTCGCGATCCTGATGGCCTGCGCGATCGCCGTCTCCGCCGCGGGCTCGGGGTTGTCCTTGCGCCGCTTTTTGCGGGTCTAGCTCGTAGTCTGGGGCGATGTCCTCGTTCAAACGCGCGCCGCTGGTCGCCGTGCTTGTGGCGCTCCTGCCGATCCTGCTGGTGCTCGGCATCTGGCTGGGCGGGCATCCACGAGACTTGCCCGCGTTCGCGCGCAGCGCGTTCGTCGCCAACCACTCGACGCTCGTCGTCGACGAAGCGATCGACCGGATCGCGAGCGAATACTACCGGCCGATCTCCAAGAGCCGGCTGTCGGGCGCGTCGATCTCGGGCGCCGTCGCGAGCCTTGGCGACCGCTTCTCCCACTACCTCTCCCCGCACGAATTCCACGAATTCGAGGCGCCCCCGAGCTTTACCGGGATCGGCGTCGTCGTCGGTCCCGACCGGCGCGGGTTGCTGATCGCGCGCGTGTTCGACTCCTCTCCCGCGGCACGCGCCCACCTGCAGACGGGCGACCTGATCGAAAGCGCGGGCGGGCATAAGCTCGCCGGCCTGTCCGCCGAAGCGGCGACCGCGCTGATCAAGGGGCTGCCCGGCACCAACGTCACGCTGCGCGTACGCGAGCGCCGCTCCGGTCACGCGCTCACGCGCATGCTCACGCTCACCCGCGCGGTGGTCTCCGAGCCCGTCGTCGCCTCCGAGACGCGCACCGTCCATGGCGTCAAGCTCGGCGTCGTCGCGCTCGCGACGTTTAGCCCTGGCGCGCACGGCGAAGTGCGCACGGCCGTCGAACACGAGCTGCACGCCGCTCACGCACGCGGGCTCGTGCTCGACCTGCGCGCCAACGGCGGCGGTCTGGTCGAGGAGGCACGGCTGATCGCGTCCATCTTCATTCCCAAAGGTGTCATCGTCACAACCCGCGGGCGCAAGCAGCCGACGAACGTCCTCACCGCCGCGGGCGACGCGATCTCCCCATCGATCCCGCTCGTCGTGCTCGTCGACTCGAACACCGCCTCCGCCTCTGAGATCGTCACCGCTGCGCTGCAGGACCACCACCGCGCGACCGTCGTCGGTACCCACACCTTCGGCAAGGGCGTCTTCCAAGAGGAGGCGCCGCTCGCAAACGGGGGCGCGCTCGACATCACCGTCGGCGAGTACTTCACCCCCAACGGGCGCAACCTCGGCGGCGGCGGCGTCAAACAGGGTGCGGGCGTGATCCCCGAAGTGCTCGTCCCCCACGGCGTCGACACCAACCATGGCCTGTCCGTCGCGCTCGACACGCTCGCCACGAAAGTCAAACAGGCGTGAGCGGCCCCCCGCGGGGTCGGCCGGCCCGCGCCGATCGAGCAGGCGGCCGCGGCTCGAATGGCAAAGCGCCCAACTCGGACGGGCGGGGGAGAGCGCGCTCGACCAAGGCGCAGCCCGCCGCCGCGACGATCGTGGCGGTAATTGAGAAACGGGGCAAGTTCTGGGCCGCGGAGCCTCACTTCCCGCCGCCGCGCTCGGATGGCGACGGGCGGGGGTCGCCCGGCCCTCGGCGGATCGCGCTCGCCTCCAACCGCGTCGCAGGCCCGGACGGCGGTACCGCGCGAACCGGCGATCTCGCGCTCGTGCAGATCGCCGGGCGGGGCGGCGGCGCGCGGGCGAGCATCGCGCGCGTGCTCGGCCGCCCGGACGTCGCGCGCGACGCGATCGAGGCGCTGATGCTCGACCGCGGGCTGGCCCGCGCGTTCGACCCCGCCGTCGAGCGCGAGGCGCGTACAGCGCGTGACCGCGTCCGCGAGCGCGCACGCGTCGAAGTCGCCGACGGGCGCAGGCGCGACCTGCGCGAGCTGCCGACGTTCACGATCGACCCCGCCTCCGCGCGGGACTTCGACGACGCGATCTCCGCCGAGTATCTGAAGGACGGCGGCGTGCGCGTATGGGTGCACATCGCCGACGTCGCCGCGCACGTACAGCCGGGCTCGCTCGTCGATGCGCAGGCGCGCGCGCGTGGCACGAGCGTGTACGTGCCCGGCGCGGTCGAGCCGATGCTGCCCGAAGCGCTGTCGAACGACGGTTGCTCGCTCGTGCCCGGCGCCGAGCGCCCGGCGGTCACAGTCGAGCTCGAGCTGCACGGCGCCACAGTCGCAAAGGCGGCGTTTCACCGCTCGCTGATCCGCTCCGACGAGCGCTTGAGCTATGAGCAGGTCGATCAGATCTTCGCCGGCCGCGACCGCGCGGCCGAGCCGTGGGCGACGCCGCTGCAGGTCGCGCGCGCTGCCGCTGCGGCCCTCGGCGAGGCGCGCTTGGCGCATCGTGGCGCACTCACGCTCGACGCGGCCGAACCGGAGTTCGTGCTCGACACCGACGGGCACGTCAGCGAGGTGCTGATGCGCACGCAGACGGAGTCCCATAGGCTGATCGAGCAGCTGATGATCGCCGCCAACGAAGCCGTCGCGCGCTTCCTCTCAGAGCGCTCCACACCGTGTCTGTACCGCGTGCACGAGCGCCCCGCGCCCGAGCGCGTCGCGCGCCTGGTCGAGCAACTGGCGACGCTCGAAGTTCCCACCCCGCCCGTGCCCGAGAGCATGTCGCCGTCGCAGGCCGCAGAGCTGATGGGCGATATCTCCCGCCGCGTGGAGCGCCACATCGGCGCACGGGTCGCGCAGGCGAGCTCAGGCGACCTGTCGATTGGCCCGTCGGGCGGGCGCGCGGCGCTGACCTCGCTCGTGCTGCGCACGCTCCAGCAGGCCTACTACTCGCCCCGCAACATCGGCCATGCCGGCCTCGCCTCTACGCACTACTGCCACTTCACCTCGCCGATCCGCCGCTACCCGGACCTCGTTTGCCACCGCGCGCTGCTGGCCGCCGTCGGCGGCCACGAGCACGCCCACCGCGCCGGCGAGCTCGCCGAGCTGGGAGAGTGGACCTCTGAGGGCGAGCGCTTCGCGATGACCGTCGAGCGCGACGCCGACGACGTGGCGCGCTGCTTCGCGCTCGAGCGGGCGCTGTACGAGAACGGCTGGGAGCAGACGTTCCGCGGCGAGGTCGTCGGGCTGATCTCGGCCGGCGCGTTCGTCGCGTTCGGCCTCGACCCCGACGGGCGCCAGCCCGGCGCGGGGAAGGGGGCGTCCGGGAAAGGGGCAGCGGAACCAGACGGCGCGCTGGCGGTCTACGAGGGCATGCTGCCCGTACGGCGCATGTCGGGCCCGGAGGGTCGCGAGTGGTGGGAGATCAACGAGCAGAACACGATCCTCCGCGGCGAGCGCACCGGCGCGACGCTGCGCCTCGGCGACCCGATCGCAGTGCGCGTCGCCCGCGTGGACACGATCCGCGGCCGCGTGGATTTGGTTCCCGCACCGTAACGGTCCTGCGAACTCCTCCGGCGGAGCCCGGAGGGCGGAGCTCATCCATCTCCGACCCGCTTCGGTCTCGCGCGACGCACTAGGCTCGGTCGATGGCCAAGGGCAAGGGCAAGCGCAAGATCGGCGCGGGCGACGTCGCGTCGAACCGTTACGCCTCACACCGCTACGAGCTGATCGAGCGGCTCGAGTGCGGCATCGTGCTCGAGGGCACCGAGGTCAAGGCGCTGCGCGAGTCCGGCGCCCAGCTGAAGGACGGCTATGCGGCCGTCGCCGGCGGTGAGCTGTTCCTGCACTCGATCCACATCCCTCCCTACGCGCCCGCCTCGCGCGAGAACCACGACCCCGAGCGCGTGCGCAAGCTGCTGCTGCACCGCCGCGAGCTCGACCGCATCGCCGCGCGCGCATCAGAGCGCGGCCTGACGCTCGTGCCCACCCGCATCTACTTCTCCGGCGCCCACGCCAAGGTCGAGATCGCGCTCGCGCGCGGCAAGGACCTCTACGACAAGCGCCAGTCGCTGCGCGAGAAAGACACGCGCCGCGATATCGAACGCGGCGTCCGCGAAGCGCGACGCTGAGCCGCGCGAGGCGGTGTCGCACGCCGACTCGAACCTAAATGCGAGTGAAGTCGTGGCCTTCGCTGAACAGGATGTGCGTCTCATACATCCCGAACGCGAGCGCCGCGATCAGCCCGATGTAGACCGCGCCGACGATCAGCCGGTGGCGGGGCGCCACACGGTAGTAGGCGGCCTGCTCGAGCGAGCGCGTTTTGCGCTGCTGCCAGCGCCGCCATGTCTCCATACCGCCGAACAGCACGATGATCAGCAGGATCGGGTTGGGGAACACGAACACCATTGCCACCAGCCCGCCGAAGCCCAGGAACCACATCCATGGCGCCATCGCCGCCATCGCGCGCCCGCCGTCGAGCGGCACCACCGGCAGCAGGTTGAACAGGTTGATCAGGAACCCCACGTACGCGAGGGCGAGCAGCAGCGAGCTGTCCGTCAACGCGCCGACCACCGCCACCGCGGCCGCGGCGAGGCTGCCGAGGATCGGGCCGGCCAACCCCACGCGCGCCTCCGCGAGCGCGTTCTCGCCGAGCGACTTCGCCGTGATCAGCGCGCCCAGAAACGGCACGAACATCGGCGCGCTCGCCTTGATCCCCTCGCGCCGCAGCTGGATCACATGACCCATCTCATGAACGAACAGCAGCACGACAAAGCCCGCCGCGAACGTCCATCCCCAGAACAGGCTGTACGCGGCGACCGACACGAGCGCGGTGCCCGCGGTCGTCAACAGCTTGAAGTTCGGCAGCGCGACAAACAGTCCCTTGATCACCGCGCCGAACTTCGCCAGCAGCGCGAGCAATCCGGCGAACGCGCTGCCGATCCGCTTGCGCAGGTTGCGCGCCGGTCGCTCACCACGGGCTCGGCCCGGCTCGCCGAACGGGTTCTCGCCCGAGTGTGTCCCGGGGATGGTCCCCGGGACGAGCGGGGCACCCGGCACGGTGGACGGGGCGACCGTGCGCGGGGGCGGACGCAGAGAGAGATCGCCGCTGTCCATACATCCATTGTGGCAGCACCCTTAAGCGTTGTCTAAGCCCTCCTCCCGCAGGCGCGCAATGCTGCAACGAGCAAGCCCACCCGCTCGATCGTCGCCGACAAGGCCAATCCTACGGCGGCTTCCCGCACGAGAGGTCTCGATCGCCGCGCCAATGGCGGCTCGCTAAGCCACACGGGGTCATATCCTGTCCTACAGGTAACTCGTGATGAACAGACTTTGCGCTCGCATCCCGTCGGCGGCGGGAGTCCTCCGCGCTGTGCTATTGGCCCTGGCCATGAGCGTGGCGACGGCTGTGCCGGCCAGGGCGCAGGCTTCGACACGTGCGCAGGCGCTCACCACGCCGGCACCCGCCCCGGCTCCCACGCCGGCTCCGGCGCAGACATCCGCCACGATCTCGCCCTCGATCTCGCCCAATCGGCTGGGCGCAAAGGCCTCGTTGACGCTGACGATCCACTACACGACGGCCGCGGTCGGCCTGTTCTACATCCCCCCGCCGGTGCTGCGGACGGCCGTGCGGCTGCCGGCCGGCCTGAACCTCGACATCCCCGACCTGCGCAGCTGCTCGGCCTCGCGCCTGCGAGCGCGTGGGCCGCGGGCCTGCCCGGCGCAGGCACAGATCGGCCGCGGGAGCGCGCTGATCAAGACGCACGTCGGAACCGTGAACCTGCCCGAGGCGATCGCCCTAAACGCCTTCCTCGGCCCGCTGCAGGGCGGTCAGCAGGTGCTGGACATCCTCGGGCAGGGATACTCGCCGTTCGACGAGCGCCTCGTGTTCACGGGAGCCGTGCGGTTCGTCCCGGCGCCCTACGGCGAAGAGCTCGTGCTGTCGATCCCCCCGATCCCCACGCTGCGCTTCGAGCCCGACGCCTCGATCGTCACGTTCACGCTCACGATTGGCGCCCACGGTCGCGCGGCGCGCCACGCGAACACGCTGCTCGTGCCCTCCACCTGCCCGCCCGGCGGCTTTCCGTTCGCCGCCGAATTCACCTACGCCGACGGCTCCACCGGCAGCGCGCTCGCGACGGCCGCCTGTCCTGCCTGACCCCGTCGAGCGGCAGGATCGAGCGGCAGATGGTGACTCGAGCGGCAGGAGCGAGCGTAAAGCGGCAGGATCGAGCGGCAGGAGGTGACGCCGCTGACCCACTCGCCGCCGTCGCGACCGTGGCGATCGACGCGGAGCGCCCGTCGTGCAAATCGCTCCCTCACGCTTTTTCCGGAACGTGCGGGGGAGATGTCGCTTGCAGGGTTGCAATCGCCCAGGCCCGGAGCTACTTTGAACCCAGACGCGGAACCGAGCCGCAAAGAGCGAGGCCACTGAGGTGTGAGGCCGCGCCACCCGCAGAGAAAGGCCTTCGGGCCGGACCGAGCAGGTTCCTCAAGCGGCCCGGGACCGCGTCGCTTTTGTTCTCCGGGTCTCTCGACTCGTCGCTGAGCACGTGGCCGCATTTGCCTGTCGTCGATGTGCGCTCGAGTCGGTACATCGTCGTACTCGAGACGCTTCATCGCGCGCGCGTGTGTGTACGTGCGCGCGAACGTGCGCGAACGAAGACGGCGAGTCGGGTCGGAAGACGGCGAGTCCGGGTCGGCTACACTGGCCAGGCAGCGAACACCCCGGGGGACGACAGGCTTCGACGCGGTCGGCTCGTGCGGGTGGTGGCGAGTCGAGGTCCCGGGCGGCCTCGTAAAACACCCGGGAAAACCATAAGTGCGGACTCTCACGAGTACGCCCTCGCTGCCTAGCAAACACTAGGCGAGTGAGGTCTCGGGCCCCGCTTGCCTGCGGCGGGGA
>DASYAM010000050.1:0-5978 GCA_036501315.1 Solirubrobacteraceae bacterium
GACAAGCGGCCACTCACGCACAACAATGCTTGATGCAGCGGGAGCCGCCCGCTCAACAGCGCCCAGCCGATGACCTTGTCCATCGCGTTGTGGCGCCCGACGTCCTCACGCACGCACGCGAGCTCACCGTTGGCGTCGAACAGGCCCGTTGCGTGTAGCCCGCCGGTGCGCGCGAACCCGGGCTGCACGAGCCGATCGGGCAGACCCGCCAAGAGCTCTCGCGCGACGCGAGGACCATCAGGCAGCACATCGGCGTGGACGGCTATCTCCTCCAGCGCCCCCTTCCCGCATACCCCACACGAAGAGGTCGTGTAGAACCTCCGGATTCCTGGATCGTGCGCGAGCGGCCCACGCACTTCAATCGTGTTGGCCGCCAGATCCTCGGTCAGTCCGATCGCTGGCGCGTGCACGATCAGCCCCTCGCCGTACAGGAAGCCGCCGGCCAGTTCCTCGTCGTGGCCAGGGGTTCGCATCGTCACCGCGATCGGCTTCCCGTCGACGCGAATCTCGAGCGGCTCCTCGACTGCTACGAAATCCGCTTCGCCGTCGCGTGTTACGCGGCGCAGCACGAGTGGTGAGGCCTCGTGCGGCGCCCCCGTGTCGGGGAGGACGGCGCCGGCCGGCGGGGACACCCGCCGCGTCACGCGGCGTTCTCCGACAGGCGGTCGCGCTGCGGCTGCACCGTGTACTTCGGATCGCGCGCCGAGGCCAAGCCGGCCTCGAAGATGCCAAAGCGCGTGCACGCCGACGCCGCCAACAGCGCCGCGCCGCTGAGTGCCGCGCCGAGACGATTCCGCCGGCCGAGCACGAGCGCCCCGGCGACTGCGCCCGCCGTCAGCGCCTCGGCGGTGCGCATCAGCTTGCCCGCGCGTCCCTCGTGATATGTCTCCGCGACGATCCCGACACGTCGCTCGAGCAGCTTCACCGCCGTCAGCTCGCCGGCGGCGCCGATCATTGCCAGGCGCACGGCCGGACCGTTCTGCGCGAGCGGCGCGCCGAGCAGCCCGAGGCCCGCCGCCGCGCTCGCCGCCGAGCTGACGAACACGAATGGCATCTCGCGATGTCCCTCGTGCCATGCGGGCGTAGCCGTGTTCGCCACGAGCGCAGCGGTGTAGGAGGCCACCGCAGGACCGAGCATCGCCGCCCCGGCGGTGCCCGCATCGGCGATCGGGCGCACTCGACGATCGAGCTCACCCGTCCCGGTGAGCTCGCCGAGCGCCGCCGCCGTGGCCGCCGGGGCGTAGGCGAACAGGACCCAGACGCCGACGCTCATCGGCGAGGTCGGCTTGAACACCCGCAGCATGTTGAGAAAGCGCGCCGGACGCCCGAGGTCGTGGATCAGCGCGATCAGTGAAAGGTGAATCGCGCCGGCCGCACCGAGCTTCAGCGGGCGCGCGAGACGGGGACGGCCTGTCAGCTGCGCGCCTGCCGCAAGCACCGAGGAGGCGCCCGCGAGACCGCCGAGGAAGAAGTAGCCCGCGATGTCCATCGCCTGCCAGGTCGCCTCCTTGACCACCGGCCGGCCGTAGTAGGAGGAGAAAGCCTCCTCGCGCCTGCGCTTGCGGGGAGATCGGCGCGTGCGCCGACCCTGCCCGCTGCCTTCGTGCGACCACGTCCGCGCCTCACGGCCCGGGCGCACGCCCTCCAGTCCCTCGCGAGTGACTTGCGCTTCGCTGCCGTGCGACTCACCGGCACGCTCTTCGTCGTCTTTCGGCGCGACGTCGTTTGCCCTGTCGGTGCCTTCGGTGCTCATCGTCGCGTCCCCGCGAACGAAGCTGCCGCGCCCGCCACGAGCGCGCCCGCCGCGATCCCGACGTTGCGCCACATCCGGGGCAGGTCGCGCGTCGTCACGACGGGGTCCGGCGGCAGTCCGTAGACCTCCGGCTCGTCCAGCAGCAGGAAGAAGGCGCCGTCCCCGCCGACACCGTCGTCCGGGCTCTCGCCGTACAGTCGCGCCTGCACGACGCCCGCATCGTGCAACTGCTCGACGCGCCCGGCGGCGCGCTCGCGCAGCTCCTCGAGCGCGCCGAACTGGATCGAATCGGTCGGGCAGGCCTTCGCGCAGGCCGGCTCCTGTCCGACGCCGAGGCGGTCGTAGCAGAGGGTGCACTTGAAGACGCGACCGTCCGCCTCGCGTTTGTCGATCACGCCGTACGGGCACGCCGGCACGCAGTAGCCGCAGCCGTTGCAGATGTCCTGCTGGACGACGACCGTGCCGAACTCCGTGCGGAACAACGCACCTGTGGGGCAGACGTCGAGGCACGCCGCGTGCGTGCAGTGCTTGCAGACATCCGAGGACATCAGCCAGCGAAAGCCGTCCTCACCCTCCTCCCCGGCGGCCGGAGCGCGCTGGAAGTTCGGCTGGTGCTCGCCGACCGGCACGCGCTGCTCGATGAACGCCACGTGGCGCCACGTGTCGGCGCCTAGGCCGCCGGTGTTGTCGTGCGAGTGTCCCGTCCAGTTCAGGCCGTCCTCGGGCACTTCGTTCCACTCCTTGCAAGCGACCTCGCACGCCTTGCAACCGATGCACAGCGAGGTGTCGGTGAAGAAGCCCATCCGCGGCGGGTGATCGCTCCACCCTGCGCTGTCCGACGGGTCGCCGTGCTCGAGCAAGACGCCCAGCAGACTGTCGGCGCCGGCGCACGCGCCGCCCTTCGGTGCGGAATCGCCCGGCGTGCGCGGAGAGCTCGTCATGGCTTGATCCCGGTCTGCGCCGTGATGCCGGCACGCTCGCGGTACTCGCGCACGAGTTCTTGGCGGGCGGCGCCGCGTGGACGGCGCCCGGGACGAATGTCGACGCTCAGCGCCTTGACCTCCTGGATGTGGGAGCTCGGATCGAGCGCCATCGAGGAGAGTTCGTTCATCGAGTCGCCTTTGGCATAGCCGTTGGCGCCCCAGTGGTAGGGCATCCCGATCTGGTGAATCGTGCGCGGCTGGTCCGATCCGATTTGCAGCGGGGTCATCCGGTCGGTGACCATCACACGCGCCTCGACGGCACCGCGTGCGCTGACGAGCGTCGCCCAGCCGGCGTGCTCGAGCTCACGCTCCTCGGCGAGCTCCGGTGAGACCTCGCAGAAGAACTCTGGCTGCAGCTCGGCGAGGTAGGGCGTCCAGCGCGACATGCCGCCGGCGGTGAAGTGCTCGGTCAGGCGATACGTCGTGACGACGAACGGGAACACGTCGGCCCCTGGCTCGCCGGGGTCGGGGTGATAGCGGTTGTTCTCGTGCTCGTAGACCTGGCGCGCGGGGTTGCGCTGGCGCCCGGGGTACATCGAGTTGGCGACGGGCGAGTCCTGCGGCTCGTAGTGGGTCGGCAACGGCCCGTCGGCGACGCCGGCGGGCGCGAACAGCCAGCCGCGCTGGTCGGCTTGCATGATGAACGGCGTGTTCCCGGCGATCGCGGCAGGGCCGCTGGCATCCTTTGGTGGACGGTAGTCGGGCGGCTTGTCGGCCTCGAAGTCGGGAGTGTCGTGGCCGGTCCACCGCTGCTGCTCGGCGTCCCACCAGACGAGCGCCTTGCGCTCGCTCCAGGGCTTGCCCTCGGGATCGGCGGAGGCGCGGTTGTAGAGGATTCGGCGGTTGGCGGGCCACGCCCACGCCCACTCGCCTCCGGTCCAGTTCTGTTCGCTCGCGGGCTTGCGCCGCGCGGTCTGGTTGACGCCGTCGGCGTAACAACCGCAGTAGATCCAGCAACCGCACGAGGTCGAGCCATCGTCCTTCAGCTCGGTGTAGGCCGAGAGCATCTTGCCGTCGGCGTCCCAGCCGTTGATCTCGGCGAGCACGGCGTTCGCGTCGGGATCTTCGTGCTCGCCCTCGGTCGGATAGTCCCAGGTCAGCTCCAGCACCGGGCGGTCGCGCTCGTCTTGCGATCCCGCCAGGCGCTCGCGCACGCGCTTTCCGAGGTGATAGATGAACCACAGGTCGCTGCGCTGCTCGTCCTTGGGCTCCTGGGCCTTGTGATGCCACTGCAGCATCCGCTGCGTGTTCGTGAACGTCCCCTCCTTCTCGATGTGCGCGGCGGCGGGAAAGAAGAACACCTCGGTTGCGATCTCCTCGGTGCGCATCTCGCCGGACTCGATCTCGGGGCCGTCCTTCCACCACGTCGCGGACTCGATCAGCGAGAAGTCACGCACGACGAGCCAGTCGAGCTTGGACATGCCGAGGCGCTGCATGCGCGTATTGGCCGAGCCGACGGCGGGATTCTCGCCGAACAGGAAGTACCCCTTGACGGTGCCCTTGATCTGCTCCATCACGGTGTCGTAGGTCGAGTGGCTGCCGGTCAGCCTCGGCAGGTAGTCGAAGGCGTAGTCGTTCTCGTCGGTCGCGGCAGCGCCCCACCAGGCCTTCAGCAGGCTCACGGTGTACTTGCGCATCTCGCCCCAGAAGCCGCGCCGTGCAGAGGTTCCGGCGATGAACTGCTCGAGGTCCTCGTGACTGTGCGCGTGCGGCATCGGGATGTAGCCGGGCAACGTGTCGAACAGCGTCGGAATGTCAGAGGAGCCCTGGATCGAGGCGTGTCCGCGCATCGCCATCACGCCGCCTCCGGGACGTCCCATGTTGCCGAGCAGCAGCTGGAGCACGGAGGCCGCGCGGATGTACTGCGAGCCGATCGTGTGCTGCGTCCAGCCAACCCCGTGCACGAAGGCCGTGGTGCGCTCGCGCCCGGAGTTGGCGACGAACAGCTCGCAGACCTTGGCGAAGACGTCCTGCGGCACGCCGCAGACGCTTTCAACGGTCTCGGGCGTATAGGAGGCATAGTGGCGCTTGAGGATCTGCCAGACGCAGCGCGGATGCTGCAACGTTGGATCGAGCTTTGGCTCGCCGCGCGCGGCCGTCCCCTCGCGGCCCTCGGCCTCGCCGGCGAGCGCCGCGATGTTGCCCTCCTGGTCGCGCTGGCCGGCTGCGGCGGCGACGAACGCGCCGTCGTACTGCCAGCTCGAAGGGTCATAGCCGCGCTTCTCCTCGTCAAATCCCGAGAACAGCCCATCGGCGCCGACGTCCTCGAACTCCTCGCCGATGATCGTCGGCGCGTTCGTGTAGGCGAGCACGTACTCGCGGAAGTCCGACTCGGTGCTGAGGACGTGGTTGATCACGCCGCCCAGGAAGGCAATGTCGCTGCCGGCGCGCAGCGGCACGAAGATATCGGCGAGCGCGCTTGTGCGGCTGTAGTGGGGGTCCACGTGGATCACGGTCGCCCCGCGCGCCTTCGCCTCCATCACCCATTGGAAGGCGACCGGATGCGCCTCGGCCATGTTCGAGCCCTCGAGCACGATCAGGTCGGAGTTCTGCAGGTCGCCGGGCAGCGTGCTCGAGGCGCCGCGCCCGAAGGACGTGCCGAGCCCGACGACCGTCGAGGAGTGACAGACACGCGCCTGGTTCTCGATCTGGACGATTCCCGCCGCGGTCAGGAACTTCTTGATCAGGTAGTTCTCCTCGTTGTCGAGCGTCGCTCCCCCCAGCGCGGCGACGCCCATGCTGCGCCGCGTGCGCTTGCCTTCGCTCTCCCACTCCCAGCCGTCGGCGCGCGCCTCGATGAGTTTGTCGGCGACCATGTCCATCGCTGTCTCCAGTGCGAGCCGCTCCCAATCGGCCCCGTGTGGTGGCCGGTGCAGCACGAAGCGCTCGCGCGAGTCGCCCGTGGTCAGCTGCAGCGTCGCGGAGCCCTTCGGGCACAGCCGCCCGCGGCTGTGCGGCGCATCGGGGTCGCCCTCGATCTGCACGACCCTGTCGTCCTTGACGAACACGTTCTGCGCACAGCCGACGGCGCAATACGGACAAACCGACTTGACGACGCGATCGGCGTCAGCCGTGCGCGGGCGCAGGGCGCTCGTCGCCGCCGACTTGACCGCCGCGCCGCGCCCGAACCGATCGCCGTCGCGCAGTTGGCGCAGCAGCGGCCAGTCGGCGAGCGGCCCCGGCACGCGCGCCATCGTCAGGAGCCTCCCGTCAGATCGCGCGCGGCGCGTTGCCTGACCCAT
>DASYAM010000051.1:0-11767 GCA_036501315.1 Solirubrobacteraceae bacterium
GTCCTCGACGGCTATGCGGCCGAGCGCGAGGAGCGGGTGCTGGAGCTGCGCGAGTCGCTCAAGCGCCGTGAGAAGTACCTGCAGAGCGGCAAGCAGACGCACTTCAACGACGAAGACCACCTGTGGGCGGACTCGCTCGACATCAACCTCGCGAAGATCGCCGAGGAGGAGCGCGAGAAGCTCGTCAAGGAGCTGCGCAAGACCTTCGACGCAGACATCGCCGACACCGAGGCCTACATCGAAGACGCAGCCGAGCGGATGCGCAGCGTGTGGGAGCTGTTCAAGACGATGGAACCCAAGCAGATCGAGCACGACGAGACAACCTTCCGCGAGCTGAAGGAGCGCTTCGGCTCGTCGTACGGCTTCGGCGAGTACTTCCGCGGCGGCATGGGCGCGGAAGCGATCCGCGACCTGCTCCAGCAGGTCGATCTCGAGGCCGAACGCGTCGAGCTCGAGGATCAGGTGAAGACGGGCAAAGGCCAGAAGCAGGCCCGCGCGGTCAAGCGGTTGAAGGTCGTCTCGGCCTTCCTGCAGTCCGGCAACAAGCCCGAGATGATGGTCCTCGACGCGGTGCCGGTGATCCCGCCGGAGCTGCGCCCGATGGTCCAGCTCGACGGCGGTCGCTTCGCGACGTCCGACCTCAACGATCTGTACCGCCGCGTGATCAACCGCAACAACCGCCTCAAGCGGCTGCTCGACCTCGGCGCGCCCGAGATCATCGTCAACAACGAGAAGCGGATGCTGCAGGAGGCCGTCGACGCGCTGTTCGACAACGGCCGCCGCGGCCGTCCCGTCACCGGCCCGGGCAACCGGCCGCTGAAGTCGCTCTCGGACATGCTCAAGGGCAAGCAGGGCCGCTTCCGCCAGAACCTGCTCGGCAAGCGCGTCGATTACTCCGGGCGCTCGGTGATCGTCGCCGGCCCGTACCTGAAACTGCACCAATGCGGCCTGCCGAAGATCATGGCGCTCGAGCTGTTCAAGCCGTTCATCATGGCCCGCCTCGTCGAGCGCAAGTCCGCGCAGAACATCAAGGCCGCCAAGAAGATGGTCGACTCGATGATCGGCGAGGTCTGGGACGTGCTCGAGGAGGTCATCCACGAGCACCCCGTGCTGCTCAACCGTGCCCCCACCCTTCACCGTCTTGGCATCCAGGCGTTCGAGCCGCTGCTCGTCGAGGGCAAGGCGATCCAGGTCCACCCGCTCGTCTGTCACGCGTTCAACGCCGACTTCGACGGTGATCAGATGGCGGTCCACCTGCCATTGTCGGCCGAGGCCCAGGCGGAGGCGCGCATCCTGATGCTCTCCTCCAACAACATCCTCTCCCCGGCACACGGAGCGCCGCTGGCGACCCCGACCCAGGACATGATCCTCGGCGCCTACTACCTCACCTACGGGCCCGAGGCGGACGAGCTGGCGGGCAAGCGCGAGCTGCTCACGAGCAACAAGTGGCCGTCGACCGAGCCGCGTCCGCACGTGTTCCGCACCGCGCAGGAGGCCGAGCTCTCCTACGAGGCCGGCGTCGTCACGCTGCACGACATCGCCGAGTTCCGTGCCTTTGGGCGCGAGGGCGGCCACGTGCTGAGCACCGTCGGGCGGATCATCTACAACGACCGCATCGAGCGGGCGCTGGCTGAGGCGCTGGGCGGCGAGTTCGACGAGTCCAAGTACGTGTTCGTCAACCAGTCGATGAAGAAGCGCGACACCACCCGTCTGATCGACGCGCTCGTGCAGACCTACGGTGCGAGCACGATCTCGCTGGTGCTCGACGCGTTCAAGGACCTCGGCTTCAAGTACGCCACCCAGGCCGGGATCACGATCTCCAAGAACGACGTCGTCGTGCCGCCCGAGAAGCAGGAAATCCTCGATAAGTACGACAAGCTCGTCGGCGACATCACTGACCAGTACGACGACGGGCTGATCACCCAGGAGGAGCGCCACGAGGCCGTGGTCGAGAAGTGGAACGCGGCCACCGACGAGGTCGCCGAGGCGATGGTCGCGAACCTCGACACGCTCAACCCGATCTTCATGATGGCCAACTCGGGCGCCCGCGGCTCCTTCAAGCAGATTCGCCAGCTGGCCGGCATGCGCGGGCTGATGGCCAACCCGAAGGGTGAAATCATCGAGCGCCCGATCAAGGCCAACTTCATGGAGGGCCTGTCGGTGCTCGAGTACTTCATCTCCACGCACGGCGCGCGAAAGGGCCTGGCCGATACGGCGCTGCGCACCGCCGACTCCGGCTACCTGACACGGCGTCTGGTCGACGTCGCCCAGGACGTGATCATCCGCGAGCCCGACTGCGGCACCGAGGAGCACATCGAGATGGGGGTGTTCAAGGACGGCGGCGAGCCCAACGACGGTCTCGTCGGACGCGTCGCGGCGCTGCCGATCACGACCAAGCGGGGCCGCATGCTCACCGAGCAGGGCGTCGAGATCGGTCGCGCAGAGCTCGCCGAGATCGTGCAGGCGTTCGGCGACGACAACGAGAAGAACGGCTCCGATGAGATCACCGTGCCGGTGCGCTCGGTGCTCAAGTGCGAGGCGCCCAGCGGGGTCTGCCAGGCGTGCTACGGACGGGCGATGGCCACGGGCGCGCTCGCGCAGATCGGCGATGCCGTCGGCATCGTCGCGGCCCAGTCGATCGGCGAGCCCGGCACGCAGCTGACGATGCGCACGTTCCACACCGGCGGCGTCGCCGGCGCGGACATCACGCACGGCCTGCCGCGCGTGGTGGAGCTGTTCGAGGCGCGCAAGCCCAAGGGCCTCTCGAAAATCGCAGAGCAGGACGGCGTCGTCTCGATCGAGGAGACCGACAAAGCCCTGACGGTCGTCATCACCGACGACGCCGGCGAGGAGCACCGTCACGCCTTCCCGCGGCGCACGCGCCTGTTCGTCACGGCGAACGAGAAGATCACCGCGGGCCGGCAGCTCAACGAGGGCTCCGTCTATCCGCACGAGCTGCTCGCGATCCGCGGGCGGACCGAGACCGAGCAGTACCTGGTGAAGGAGGTCCAGGAGGTCTACAAGTCACAGGGCGTGGACATCAACGACAAGCACATCGAGCTGATCGTGCGCCAGATGCTCAAGAAGGTGCGCGTGGACCAGAAGGGCGACACCGACTACCTGCCGGGACAGTTCGTCGACCGCTTCGAATTCGCGAAAGTCAACGACGCGATCGCCGCGAAGGGCGACGAGGCGGCGCAGTTCGAGGACATCATCCTCGGGATCACCAAGGCGTCGTTGAACACCGACTCGTTCCTCTCGGCGGCCTCCTTCCAGGAGACCACCAAGGTGCTGACCGACGCCGCCCTCGAGGGCAAGACCGACCGCTTGAACGGGCTGAAGGAGAACGTGATCATCGGCAAGCTGATCCCGGCCGCCACCGGCCTGAAGCGCTACCGGCGGATCGAGATCGAACCCTCAGAGCCGTTGCCCCGCGCGATCGACGACGTCGGCCTGCTCGACCAGGACGAGATCGCCGCTGAGCTCGGGCTGTCCGGCGCCGGGGGCTTCAACGGCGGCTACGGGCAGGAGTTCGACGCCGATCTGGCATCGCTGGAGAAGATCGGGGCCGGTTCCACCGATCCGGGCTTCGTCGAGGAGCTTGCCGACCTCGAGGTTCCCGAGGAGCCCTCGGGGGAGTAGCTCTTCCGGAAGCAGAAGATGTTCAAAGGCGGCCGGGCTTTTGCTCGGCCGCCTTTTCTTGATAGGCCCGGGCGCGGTCCCCGGCGGGGATCGCATCCGCTCGATCGGCGAGATCTGCTGTGTAGGGCTCTTGCGCTGTTCAGGTCGCCGCCGGTCGATCGAACGCGACGCCCGCCGGCGACCTTGTTCTGTACCGATTGCTGATTCAGCTCAAAAGAAATGCAGCTACGCCGCTGTTCAGGCAGCGACGGGGACGCCTGCTGGGACGTAGTGCTTGAAGGTCAGATCGCTGGGAGCCGGGAGATCCTGCTCTTCTGCTGCGCAGGTCAGGGCAAACTTGGCAGCCTCTTCGGCATTTGCGGCGTCATAAACGTCGGAGCCCCCGATCAGTCCGGGGATATCCGGCGACTCAAAGCTCCAGCCATAGCCGGGCTCGTGCTGGTGCAAGATGCGGATGGTGTCCATAGTGCGTTCCTCGTTCAGAGTAGCCGTAGGGCCTCGTCCTCCGCAAGGCCCACCTGGTCGACAAGCACACGTCGCACCTCGCTCGGCGCGAGTGTTCGGCCATCGTGGAATGCCCATGTCAGGGCTGGGCGCCCGGCGCTCTGAAGTCGCCGATGCGATCCAGCCTGGCGGGAGACTTGATAGTTCAGAGGGCTGGAGGTCAAGACTCGTAAGAGACGCTTCGCCTTCAATGATGGGAAATGAGCCATGCGCGAGAAGTTACGCATCGCTTGGGACCCCAATGTTCGATTGAGGTCTCTGAGCAGCCGACCATCGCCTGTTCGTGTGTTGGGCTACGTGCGTGTCGGCGAGTGCCCCGGCGCCCACGCGTTCAGCCGCTCCGCCTCCCTCGACGTCAGGCCGATCGCTGGATCGGTTTGCACGAGCAGCGTCGGCGTCGTTCGCGCGGCTGCCCACTCATGGCAGGCGTCGTTGAACGCGTCGTCGATCCATGCCAGTGGGCGTGGGCCCGCGTAGCCGTCGATCGCCTCCAGCTTCCAATGCGCGTTGGCCTTGCCTGGCGAGCGGGCGAAGCTCAGGAACGGCAACGCATCGGGCAGGCCGAGGAGGTGGGGGAGGTACTCGTTCGCCTTCTCCTCCCAGCCGCTGCACCACACGAGGTCGAAGTTCGCAGCGAGTGCGAGCAGGTGCGTGGCGGCGGTGGACGAAAGGAAATGGAAGATGCCGTCGATCGAATGGAACGAGCCCTCCGGGCGATCCTCCGGCGGGAAGCCGAACAGCGAGATCACGCCGTCGATATCGACCATCAGCAGGGGCTTGTAACTCATGTCTCGATTGCCTTCCGAGGCTCGTTCGCGCTCTTTAGCTCGCGCACAGGTTTCCCCAAGTAACCTGCCTGGACGGTCGATCCGCCGAGGTGGCTTCCGCGCAGTAAAGCATTCGGCGCTCGCTGCCGATGGACGCATCCCCAGGACGGACCCTTTCGCCTCGGACGGGCGGGACGGACGCTTTCTTCTTCTGAGCAACTATGAACCTGAACCTTGACCTAGGCATACTTCTCGCCCTCGCTTGCGCCTTCGTAGCGAACCTCGGCTTCTTCTATAAGTACCGTGGCGCCAACGCCGTGGCCAAGGTGCAGGTCAGCCATCCTTTGCGCTCGGTCCGCGCGCTCTACTCCTCCAAGTGGTTTGCCATTGGCATGGTCATCGCGACCGCCAGCTGGGGGCTGCACGTCGCCGCGCTCGCGCTCGCGCCGATGTCCGTGATCCAAGTCTCGCTTGCCGCCGGCATGGTGTTCATCGCGGTGATGGCCGAGCGGATGTTCGGCTTTGAGGTCGGCCGCCGCCAGTGGATCGGCCTATCGCTGACCGCCGCGGGGCTCGTGACGCTCGGCGTGACACTGCCGGCCATGCACGGCGCGCACTCGCACTTCTCCCAAGCGGCGATGATCTCCTTCGAGGCCGCCCTGTTCGCCGTCGGTGGCCTGCTCATCATGGGACCACGCATGGGCGGCCCGGTCGAGCACCACGGCGTGATGCTCGGCGCCGCCTCCGGCATCCTGTTCGGCGTGTCCGACACGGCGATCAAGGCCCTGACCGGGATCACCGGCGCGCACGGGTTCCTCGGCTTGCTGCTGAGCCCGTGGCTCGCGGTGGCGGTGCTGGCGTCGATTGTCGCCTTCTACGCCTCCGCGCGCGGGCTGCAAGACGGCGAGGCGGTCCCTGTGATCGCCGTGACAGGAACAGCCGCGAACATCGCCGGCATCGCCGGTGGGATCATCGTGTTCGGCGATCCAATGGCCGGCAGCACGCTCGGGATCGCGCTGCAGGCACTCGCTTTCGTGCTGGTCGTGGTCGCCTCGGCGCTGATGCCCGCCCCGCTCCGCGCGGCCGGCGTCGCCGCCTAGCGCGCTTGGCGCTGCTAGGATTCCCGCCGGATGCCTACCACCTCTCAACTCGTTCGCAAGGGACGCGTCGTCCCCAAGAAGAAGCTTGCCACCCCCGGCTTGAAGTCCGGCAAGGGTCGCAAGAAGAAGGTGGCCGCCCCCCAACGCCGTGGAGTCTGCACGCGCGTGTATACGACCACGCCGAAGAAGCCTAACTCCGCGCTGCGCAAGGTCGCGCGCGTGCGCATCTCCGGCTCGATCGAGGTGACCGCCTACATCCCCGGCGAGGGGCACAACCTGCAGGAGCACTCCGTCGTGCTCGTGCGTGGCGGGCGCGTCAAGGATCTTCCTGGAGTCCGCTACAAGGTCGTACGCGGCACGCTCGACGCCGCCGGCGTGAGCGATCGCAAGAAGGCGCGCTCGCAGTACGGCGTGAAGAAAAAATAGATGCCCCGCCGCGCAGCCGCCCAGATCCGTCCTGTCGAGGCGGACCCCATACACCGCTCCAAGCTGGTTCAGCAGATCATCAACAAGGTGATGCTCGACGGCAAGAAGTCCACCGCCGAGCGGATCGTCTACGATGCGCTCGCGCTGGTCGGTGAGCGCTCCGACAAAGACCCGATCGAGACGCTCGAAGCGTCGATCAAGTCGCTGACGCCGACGCTCGAGGTCAAATCCCGCCGCGTCGGCGGTGCCACCTACCAAGTTCCCGTCGAGGTCGCCTCCCGGCGCGCTCGCACGCTCGCGGTCCGCTGGCTGGTCGAGTTCGCCCGCCAGCGTCGCGAGAAGACGATGGCCCAGCGGTTGGCCAACGAGCTGATGGACGCCCAGTCTCAGCAAGGCGGCGCCTACAAGCGCAAGGACGACATCTACCGCATGGCCCAGGCCAACAAGGCCTTCGCGCACTACCGCTGGTAGTGCGGCTCGTCGGCTGCGCGCCGGCGCGCAGCGGAGCTCAGCTGCTTGATGGATCCGGCGGTTGTGTCTTGCGGTCCTCGCCGTCCTCGAACACGGCGCTCAGCCGTTCCAGCACGCGTGTGGCCACGCGCAGTTCCTCTGCGTCCACGTCGCTCAGCACCTGCTCCCAGCGGTCCTGCCAGCGCTTGCGCTTCGCTTCGATCTTGCCCCGGCCCTGCTCGGTGAGGCGGGAGACGACCACCCGGCGGTCGGTCTCCGAGCGCACCCGCTCCACCTGACCGCTTGCTGCCAGATGGTCGAGCATCTGTGTTACCGTCGCCGGCGTCAGCCGTGCCGCGTTCGCCAGCTCGCCCGCCGGCAGCGCGCCGCGCTCGTCGAGCTCGATCAGCAGCTCGAACTGGGCGTGGCTCAGCTCGTCGCCCGCCAGATGCGTGTCGCGCCCGCGCATCCTGATCAGGCGGCGAAACACGCTTCTGAACGCCGTCCCCAGCGCGGTCAGCTCCACGCTCCACTCCGTATTTACGGCGGGCGGATCCTCAACGCGGGTAGACCCGGCCGGCGTCCTCTTGCGCTTGACGGTCGTTGCCGGGGTCGCCATCGCGCTCCCCTAAACGCCGAGCGGCTCGGCGGCTGCCTCTGCGCTCGCGGCCGCTCCGCTCAGTCGCGCGCGCGGGTTCTCCGCCCGCAGCAGCACCAGGCACGGGATCAGCGACATCACGCAGATCCCCAGCGACCACCAGTAAGCCGTGTCGAACGCGTCTGCCAGCTTCGCCCCCGAGGGAGCGTGGCCGCCGGCGCGCTGCAGCACGACCGCGAGCACCGCCACGCCGATCGCGCCGCCGATGCGCTGCACGACGTTCAGCTGCGGGGTTGCGTCGGACAGCTGCTCGGGGCGCAGCGACGCGAACGCCGCCGTCATCGCGGGCATGAACGAGAACCCGATTCCCACCCCTCGCAGCACGAGCACGAGCGAGATTGCGAGCACCGACGTGCCCGTGCCGATGAACGCGAGCGGCAGCGTGCCCAAGCACAGGAGCGAGACGCCGACGATCGCGACGCGGCCACCGCCGAAACGGTCGCTGAAGCGCCCCGACAGTGGCATCACGAGCAGCATCCCAACACCCTGCGGGCCGGTCAGCAATCCCGTCAGGATCACGCTCTCGTGGCGGACCTCCTGGTAGTACAGGGGCACGAGGATCATCGCGCCGAACAGCGCCGCGCCGAGGCCGAACGTGGTCAGCGAAGCGGCCGCGAACACGCGGTTCGTGTACAGCCGCACGTCGAGCAGCGGCCGCTCGACACGCAACGCGTGCCAGAGGAACACGCCCACAAGCACGAGCCCCGCGAGCGTCGGCCACACGACCGACGGCGCGGTCAGGCTGCTGTTCGAACCGAGCTCCGATAGCCCGTACACGATCGCGACCGCACCGCTCGACAGCAGCCCGAGCCCAAGCGTATCCAGCCGCCCCGCGTCGCCGGAGTCGGTGTGCGGCAGCATCCGCCAGCCGAACACGAACGCGATCGCGCCGATCGGCACGTTGACGAGGAAGATCCACGACCAGTGAAAGCTCTGCAATATCGCGCCGCCCACCACCGGGCCGAGGATCGGCGCGAGCATCGCCGGCATCGCGACGATGCCCATCACGCGGCCCATCCGCTTTGGTCCCGCCACCTGGGCCATGATCAGCTGTCCAACCGGCATGATCATCCCCCCGCCCACACCCTGCAGCACCCTGAACAGCACGAGCGTCGTCGTCGACGAAGCCACCGCGCACAGCGCCGAGCCGGCCGTGAACAGCACGAGCGATGTCATGTACACGCGCTTTGCCCCGTACCGCCGGGCGGCCCAGCCGGTCACAGGGATCACCGCCGCGAGCGACAAGATGTAGCCCGTCACGACCCACTGGATCTGCGAGATCGAGCTATGCAGATCGCGGCTCAGCGTCGGCAGCGCGACGTTCACGATCGTCGTGTCGAGGATCGACATGATCATTCCGAGGATCACGACCCCCGCGATCTTCCATACGTACGGCTCTATTCGATCGGACGCCTCGGGATGGAAACCGGACTCGGATATTGTCGTTGGGGGAGAGGCGGAAGACATTTGGTACCGAAAGTTTAGGTACCGAACCTTTATCCGTCAAGGGTTCTGTGACTCACCTCACACAGTCCGCTCACGCGCGAGCCGACGACTGTGGCGACCGGCGCAGACAGCGTTGTCGAACGGGACTCGCGTGCGTGTCTCCCCAAATTCTCGCCCCGTCCCTCGACGCCCGCGAGCGCCCGCCGTCGGGCCGCTTGCAACCCGTTCCCACGCCCGAAATCCTCTGCTATAGTCGGCCTCGCGCCGCGGGTGGGCGCGGTCGTGCGAGCACTGTCCCCCGCGAAGGCAAACCACATGGAGCTTCCTTCGAGCAGATAACGCGGACCGGTCCATAGACCAGTAGTGCGTGTGGGCCCGAGGGGCCTCTTTTTTTGCCCGAACTCGCTCTTCGCAACCACACTTCAGATCGACATGCCACGTAAGTTCTCCCTCCAAAACACCCGCAACATCGGGATCATGGCGCACATCGACGCCGGTAAGACGACGACGACCGAGCGCATCCTCTACTACACCGGGCGCACCTACAAGATCGGTGAGGTCCACGAGGGCGCGGCCGTCATGGACTGGATGGAGCAGGAGCAGGAGCGCGGCATCACGATCACCTCCGCCGCGACCACCGCGCAGTGGAAGGACCATCGCATCAACATCATCGACACGCCCGGCCACGTCGACTTCACCGTCGAGGTCGAGCGCTCGCTGCGCGTGCTCGACGGCGCGATCGCCCTGTTCGACTCGGTCGCCGGCGTCGAGCCCCAGTCGGAGACCGTCTGGCGCCAAGCCGACAAGTACCACGTCCCGCGGATTGCCTACATCAACAAGATGGACCGCATCGGCGCCGACTTCGACATGGGCGTGCAGACGATGATCGACCGTCTCGGCGCCCACCCCGTGCCGATCCAGCTGCCGATCGGCTCCGAGGGCGGCTTCCTCGGCGTCGTCGACCTCGTCGCGATGAAGGCGATCGTCTACAAGGACGAGATGGGCAAGGAAGTCGACGAGATCGAGATTCCCGAGCACCTCCTCGAAGCGGCCGGTGGCGCGCGCGAACACCTGCTCGAGGAGGTCTCCCACTACGACGACGCGCTGCTCGAACTGATGCTCGAGGAGGCAGAGGTTCCCGCGGACGTGCTCAAGAACGCGATCCGCAAGGCGACCCTCTCGACCAAGCTGACCCCGGTGCTATGCGGCTCGTCCTTCAAGAACAAGGGCGTCCAGCCCCTGCTCGACGCCGTGATCGACTACCTGCCCTCGCCGCTCGACGTGCCGCCCGTGCTCGGCACCGAACTGATCCGTGGCGAGGAGGAGGAGCGTCAGGTCGAGCGCCACGCCGACGACTCCGAGCCGTTCGCCGCGCTCGCCTTCAAGATCGCCGCCGACCCCTACGTCGGCAAGCTCACCTACTTCCGCGTCTACTCCGGTCACCTCGAGGCCGGCGCCAAGATCCTCAACGTCGGCAGCGGGCGCACCGAGCGCATCGGGCGCATCCTGATGATGCACGCCAACGAGCGCGAGGAGGTCACCGAGGTCTTCGCCGGCGACATCGCCGCGGCGGTTGGCATCAAGCAGGTCATCACCGGTGACACTCTCGCGACCCCCGACCATCCGATCCACCTCGAGAACATCGTCTTCCCCGAGCCCGTCATCAAGGTCGCGGTCGAGCCCAAGACGAAGGTCGACCAGGAGAAGATGTCGGTCGCGCTCGGCCGCCTCGCCGAGGAGGACCCCACCTTCCAGGTGCGCACCAACGAGGAGACCGGCCAGACCGAGATCTCCGGCATGGGCGAGCTGCACCTCGAGGTGCTCGTCGACCGCATGAAGCGCGAGTTCGGCGTCGAGGCGAACGTCGGGCGCCCGCAGGTCTCCTACCGCGAGACCGTCCGCGGGACCGTCGAGAAGATCGAAGGCAAGTTCGTCCGCCAGACCGGCGGCTCCGGTCAGTTCGGGGTCGTCTTCATCAACCTCGAGCCCGCACCCGGCGAGGGCTTCGAGTTCATCAACAAGATCAAGGGCGGCAACATCCCCTCCGAATACATCCCCGCCGTCAAGAAGGGCGTCGAAGAGGCGCTCGAGAACGGCGTCAAGGCCGGCTACCCGATGGTCGACATGCGCGTCACGCTCGTCGACGGCAAGTACCACGACGTCGACTCCTCCGAGATCGCCTTCAAGGTCGCCGGCTCGATCGCCTTCAAAGAGGCAGCCAAACGCGCCAAGCCCGTCCTGCTCGAGCCGATCTTCGCGGTCGAGGTCGTCACGCCCGAGGACTTTCTCGGTGAGGTCATCGGCGATCTGAGCCGCCGCCGCGGCCGCGTCGAAGGCCAGGAGCGCCGCGGCAACGCGCTCGTCGTCACCGCGCGCGTACCCCTGTCGGAGATGTTCGGCTACGCGACCGACTTGCGCTCCAACACGCAGGGGCGCGCCAACTACACAATGCAGTTCGAGGCCTACGAGGAGGTTCCACCGAACATCGGCGAGAAGATCGTCGAACAGCGTACGGGGGAACCGGTCGCGGCCTAGCCGGCCCGGCACGGGTAGGAGCTCGATAGCGCGAGGTCACAAGCAGTCAGCAGTCACGGAAAGCCGCATTTAGATAGGTTTCCCAGGTTCGCCTCCACCGAGGCGCACATACAAGTCGATACAGGAGCGAGTAAAAAGTGGCGAAGGAGAAGTTCGAGCGCGACAAGCCGCACGTCAACGTCGGGACCATCGGTCACATCGACCATGGCAAGACGACGCTGACCGCTGCCATCACCACC
>DASYAM010000052.1:0-101775 GCA_036501315.1 Solirubrobacteraceae bacterium
AACATGGAGTCCGAGTCTGTGATCCCAGCGGACATTTGAGCCTCCTTGGATGGGGTGGCCCCGCCGGGTGCGGGGCCGGTCGCAGCCCCGGCCGCATCCCCGTGAGGGGATGCGACAATGGCCGGGCAAGCGGGCTCCCGCACCGGGAGCTCGACGTGCTCCACTCACAGACGATCACCCTCCCTCACTGACTTGTGGCTCCATCGAGCTGACTCCTGCTCGAGAACGCGCGTCTTGAGCACCGTCTCCTGGGAAGGACAGTCCTGCCTTCAACGCACCGCGCTTCGCCTCGCGGCCGGGTCCAGATCCTTTCGCGAGCACGCGAGCTGTGGGGAGGCGCCTGGCGACCGCCGCACGCCCGCCAGGGAAATCTTTAGGGAAATCTGCGACCCATCCACCGGCGCTGATACTCTTAGCTTTGCTCCATTTGCAGGCGTTTTGCGATGCCCCCGGCTGGATTCGAACCAGCGACCTGCGGATTAGAAGTCCGCTGCTCTATCCAGCTGAGCTACGAGGGCGCGGCGCCCCGCTCGCTAGCGGGGCGCGATCGACGAAGCCGGCGACGGCACGCCAATCGGCAATAGATCGTGGCACGTTCGCGCGCGCGAGACGAGGTTCGGCCCGACAGTCGGCCTTACCCGACCGGCAGGGAACGGTGTCCGCTCGAATCGCCGCCCGCGCGAGCAGCAAGCCCCGACGAGACGGATCCTTAGGCAGGCTTGAGCGAAAACGTGTAGAAAGTGAGCTTATGAGCCCAGGAGTGGAGGACGAGGAGGCAGATCTCACGCGCAAGCAGCGGCGCGAGCAGGCGCGCGCGCAGCGCAAGGAGCTGGAGGAGGCGGAGGCCGCGAAGGCGGTGCGCCGCACGCGGCTGACGCAACTAGGCATTGTGGTGGCGATCGTGGCGGCGATCGTGATCGTGATCCTGATCGCGACGGGCGGCGGCGGGACGAAAAAGGTCGCGCCGCACAGCAAGGAAGCGAACAGCACGGTGGCGGCGGTGAAGACGCTGATCGGCGGGATCTCGCAGAGTGGGAACACGCTCGGCGATCCGAAGGCGCCGGTGACGTTGCAGTACTTCGGAGACTTGGAGTGCCCGGTGTGCAAGGAGTTCACGCTGGGGGCGCTGCCGCCGATCATCGAAAAGTGGGTGAAACCGGGGAAGGTGCGGATCGAATATCACTCGCTGGAGACGGCGACACGCGAACCGGAAGTCTTCAAAACGCAGCAGGTCGCGGCGCTGGCGGCGGGCAAGCAGGGCAAAGCGTGGGACTTCATCGAGACCTTCTACCACGAGCAGGGCGAAGAGGACAGCGGATATGTCACGGAAAGCTATCTCCAGGGCATCGCCCAGCAGGTGCCGGGGCTAAACCTGGCTACGTGGACGAGCGCCCGCGGCGAAGCGGCACTGGCGAACGAGGTCGCGAGCGACGCGCAGGCGGCCACCAACGTCGGCTTTACCGGCACGCCATCGTTCTTGGTCGGCAAGACGGGCGGGGCGATGCAGAAGCTCGAATACGCTTCGCTGACCGACCCGACGTCGTTCAACGAAGCGATCGAAAAGCTGCTGAAAGGCTAGGCGCCCAAGCATGAGCGCGGGCGCACTAAGGAAGACGCTGATCGTCCTCACGGTGCTTGGGGTGGGTATCGCGGGCTATACGACGTACCTGCACTACTCCGGCGCGACGCCGCTGTGCTCGATCAAGGGCAACCCGTGCAGCCAGGTCCAGAAATCGGTGTACTCGGAGATCGCGGGCGTGCCGGTGGCGCTGATGGGGCTGATCGGCTACGTGTTGATCCTCGGGTCGCTGCTGGCGCCTGACGGCGAACGGATGCGGTTCGCGACGGCGGGGCTGACGCTGGGCGGGTTCGGGATCAGCGCGTATCTGACGTATAGGGAGCTGTTCAGCCTGCACAAAATCTGCGAGTGGTGCGTGGCGAGCGCAGTGATCATGACGGTGATCATGTGCCTGTCGATCTGGCGGTTTCTGCGGAGCGAGATTCCACGCGAGGCGGTGCGGGTTCAAACTCAACCATCTGTCCAGGGATAGAAAGCCGTTCCGGGCAATAGGGGCGGGCGGGCCGAGGTGATGGGCAGCCGATCATGCGCGCCCATCTATCCACCGATAGCAGCAGCGACCCCGCCTATACGAGCGAGCCGGGCCCCGCGCGCGACCCGGCCAACACAGCACGCCCGGCCAACACAGCAGGCCCGACGGACCTAGCTGGCCCGGCCGCGGCGGCAGAGGCCGGCGGAGCGCCAGTTGACGAGGCGGGGATCGCGCGGCTGTTTGAGATGACAAGCGACCTGCTGGCGGCAATCTCGCTGGACGGGCACTTCACTTTGCTGAACCCAGCATGGGAACACCTGCTGGGATGGAGCATCGAGGAGCTGACCGAGCAGCCGATGCACGAGCGGGTGCATCCGGACGACATCGAGCAGACGCTCGCGCTAACGCAGGCGGGCCGCAATCGCAGCGCGCAGCTCGTGAACTTCACGAACCGCTACAGGCACAAGGATGGCTCGTGGCGGTGGCTGCTGTGGAGCGCGCGGTGCGACGGCGAGGTGTGGTACGCGGCGGCGAAGGACGTGACCGACCGGATGTGGCTGGAGCGCCAGGCGCTGCACGACCCGTTGACGAAGCTGCCGAACCGGCTGTTGTTGATGGACCGCACGCATCAGGCGCTCGCGCGGCTGCACCGCAGCAGGGGGCCGATCGCGTTGCTGTTCATCGATTTGGACACGTTTAAGGCGGTCAACGACACGCATGGTCACGCGGTGGGGGACCATCTGCTGATCTCGGTGGCGGAACGACTGGCGGGGACGTTGCGCGACAGCGACACGGTCGCGCGGCTGGGAGGCGACGAGTTCGTGCTGCTGGCGGAGGATCTCGAGTCCGACGGGGAAGCGCTGGCGGTCGCCGAGCGGGTGGTGCACGCGCTCGGCGAGCCGTTTCAGGTGGGGTCTAGCGAGGTGTCGATGTTCGCGAGCGTCGGCGTGTCGGTGGCGCATGATCCGGAGGCCGACCCGGAAGACCTGCTGCGCGAGGCGGATGTCGCGATGTACAGGGCCAAGCGCGCCGGAGGGCACCGGCTGGAGCTGTTCGACGAGGAGCTGCGCAGGGAGCTGACGAAGCCGGAGCCGCTCGGGTCGATACGCTCGCACGCGCCATGGATTCCTTTTCCGCGCCTGAGGCACCACTCTCGTTAAGGGTCGAGCGCGAGAAGCAGGCCGTCGGTAGGGCGGCGGCGGAGCTGATAGAGGACGGGATGCGTGTTGGGCTGGGAACCGGCTCGACGGTCGCATACCTCCTGCCGGCGATCGCGGCGCGGGGATTGCATGGATTGCGTTGCGTGGCGACGTCGTCGGCGACGGAGACGCAGGCGCGCGCGCTGGGATTGACGGTGGAGGGATTGGACGAGCTGGGCGAGCTGGATGTGGCGATCGACGGCGCCGATCAGGTCGACCCGGAGGGGTGGCTGGTGAAGGGCGGCGGCGGGGCACAGACGCGCGAGAAGATCGTTGCGGCGGCGGCGAGGCGGTTCGTGGTGATCGTCTCGGCGGAGAAGGTCGTGGCGAGGCTGACGGGGCCGGTGCCGGTGGAGGTGCTGAGATTCGGGGCGGAGAGCACCCTCGGCGCGCTCGGGCAGGCGAAGTTGAGGGGAGTCGCGGAGAGCCCGGACGGAGGGCTGATCGCCGACTATCTCGGTCCGGTGGACGATCCGCGGGAGCTGTCGACGCGGCTGAGCGCGATCCCGGGCGTGGTCGAGCATGGTCTGTTCGCACCGGAGATGGTGAGCGAGGTGTTGATCGCGCGCGAGCACGAAGTGGAGCGACGCGCGGGCGGCAAGCCACCGACGTAGAGCGAACCTGGAGGGCGATCGATGGGACGAGCCTCCGGCGAGTGGCTTACCCTGGCGCAGGGTCCGATCAGGACGCGTGTGCGGAACAGAGCGATTTCAGTTCGATCTTGCTGCTCTGACGTCGGTGCTCACAGGGCTAACGGCCCGCGTCAAAGCATCTGGCGGGGTTGAGGCGGCCACCGATCGAAGATCGGCTAGCGGCGTCAGGCGCCACCCACGATGCTCGACGTGCCACCGGCACGCCTATCGATCGGAGATCAGATGCGATCTCCGATCGGCCAGTGTGCAGCGCCTGCCATCCACGGCCCGACCACCTCAACCCCCATCTACTTTGGCGCAGGCCTGAGCTCTTCGGAGGAGGAGACGGAGTGGCGGGCGAGCACGCCGTCCTCGCCGATCACGTAGGCGCCCATGCGCAGAAGCGGCGGCGAGTAGACGTGGAGGGTGACGGCGGGGTCCGCGCCGAAGTGTCGTACGCGGTGGATGTCGGCGGGCGAGAAGTGGAAGGCGTCGCCGGCCGCGAAGACGCGGTCGCGGGGAGGGCCGTCGATCGCGAGGCGCTGCTCGCGCACGCCGCCGCTGACGACCGCGACGGCGCCGGCGGAGGTGTCGTGGTCGTGGAAGCCGGTGTCGTGGTCGTCCATCCAGCAGATCAGCCAGGCGGTGAGGTGCGCGTCGGAGAGCAGCTCGGAGTAGATGCGCTGGGTGGCGTCGTGCCTGACGAGGTCGATCCAGAGCTCAGGTTGGGCGGCGAGCTCTGCGACGAAGGTCTCGAGCTCGGGGCCGGAGAGGTCGCGGTCACGGGGCCGCGGGACGGTGGGCAGTGCGAGACGCTCGGGTGGCGTGGTCGGCGAGCAGGAGATGGTGGAGCTCATCGCAGGCTCACCGCCTGGTCGACGCTCAGCGCGCGATGCGTGGTGTCGAGGATCGAGTCCCAGTCGAGCCAGCCGGGCATGCCGTGGATGGAGGGCTCGACGACGGGCCGGTCGGAGCCGTAGAGCAGCCGATCGGAGCCGACGGCCTGCTCGAGCAGGCGTACGGCGACGGGCCCGTAGGAGGAGGTGTCGTAGAAGACGAGCGGATCGGGCTCGACCGCGGGGCCCCCACGCGAGTAGAGGCGCTCTGAATGCAAAGGAGCAAGGGCGGCGAGCATCGAGAAGACGACGCGCAGTCGCGGATGGGCGGGACGGCCGGCCTGGAGGAAGGCCAGCCAGGCGGAGTGCATCTCGGCGACGTAGCGGGTGAGCGCGGGCCACCAGAGGGGGTCGTTGAGCGAGGTCTCCCCCACGCTCCTGGGATCGCCGATCCCCCGGCCGGAGGCGAGACCGAGACCGGTACCTGGATGGAGCCCGGGACCGGGATGGACAAGTAGCGGGGCGGAGCGCAGCTCCAGGCGCGCGAGGACCGCACGCAGACGCGCAAGGTCATCGACGCTAGAGAGCGCGCCGGCGGGCAGCGAGATGCCGATGCAGCCGAGCGAGAGCGCACGGTCGACGTCGTCGGGGTCGGGCCGGTCGAGCGCGAGCGCGCCCCAAACATCGAAGGGATCGCCGAGCGCGAGCGCACCCTCGTGGTAGGCGTCGATCAGGGGCAGCGCTTGCTCACGCGGCAGAGACTCGATGCCGAGCGGGCTCGAGAGGCAAAGCAGCGCCGAATCGAGCCCGTCGAGCTCGACGAGCGCGGAACGGCGCGCTGGCGTCTCGGAGGAGAGGTCGATCACGTAGGGCCGCTCCCCGGCGAGGAACAGGACGGTGAGCCCGTGCTCGCGCCGTACGAACGGCAGCTCATCACGTGATGAGAGCACCTGAATGAGCGGCTCGGTCCAGAGGTGTTGGTGGATGTCGATCTTCATGACGATGCCTCGTAGGTCGCAGCGGATGGTCTCCTCCGGGCCGACCGCGCAAGCGATCAACCTAATCTAGAGATTGTCGATCAGTTTTATGGACTTTAGCACAACGCCATACCAATCAACCTCCGATGAGAACCATTCAGACCGCGGCGTTAACCACGAGTCACGACTCCGTCGCCCCTGCCTCGACCCATGCCATGCTTTGCCCATGCGAGCATCACCAACAGCGATCGCCGCCGGGGCCATGCGACCGTCATGAGGCCGTTATGAGCGGCGCGGAGCTGGGTCTGGCCCTCTCGGTGTTCCTCGCCTGCGCGGTGGAGGCGGTCGAGGCGTTGACGATCGTTCTTGCTGTCGGCTCGACTCGCAGCTGGTCGTCGGCGATGAGCGGGGTGGGTGCCGCCGTGCTCGCGCTCGCCGCGCTCGTGGTGGCGCTGGGCCCGGCACTGACAGCGCTGCCGATCGACCTGCTGCGAGTCCTCGTCGGGGGTCTACTGCTGATCTTCGGCTTGCAATGGTTGCGCAAGGCCATTCTGCGCTCCGCGGGATTGAAGGCAAAGCACGACGAGACGCGGACATTTATGGAGGAGACGCAGGCGGCACGGGCAGCCGCCGGAAAGGACTCAAGCTTTGACGGCTACGCCTTTACGATCGCCTTCAAGGGGGTGCTGCTCGAGGGGCTCGAGGTCGCGTTCATCGTGCTCACGTTCGGCGCCAACCAGCACCGCGTCGCCCTCGCCGCGGCAGCCGCGGGGCTCGCCGTGCTCGTGGTCGTCGCTGCCGGCGCCGCGGCGAGAGCGCCGCTGGCGAGGGTGCCGGAGAACACGCTGAAGCTCACGGTCGGAGTGATGCTCAGCTCGTTTGGAATGTTCTGGGGCGCCGAGGGCGCCGGTGCGAGCTGGCCCGGCGGAGATGGCGCTCTGCTGGCGATCGTCCCGGGCATGCTCGTCGCCGCCTTCGCGCTGATCAGGACTCAGGGGCCAACACGCCCGCAACGCGTGAAGCTCCAAACCACATCAACGGATCCGGCGCCATGACGGATCCAGGCGCCCATGAACGCATGACACGGGTACAGGAGCTCCTACACGCCGCATGGGAGTTCGTAGTCGGCGACGATTGGCGCACCGCGATCGGCGTAGCGCTGGCACTCGCGTTGACAGCAATCGTAGCCGCCGTCGGGATCCCGGCCTGGTGGATCATGCCGCTCGCGGTACTCGGACTGCTCGCGCGCTCGATTCGCCGCGCCGCGAAAGACCCCCCACCGCGCGGAGGATGAGCCAAAATACGTCTACAACTGCTGTGCGATGTGGCTCTACAGCGCCAGATATAGCACTGTAGAGCTATTTTTCACGACGGGGGACCCAGGAATCGAACCTGGCGTTGCGGTTTTGGAGACCACCGTGTTACCGATACACCAGTCCCCCCCTGGCGGCCATTCTAAGCGCTGGCCCAGAGGCAAACAGGCACGTGCCGACCAACACGGCCGGTGCTCAAGCCCAGGAGCGGCAATGCCGAAGCTGTGGGTGAACCTATACCCATGCACTTGTGATGATCGATACATTCTTTTCCAGGCTTCCCCGCCCCGCGTCGCAGGACGGCTTCACGCTGATCGAGCTGCTCGTCGCCTCGGTGCTGGCGCTGATCGTGTTCGGGGCAATCCTCAGCACGCTCGAGTCGAGCCAGCAGGTCCAAGCGCGGGACACCGAATGGGCGCTGACGATGCAGGAAGGACGAGCCGGTCTAGCGCGAATGGCGCAGGAGATACGAGAGTCCTCCGAAGCCCTGAAAGAAGCCAAACCGAACAGGATCGTCTTCCTCGCCTCGATCGGTGGCACGGCCTGGGAAATCAAGTACGACTGTAGCGTTGCCCAGGCGGGCACCGAATATCACGAGTGCGTCCGCTATGCCGCCGAAAAGGGAAAATCCCTTCCGAGCACCGGCACGCCGGTCATCCGCGGGCTGCTCAATACGACCGAAGCCTTCTGCTACTCACACGGCGCCAGCGCCAGCGCCTGCGTCGCCTCGCCCAACTCGACGGAACAGGCCGAAGCGACCGTCGCGACGCTGAAAGTCGAACTGCCGGCCAAGGGCACGCTCAAGCAGGCAGGAAGCAGCGGCTACACCCATAGCGTGGTGCTCGAAAACGCCGCCTTCATGCGCAACCTGGACCCCGAAGGCTGAGATGCGGCCCACGCCCCAAACCCGCCGAGACCTCCGTCCTCAGTCCGAAGACGGCTTCACGATCGTCGAGGTGATCGTCGCGATCCTGATCCTCACCATCGGCCTGCTCGGGCTGATCGGCGGGTTCGACAGCGCGCGCAAGCTGAGCCTGCTCTCCGAACAGCGCACATCGATGGCCCACCGCGCGCAGTTGGAGATCGAGCGCCTGCAGGCGCAGCCATACAGCGACCTCGCGATGATCTCAACGCCCAGTCATTCGACTATCGCCACCAACCCTGACTACTACGTAAATGAAGGAAGCACCAAATATCAATATGGCGAAAAATCAACGGAAGCCGAGTCGTTGGTGATCGCCGCCAACGAAGCAGAATGCACAGCTACCGTCACCAAGGAATGCGGCTTGCTATCCGCTACGACAAAAGGCACGTCGACAGAAAGGCAATGCTCGCAGGTCATGGGCGCCTGCGAATGGAAAGACGGGAACGTCAGTGGCTACGTCTACGACTTCGTCACCTGGTATGAAGAACCGAGCAAACTCTGCAAAGAAGAAAAGCTCTGCCCAAAGAGGCTCACGGTCGTCGTGACCGCCAACGTCAAGGGCGGGAATCACGAACCACATTTCGTACGTGTCTCCACGCTTGTGGCCGAACCATGACGATTCTCCTAAGCGTGATCCATCGATTGATGGCTATCAGCATCTTTACCTCTCCACCTTCGAGCACTGAACGGGACGTCCACATGCGCTACCCAGATATCAAAGCCCGTCTCGCCGGCCAGCGTGGGTTTATTCTGCCCACAGCGGTCATCGTGTTGTTTATCTTGACCGTCCTCACGGGCGCCGCGATCACGGTCTCAGTTCAGGGCTCTACCTCGACCACGCGCGACGACAGCGTCAAGGCGTCGTTGGCGGCCGCCGAAGCCGGCCTGCAGGCGGCCAGCTTTCGCATGAACCAGCTTAAACCGGAAAAAGAAGGCGAATGCATCAACGGCAGCAAAGTGGTGACTGAAAATTGTGAAAGCGGCTCGGAACCCCTCGGTAACGGCGCGACATTCCAGTACTGGACGACACACGCCTTGAAAACCGGGGAAAAATGCGCCGGCCAGACGATCACAGTCACAACCGGGGTAGTCCAGCGCTGCATCACCTCCGAAGGGAAGGTCAACGGCGTGACCCCGAGCACCCGCCTGCAAACGCGGGTCGAATCGGCAGTCGGCGCATCCCTGTTCACTGTCAAAGGCATCCTCGGCCTGGAAGAAGTGCTGGTGAACGGGGCGGTGAAAGCAACCGCCATCGTCGCAAGCAACAAAAAGGTCAAGGGGGAAGGGAGCGCAGCGTTTGAAAAGGGCTTTGAAGTCTGCCCCGAAGGTAAATTTGAACCAGCTGCCGGATCGGAACGCAATCGGACAGGCGTCACGGTTGGAGGTATTGGCGGTATGCTGTCAAACCCCTCGCTCGAAAAAACACGTAATGCCTCCGAATGTCCAATCAAAGAGGAAGTCCCCTCTACTCATCCGACGACCGCGAATAACCAGGATAGCCGTATTACCAATCATGAAGACAAAGCCAGTGAACAGTCTTGGAACTTGCCCAAGTTCACGGGCTCCCCCAAGTACGAACTCGAACTCACATCGGAAAACATGCTGGAACTCGGGGTTGCGGAAACCTTGACCAAATACTACTTCTGCAAAGTGTTGATCTCGAACAGCGCGAAACTCAAAATCGTCCCCAAAGCGCAAGTGGAAATCTTTATCGACTCTCACGCAGACAACTCCGAATGCCCAAAGGAAATCAAAGAATACGCGAAAAGCAAAGAAGCCAAACCTGTCTTTGAACTGTCCGGCGCGGCCTCGATCGAAAACCCCAACGGGCCGGCTGCGCTGCTGATCGAGGTAGCCGGTGAAAGCCGCATCGAAGTTGGCGCCAGCGGCAAACTCAGCGCGAGCATTTTCGCGCCCAAGGGGGAAGTCGTCTTGAACGGTCACGGCGAACTCACGGGCGCGGTCGTCGGTAACAAAGTCCATCTCGAAGCGGGCTCGTTCATCTTCGGCGAAGAAACCGAAAAGCTGACCGTCGGCTCCACGAGCGGCGCTTATAGCCGCAAGGGCTGGGCACAATGCGTGGCCGGCTCCGGCACAAGCACATGCTGAAAGCATGCGGGCGGAGGGACTCGAACCCCCAAGGGCTTTCGCCCACTGGCTCCTAAGGCCAGCGTGTCTACCAATTCCACCACGCCCGCGTGGAGGGCCGAACGCGTTGCAGCGCAACACGAGGACCGCTGAAGATTGTATGGTCACGGGTGCTATGTCATCTGCGATGTTCCCAACAGCCGGCGCGAGAGGTCCCGCGGGGACCGACAGGACGCCCGGCACGATCATCACGCATCCGAACCGCGATAAGGCGGTGGTGCAGGCTACGCGCGCGACGGTTGTTCTGCTGCTGCTCATCTCCGCCGGGCTGATCCTGGTCGTGTTGATCGGCGGCTGGTCCCTGCTCGACGGGATGATCCCGATCCAGATCGCCTGGATCGCGGCCGATCTCGTGCTGGCGTTCACGGCCGCGCGCTGGAACCGCGGCGCGCTGCCGATCGCGGCGGTGCTTGCCGTGCTGATGGCGATCTTCGCGCTCGTCGCCGGACCGGGCTGGTTCGACCGCGACAAGAGCGGCTTCGCCCAGCCGACGATCGACGCCGGGCTGCTAGGGCTGTTCACGCTGCTGATCGTTCCCGTGCAGATCCTGCTGGTGGCGTTCGCGATGCGCGGCTTCAAACAGGGCTGGAACGTCGAGCTCGAGCGGCGCGACCCCGCGGCGCTGCCAGGCGATTATCCCGACGCGCCGCCCTACCCCGCCTGAGCACAACAGCATCGATGCGGCGGGTGGGAGTCGAACCCACACGCCCTTGCGGACAGAGGCTTTTGAGGCCTCCGCGTCTACCGTTCCGCCACCGCCGCACGCGCAGGCCCAGTGTATTCGAGCCGGCCTGCGACCAAGCCCGGAACGCATCAAGGCCCGCCGACGACCTCCAGCAGCGCCTCGGCTAACCCCTCGGGCGCGACGAGCAAACCCCAGGGCAGGTTCTCGAACACCTCCAGCTCGAGCGCGCGCAGCCCGGCGCGTTCGCAGATCAGCTGCCCGGCGGCGATGTCCCACTGTTTGACGGATCGCTCGAAATAAGCGTCGAAGCGTCCCGCGGCGGTCCACGTCAGGTCGAGTGCGGCGCTACCGAAGCGGCGGATGTCGCGCGCGCGCGGAGCGAGTCGGGCGAGCACCTTGCCCTGCGCAGCGCGCACGTCCGCGTCGTAGGCAAGGCCGGTGGCCACCATCGCGCTCGACAGGTTAGCCTCGCGCTCCGGGCCGACCAACTCGCTCATGCCCCCCCGTCCGCTCACGATCGCGTTGCCCCCGCGGGTGGCAGTGAACAGCTCGTCGCGATTCGGGTCATACACCGCCCCTGCGATCGTCTCTCGCTCGTCGCGTACGGCCACGCTGACGCACCATTGGGGGATCGAGAAGAGGAAGTTGACGGTGCCGTCGAGCGGGTCGACCACCCAGCGCAGCCCGCTCGTGCCGGGCTCGTCTGAGCCCTCCTCCCCCACGATCCCGTCGTGCGGCCGTCGCGCGGCGAGGAGCTCGCGGATCGCGCGCTCGGACTCCGTGTCGGCTTCGCTGACGAGGTCGGTGGGCGTGCTCTTGCTCGACACCGCGCGCTCCGCGCCGTCGCGGGCGCGTTCGGCCAGCAGCGTGCCGGCCATGCGCGCAGCCTCGACCGCGACCGCGAGGAGGTCGTCGTCGGCGACCGTTTCCATCTCCTCGCACGCGCGCGCGGTCGCGTTGTCCAACGGCCCGGTTGCCCCACCCACCGGCCCCCCCGCGCCCTCATCGGTCCCGCTCCCGGACCCTGCCCGCTCGCGAGGCGGCTCGCTCACGAGAACTGCGGCGGGCGGTGCGGCGTCCAGGGACGCTCCGCTTCGATCTGCGCGGCGAGCGCGATCAGCGTCGCCTCGCCCGCGGGCTTGCCGACGAGCTGCACCGCTCGGGGCAGGCCACTTGAGTCGAAGCCCGCGGGAACCGAGCAGGCGGGCTGGCCGGTGAGGTTCCAACACGCCGCGTGGGAGACAGTCGCCGATGCCGTCATTGTCGTGCGCAGCCAGCCGCGGCCCTCGACGGCGCCGATCCGCGGTGGCGGGGCGGGCGTGACGGGCGTTAGCAGCACGTCGCAGTCGGACCACGGCGCGTTCATGTACGCGGCGTACGCCTCCTTACGCCCGAGCGCCCAGTCGACGGCGCCCGACGGGAGTATTCCGCCGAGACGCGCGAGCGCGCGGATGCGCCGTTCGAGACGGTCGGGATGGGCGAACGTAGCCGCCTCCTCGTGCAGGCTGCGCAGGTAGATCGCGGTGAACTCCGGCGAGGGAACGAGCGGGCCGTGGTTGAGGGGGCGCTCCTCCACCTCGTGGCCGAGGGTGCGCAGCAGTGTGACTGTCTCCTCGAGCGCCGCGCGGTTCTCCGGATGGAGCTTCGTCAGTGGCGACGGCGGCAGCTTGCTCGACACAGCGATCCGCAGCGGGCGTGGCTCGGAGCCCCCATTGGACGACTCACCTGACGGCTGTCGCCCTCCGGCGGGCCCGTGGAGCGCGTCGAGGAACGAGATCGGCTCCACCACGGGCGCGCCCGGGTCGGCCGGGCCGGAGGCGATCGCGTCGTAGAGCAGGGCGGTGTCGCGCACCGAGCGCGCGAACACGCCGTTGACGACGAGCCCGTGCCAGGCGTCGAGGTGCGGCGCGAGCGGCACACGCCCGTGCTGGGTCTTCAGGCCAAAGAAGCCGCAGTAGGCGGAGGGGAAGCGGATCGAGCCGCCGCCGTCACCCGCGAACGCGGCGCCGACGAGGCCGGCGGCAACCGCCGCCGCGCTGCCGCCGCTCGAGCCGCCCGGGGTGTGGGACAGCTCCCATGGGTTGCGCGTGACTCCCCACGTGGGCGACTCGGTCCACGGGAACGCGCCCAGCTCCGGCATGTGCGTCTTGCCGATCACGATCGCGCCGGCCGCGCGCGCTCGCCGCACCATCTCGGTGTCCGCGCGGGCGGGCTCGCCGTAGGCGTTCGTGCCGAACGTGGTCACCTCGCCGGCGACGTCGAATTCGTCCTTCACCGCGATCGGCACGCCCAGCAGCGGACGGGCGCTGTCCCCCGCACCGCGGCGCGCGTCGGCCTGGTCGGCCTCCATCCGCGCGCGCTCGGTGAATACGACGCGGAACGCGTTCAGAGCGGGGTTGTAGCGGGTGATCCGGTCGAGATACAGGTCGACGAGCTCGCGCGAGGTCACCTCGCCCGCGGCGATCAGCTCCGCCTGCTTGGCGATCCCGGCATAGGCGAGGTCAAGAGCGTCCACGAAAGATGATCTTAGTGTCCCGAGTCAAAAATTCGCTGGTCCTTGCCGTCGCTTGGACGCGCCTGACGTCCACCGCCGTCGGCCCATGTGCTATCGGCACACTGCCCGACACCGTCGAACCTCAGACACGCCCACCCATCCGGCAAACACTGACCGAATTTTTGACTTGAGACGCTAGACGGGTGTCACGGGATTGCGCTTGTCAGGCCAGTCGCGCTGCTTGCTCTGGGCATGGGCGAACCGTCGGATCAGCTCGGAGCGCAGCTCTCCGGGCTCGATCACGGCGTCGATCACGAGCTCGGAGGCGAGGTGCAGGATGTCAATGTCCTCGGCGTACTCCCTGCGCAGCTCCTCGGTCTTCGCGGCCCGCTCATCCTCGTCTGCGATCGCGGCGAGCTGGTTGTAGAAGACGGCGTTGATCGCGGCCTGCGGGCCCATCACGGCGATTGAGGCGGTCGGCAGCGCGATGCAGTCGTCGGGGTCGAACGCGGGGCCGGCCATCGCGTACAGACCGGCGCCGTAGGCCTTGCGCACGATCACGGAGATCTTGGGCACGGTCGCTTCGCTGACGGCGCTGATCATCTTCGCGCCGTGGCGGATGATGCCTTCGCGCTCTACCTGCGTGCCGATCATGAAGCCGGGCACGTCGGCGAGGAACAGCAGGGGGACGTTGAACGCATTGCACGTCTGGATGAACCGCGCGGCCTTGTCGGCGGAGTCGCCGAACAGCACGCCGCCCTTGTGCTTGGGCTGGTTGGCGACGATCCCGATCGCCCGCCCGTGCAAGCGCGCGTACCCGACGACGAGCTCCTTGGCCCAGCGCGGGTGGATCTCGAGCAGCGAGCCCGCGTCGACGAGCGTGTCGATCAGCGCCTTGATGTCGAACGGCTTGTTCTCGTCGGCCGGGATCAGCTCGCCGAGCGTGAGCCCGTCCGCGCGCTCAGCCGGCGGCGCGGGCTCGGCCACGGGCGGCTCCTGTCGCCAGCTGCCGGGCAGGTAGGAGAGGTAGCGCCGCGCGGTCGCGATCCCGTCCTCGTCGCTCGCGACCAGCTGGTGGCCGCAGCCAGACACGCCCGTGTGCATGCGCGCGCCGCCCATCTGCTCGAGCGAGACCTGCTCGCCGATCACCATCTCGGCCATGCGCGGCGAGCCGAGGTACATCGAGGCGTTGCCCTCGCGCATGATCACGATGTCGCAGAACGCCGGGATGTACGCGCCGCCGGCGGCCGAGGGGCCGAACAGCACGCACACCTGCGGCACTACCCCGGAGAGCTTGACCTGGTTGTGGAAGATCTTGCCGGCGCCGCGGCGGCCGGGGAACATCTGCACCTGCTCGGTGATCCGCGCGCCGGCGGAGTCGACCAGGTAGACCATCGGGATCTGCAGCGCGAGCGCGCGTTCCTGGATGCGCAGGATCTTCTCGACCGTCTTCGGCCCCCACGAGCCGGCCTTGACGGTCGGGTCGTTGGCCATCAGCGCGACCGGCCGGCCGGCGATCTCCCCAACCCCAGTGACGACCCCGTCGGCGCCGAGGCCCTCCTCCTGCCAGTTGGCGAGCAGCGCCTCCTCGGCGAACGAGCCGTCGCTTGCCTGCCTGCGCCCTTCAGGGTGTGCCCCGCCGTGGGGTATGCCCTCATGGGTATCGAGCAGCAGCGCGACCCGCTCGCGCACGGGCAGCTTGCCCTGCTCGCGCGCCTTGTCGCGGTGGCGCGCGGGGCCACCGGCGAGCGCGCGCGCGGTCGCGTCGTCGAGGTCGGCCAAGCCGCGCTCCTAAATCCCGGGGTTCGCGGCCGGCGCGTCGCCCGAGTAGTCGTAGAAGCCCATCCCGGACTTGCGCCCGAACCAGCCGGCGGAGATCATCTTGCGCAAAGTGGGCGGGCGCGCGAAGCGACGCTCGCGGAACTCGTCGAAGAGGACGTCGCAGATCGAGGCGAGCGTGTCCAGCCCGACGAAGTCGGACAGCTCGAGCGGCCCCATGGGATGGCCCGCGCCGGCCTTCATCGCGGCGTCGATCTCGGCGATCGAGCCGACGCCCTCTTCGTAGGCGCGCATGCCGTCGAGCAGGTATGGGACGAGCAGGCGGTTGACGATGAACCCGGCCTTGTCCTTCGTCGGGATCGCGAGCTTGCCCTCGGATTTGGCGAACTGGAACGCCAGATCGAACGCCGCGTCGGTGGTGGTGACGCAGCGGACGACCTCGACGAGCTTCATCACCTGCGCGGGGTTGAAGTAGTGCAGCCCGACGAACTGCCCCGGCCGCCCGGTCGCGGCCGCCTGGTCGATCACCGCCAGTGAGGAGGTGTTGGTGGCGAACACGGCCTCGCCCTTGACGATCTCGTCGAGCTCGCGCCACATCTCGAGCTTCAGCTGAAGGTTCTCGGTGATCGCCTCGACCACGAGGTCGCAGCCCGCAAGGTCGCGGTAGTGAACGGTCCCTTGGATACGCCCGCGGACGCCATCCACGTCCTCCTGGCTGGACTTGCCCTTCTCGACGGCACGCGCGAGCTGCTTCTCGATCTTGCCGATCCCCTTGGCGAGCGTGGCCTCGTCGACCTCGCGCAGCACCACCTCATAGCCGGCCTGAGCCGCCACCTGCGCGATGCCGTGACCCATCAGCCCGGCTCCAAGCACGCCCACTTTCTCGATCTCGGCCATCGTCCCCTCGGTTGTCGTTTTTTTTGGGAAGCAATCCGGCGCGAGCACCGCAAGACGGTCCGTGTCGCCGGCTACATCGCGCCCTGGTCGAGCCCTGAGCCTACCTATCACGAGCCCGCGCGTCCCGACGGGCTGCTCCGCCCCGACCGCCGCTCGCATCTCCGGACGATCCCGTGGTGTCCCGATAGCCGCAACAGAGGGGTAGCCTGCAACATGTGGCCGCGGAGGAGAACCTCGACATCGACCTGCCCGCCGCGTCGCTGCGCGCCGACGGCGCCGACCTGCGCATGTCGGTCACGGTGCTGGCGGCAAAGCTCGAGTCGACGCTGCCGAGTCGCACACGCGTGGAGCGCCGCGGTGGCGGTCTACTCGGACGCGGCGAGAAGCACGTGCGCCGTATTCAGGTCGAGCTCGGAACAGACAACGGCATGCGCTACGAGCTCACGATCGAAGGCGAGCGGGTTGAAGGCTTTCGCGAGCGCAAGTCCGGCGGCATCTCGATCAAGCGCGAGCCGCTCGACCCCGACCAGTGGGTCGCGGCGCTCACGGGCGAGCTGCGCGCCGAGGCCGAGCGCAGCTCCGAAGCACGCTCGGCGCTGGAAGCGCTGGCCCGCTGAGATGGGTCAACCGCCGAGGACCCAGGAGCATTAGTCGGATGGGCGCAACCGCGACAAACCTGGGAGCGTCAGTGCGATGAGCGAACCGCAAGAGGACGAAGCGCGGGAGCGTGAGCAGGCGGAGTCGCTCGCGCGGATCGAGGCCGGAGGCATTCCGTTGTCGGCCGAGCGGCGGCTGCGCGAGCTGGGCGGGACACAGCGCCAGGTTGGTGAGGGTGGCAAGGTCGGGTCGTTCACGTCCGACCTCTCGATCAACGGCTGGGCGCTCTGCCGCCAGCTCGGGCTTACACCGCTGTCACAGGTGATGGGCAGCTCGATCTACCAGATGGGCTACCAGTCCACGTGGGGAGCGGGATACGGGGCGACGATCCTGTTCGAGCTCGACTCGCTGTCGCAGGCGTTGAACGAGGTCCGCGGCCGGGCGCTCATGCGACTGGGCGAGGAGGCACGGTTGCTGAGCGCGGACGCCGTCGTCGGCGTGGAAACACGCGCGGGCGAATCCGCGCTCGGCTCGGGCGCGGGCGCCGGGCAGCTCGCGCTCGAGCACATGGTCGTCGGCACCGCCGTACGTCGCGCGGGCGCAAAGACACAGCACCCCGTGCTGACGGAGCTATCGGTGGCGGAGTACGCGATGTTGCTGCAGGGTGGGTTCGAGCCGCTCGGGATCGTCGCCTGGAGCGCGGTGTTCTTCACGAGCTACGTGTTCGGGATGGTCGGCGGCGGAGGGATGCTCGGCGGCGGGTCGCTGACGATGGGAGCTCAGAACTACGAGCTACGCGAGTTCACCCAGGCCGTGTACAGCGCGCGCGAGGCGGTCATGCAGCAGATCACCGGCCAAGCCGCTGCGCTCGGCGCCGCCGGCGTCGTCGGCGTGAAGGTCGACCACACCGTGCGCCCGCACACGCTCGGCGGCAGCGTCGGCATGCGCGAGGTCAGAGGGCTGATGGTGACGTTCACGGCTGTCGGCACTGCGATCCAGCAGCACGGAAAGTCCACTGTCACAGCCCCCAAACCGACCATAGACCTATTCTCATGACCAGGGCACCCACCTTCAGAGCCTGCGGAAGGAGCATCACCATATGACCGAGGAGCGCGAGACTGCATACGACCCATCCTCCCTGGAGGGCGTCCCCGAGGCGGGCCGCGCGCGCCTGGAGCAGAACCGCGCGGGCCTGTTCACGTCGGACCTGTCTGTCAACGAGTTCCTGCTCGTCAAGCAGGCCGGCTTCGAGCCGCTCGGCCTGGTCGTCGGCAGCTCGATCTACCACATCGGGATCCAGATGGCCGGGTGGAAGAAAAGCCAGGAGATGACCGTCCTCTCCGAGGCGATGTACGGCGCGCGCCAACTCGCGATGACGCGTATGGAGGAGGAGGCCGACCAGCTCGGCGCCGACGGCGTCGTTGGCGTGCGCTTGGACATCGGCCGCTACGAGTGGGGCCAGGACATGGCCGAGTTCATCGCGATCGGCACCGCCGTCAAGCACCGCGACGGCGTCCTGCACCGCGCCCCAAGCGGCCGGCCGTTCACGAGCGACCTGTCCGGACAGGATTTCTGGACGCTGCTGCGCACCGGCCACCGCCCGGTGGGGATGGTGATGGGAAGCTGCGTCTACCACGTGGCGCACCGCGGGATGCTGCAGTCGATGGCCCAGACCGGGCGCAACGTCGAGCTGTCGAACTTCACCCAGGCGCTGTACGACGCACGCGAGCTCGCGATGGAGCGAATGCAGAGCGAGGCGCAGGAAATCGGCGCCGAGGGGATTGTCGGCGTGGACCTGCAGGAGAAGAGCCACGGCTGGGGCAGCCACACGATCGAGTTCTTCGCCGTCGGCACCGCGATCGTCCCGCGCGAGGGCCACGACGAGGAGATCCAGGCCCCAACAACGGTGCTCGACCTGAGCTGAGCGCTCGACCTGAGCTGAGCGCCGCCGAGCTCCAGCGATCCGTCGCCGCTCAACACCGCCACCGACCACCTTCAACCGACTGTCTCGCACCAATCCAGGCCTGACCAGGAGGACACCAAGCCAATGAGCCTCGTCACAGCCGAAGACCGCGGCGCCGTCCGCCACGTCGTGCTGAACCGTGCGGAGAAGCGCAACGCGATGAATCAGGCGCTGCTGCTCGAGCTCGGCGACGCGTTGCAGGCCGCCGCGGACGACAGTGCCGTGCACTGCGTCGTCTTGCGCGGCGAAGGGCCCGTCTTCTCGGCCGGCGTCGACCTCGGCGAGCTCGCCTCGTTCGCAGGCGACCCGGCCGTGCTGCGGCCGTTTCGCAACGTGTTCCTCGCGTGCGCGAACCTGTGCGAAGCGATGGTCAAGCCGGTCGTCTGCCAGATCCAAGGCGCGTGTTTCGGCGGCGCGCTCGAGGTCGCGCTCGGCTGCGACCTGCGCATCGCAGCCACCGGCGCACAATTCGGCCTGCCGGAGGTCAAGTTCGGGATCATCCCCGACGTCGGCGGCTCCTCGCGCCTGCCCGCGGTCGTCGGCCTCGGCCGCGCGAAGGAGCTGATCATGACCGCGAAGACGATCGACGCGGTCGAGGGCGAGCGCATCGGGCTCGTCAACCGCGTCGTCCCGGCCGAGGAGCTCGAGGCAGCCACGCAGGCGCTTGTCGACGAGCTGCTCGCCAACTCCCCCGTCGCGGTCGGCCGCGCCAAGCGCGTGATGGACGCCTCGGCCCGCCCGACGCTCGGACAGACGCTCGAGCTGGAGGTCTCGGTGCAGGAGTACTGCATCGCGGCGATGCGCGAGAGCGCCTGAGCGCCTCCCGCCAACTCTAAGCCCCAGCTAACTCCCAGAAGCTCCCAATTTGGGAATTTGATAGGCTAACTCCCAGTTCTGATCCTACTGGGGATTTTTGGGAGTTAAGACACAGCCATGTACGTATCCAAACCGCCAGATCTGTCGGAGATCGTCAAGAAGCTGGACGGGCCCCGAATCGCCGCCACACTGGACCCGACCGCGGCCGACGGGACCGCACAGACATACCTTCATTGGGACAAGCTGCGCCACCTGAGCCCTCCGGGAGATCTCTCTCCGGAGGAGTGGTGGCTCAGGCTGAAGCTTGGACGCGGTCCACTCTTGACAAAACTTCCGCTGCTCGATCAACGGAGCAAGTCTTTCACTTACGGAACCCCTTCGGCCGTTCAGCGTCTTTTGCGTTACGTCGATCAACACTGCAGCGGAGAGATAGCAATGGCCGAGGTCGTCACAACCGACGAACAGGCACGCCGGCACTATCTGGTGAACTCGCTGATGGAGGAGGCGATCCGTTCCAGTCAGCTCGAGGGCGCAACCACATCACGTCAGGCAGCCAAGGAGCTGCTACGCAGCGGACGTCAACCGAGAGACCGTAGCGAGCTGATGATCCTCAACAACTATCGGGCACTCGAATTCATGCGCGATTCCATGGGCAACGAGCTGACCCCGGAGCTCGTGATGACGCTTCAGCGCATCTTGACCGAGGGCACGCTCGACGACCCGACTGCCGCTGGACGCCTGCAAGGCCCAGACGAGGAGCGCGTCGTCGTACTCGACATTGGAGATGGAACGATCATTCACACACCACCTCCGGCCGATCAGCTGCCTGAACGCCTCGCTGCGATGTGCCGCTTCGCGAATCAACCCGAGGACGATCCGGATGGCTTCGTTCATCCTGTCATCCGAGCTATTTTGCTGCACTTCTGGCTCGCCTACGACCATCCGTTTGTGGACGGCAATGGGCGCACCGCGAGAGCGCTCTTTTATTGGCACATGCGTACTCACGGATACTGGTTGATCGAGTATCTCTCCATCTCCGGTATCCTCAGAAAGGCGCCCGCAAAATATACAAAGGCATTCCTCTTCACGGAGACCGACGAAGGTGACACCACCTATTTTATTTTGCACCAGCTGGAAGTCATCAAGCAGGCCGTCGAAGACCTAAACGCTTACCTTCAGCGCAAGGTGGAGGAAGTCCGAGACGTAGAGACGCTGATTAGGGATGCAGACGAGTTCAATCATCGTCAGCTAGCATTGCTTACAGATGCGATCCGACACCCCAACAGTACCTACACCTATCGCTCACATGCTGCGAGTCATCGCGTCGCCGAAGAGACGGCTCGCTCCGATCTGATCCAATTGCGCGACACCGGCTTGCTACTGAGACGCAAAACCGGCCATAAACACGTATACAGCGCCGTCCCTAATCTGGTCCAGGCGCTCAGGTCACACTGACCGGAGCGCCTGGACATCCCACTGAACCGGTCCGGCCACGAGCGTGTGGCTGCCGAGCGCACGTCCCAAGATCTCCTGAACCCGGCGCGCGCACGCGAGCAGCGCGCTGAGTTCGATCCCGGTCTCGATCCCCATCTCGTGCAGCATCGAGACCAGGTCCTCGCTGGCGATATTGCCTGTCGCGCCCACCGGCACAGGGCAGCCACCGAGCTCACCGAAACTCGACTCGAAGCTGTCGATCCCAGCGTTCAGCGCCGCGAGCACGTTCGCCAGCCCCTGTCCGCGCGTGTTGTGGAAGTGGGCTGTGATCTCGGCGTCGGGCAGTCCGTCCCGCCAGAGCGCGAACAGCTCTCCCACCTGCCTGGGGTTGGCCATGCCGGTCGTGTCGCCGAACCCGATCTCCTGGGCGCCGGCGTCGCGCAGGCGCGTCGCGATCTCGAGCACGCGCTCGGGCGGGACGTGGCCCTCGTACGGACAGCCGAACGACGTGGAGATGACACCCTCGCAGCGAAGGCCCCCAGCGCGCGCGCGCGTAAGCACGCGCTCGAGTCCGGTGAGCGACTCCTCGATCGAGCGGTTGACGTTCTTGCGGTTGTGCGTCTCCGAAGCTGACAGGAAAACGTTGACCTCGTCGAACGGGGGCCGTGCCCCGGCGTGCGCGTCGCGCAGCGCGAGCGCGTGCTCGAGACCGCGCTCGTTCGGGATCAGCACGCTGACGGCGACCTCGGGCGGCACGTCGACACGCGCGAGCACCTCGGCCGCGTCGGCGAGCTGCGGGATCACGTCGGGACGGACGAAGCTCGTGACCTCCAGCCGGCGCAGGCCGGTGCGCGCGAGCGCGTCGATCAGCTCGACCTTGCGCGCGGTCGGGATCGTCTCGGGCTCGTTCTGAAAGCCGTCGCGCGGACCGACCTCTCTGATCTTGACCGCCGGGGGAATGCTCACCCGCAGAACCCTATACTCGGCCGCCGTGACCTCAGCATCCCCCACCGGGCCGGTCGCGATCCTCGGCGGCTCGGGCGCGCTCGGCTTCGGGCTCGCGCTGCGGCTCGGGCGGGCAGGCGTCCCGATCGCGATCGGCTCGCGCGAAGAGGAGCGCGGTCAGGAGACTGCCGCGCGCGCGCAGGCGGCGGTCCCGGACGGCACCTTCTCCGGCCACGACAACGCGGGCGCTGTGCGCGCGGCGGACACGGTGATCATGAGCGTCCCGTTTCGCAACCAGTCCGAGACGCTCACGAACCTGAAGGAGGCGCTCACGCCCGGACAGCTACTGATCGACGCGACCGTGCCGCTGGCGGCGGCCGTCAGCGGCAAGGCGACGCGGATGCTCGGCGTGTGGCAGGGCTCCGCCGCCCAGCAGACCTTGGAGATGGCGCCCGACGGCGTGCGCGTCGTCTCCGCCCTGCACACGGTCAGCGCCGCCGCGCTCGGCGACCTCGATCACGCGCTCGGCGAGGACGTGCTCATCTGCGGCGACTCGCGCGCGGACAAGCGCGCGGCCGCGGCGCTGATCGAGGAGATCGACGGGCTGCGCTGCGTCGACTGCGGACGCCTGGAGATGGCGCGCATCACCGAGTCGCTGACGGCGATGCTGATCGCGGTCAACGCCCGCCACAAGGTCCACGCCGGCATCCGCCTCACGGGGCTGCCCGAACTACTCTGGGAGTGATGGACACCGATATCGTCGTCCTCGCCGGCGGCACCGGCGGCGCCAAGCTCGCGCGGGGCATCACGGCTGTAGCCGACCCCGAGCGGGTCGCCGTGATCGCGAACACGGGCGACGACATCGAGATCTACGGCTCCCATGTCTCGCCCGATCCCGACCTCGTGTCGTTCTGGCTCGCGGACGAGATCGACACGCGCGGATGGGGCTTGAAGGACGACACGTTCGCGGTGATGGACGCGCTCAGAGAACTCGACGTGGACGTGTGGTTCAACCTCGGCGACCGCGACCTCGCCTGGTGTTTGGAGCGCGCGCGGATGCAATCCGAGGACGGCCTCTCCCCCACGGCGGCGCTCGCGCGGCTGAACGAGTCGCTCGGCGTGCGCGCGCGTGTGCTGCCGATGAGCGACGACCCTGTGCGCACGTGGGTGCGCACAGCCGCCGGCTGGCATTCGTTTCAGGAGTACATGATCCGCCAGAGCGCCGCGGGCATCGTCGAGGGCCTCGAGTTTCGCGGCGCCGAGCAGGCACGTCCAAGCGAGCAGGTGCTCACGGCGATCGCGGGCGCGAGGGCGATCGTGATAGGGCCGTCCAACCCACTCGCCTCGATCGCGCCGATTCTCGCGGTGCCCTCCATCCGCGAGGCGCTGCTGGCGGCTGACGCGCCGGTCGTCGCCGTCAGCCCGATCGTCGGCGGTGCAGTGCTGAAGGGCCCGACCGCCTCGTTCATGGCGTTCGCCGCGCTCGAGTGCAACGCCGACGGGGTCGCCGACTTCTACGGCGAGCTGCTCGACGGGATCGTGACCGACGAGGACGTCGCGCGACTGCCGACCTTACGCACGGACACGCGCATGGACAGCGCCGAGGACCGCGCCAGGGTGGCGGCGCAGGTGTTGAGCTTCGCCGAGGCGCTCGGCGGATAAACATGCGTACCGCCGCGATCTTGCCCGTCAAGCGCTTCGCTCACGCCAAGCAGCGACTCGGCGCGAGCGTCGTCGACCAGCTACGGCTGGAGCTGGCGCGCGCGATGGTCGCCGACGTGCTCCTGGCCCTGCACGACACCGACTCGATCGAGCGCACGATCGTCGTCACCGGCGAGGAGTCTGTCGCCGAGTCGGCACGCGGACAGGGCGCGCTGGTGGTGACGGAGGACCGAGTCGGCGATGGCCAGTCCGCGGCTGTGGCGCTCGGTGTCCGCCGCGCGCTCGCTGAGGGTTTCGAGCGCGTGCTTTGCGTTCCCGGCGACTGTCCCGCGCTCGACCCCACTGAGCTCGACGAGCTGCTGGGCGCCGACGCCGCCCTTCTCGACCATCATGGCGAGGATCTTCCCCCCGCCACGACCGTCCGCGTCGCGGCGAATCCGGTGACGGGTGGCGGTCGTGCGCCTGAAGTGGTGATCGTGCCGGACCGCCACGGTACCGGCACCAACGGCCTGCTGCTCACCCCGCCCGACGCAATCTCCCCCAGCTTCGGGCCCGGCAGTTGTGAGCGTCACCGCGCGCTCGCGCTCGCCGCAGGCGTAGCCTGCGATGTGGCGCGACCGTCGTCGCTCCTGCTCGACATCGACACGGGCGCGGACCTCGCCGCGCTGCGAGACCGGCTTGCGGGAACACACACGCGAGCCGAGCGAACACGCGCCGTTCTCGGCCAGCCCGAACGCACGGACCCTCTTCCCCTCCCCAACCGCGCCTGAGCTGCCACGACCTTGGCAGCTCTCTCCGCCCGTGGCCTCACCGGCCTCCCCGAGATCGCCGCCGGCGACGACCTCGCCGCGCTGATCGTGGCGTCGCTCGGCGAGGAGCCCTTACGGGACGGACAGGTCGTGGCGATCGCGCACAAGGCCGTCTCCAAGGCCGAGGGCGCCGTCGTCGCGCTCGCCGAGGTGCGAGCGACCGCGCGCGCTCGCGAGCTCGCGGTTACGCACCCCGACGGCGGAGAGGGCCGTGACCCGCGCGCCGTGCAGGTCGTGCTCGATCAGTCCTCCGAGATCCTGCGCGCCGAGCGCGGCGTGCTCATCTGCCGCACCCATCACGGCTTCGTCTGCGCCAACGCAGGGGTCGACGCCTCCAACACCTCTGCGGAAGACGGAGTGGAGACCCTGGTCACGCTCCCCCTCGACCCCGACGCCTCCGCGCGACGCATTCGTGCGCGTCTGCGCGAGCTGACGGCGGCGGACGGTCGCGCGCCTGTCGCCCCCGCGGTGTTGATCAGCGACAGCTTCGGCCGCGCCTGGCGCCACGGTCAGGTCGACATCGCACTCGGCCTCGCCGGCATGCAGCCCCTGGACGACTGGCGCGGACGGACCGACGCGGGCGGTCTCGAGCTGCGGGCCACCTGGTTGGCCGTCGCCGACGCCGCTGCCGCGACCGCCGATCTCGCGCGGGCCAAGGACTCGCGCGAACCTGTCGTGATCCTCGACGGCTTGGAGCGATTCGTCACCGTCGAGGACGGCCCGGGCGCCGTCGCGTTGCTGCGGCCGCTCGAGGAGGATCTGTTCCGCTGACGGTCCCACGCGCACGCGTATCGCCTCCTCGGCGATAGATGCGAGTTGGTGCCGTGCGTGCGTTGCAGGCGCCTGACGGCGTTCTCCGGCCCGGCGCAGACTCAGCCCGCGACGGCGACCGGCAGCTCGTAGCGGCGTCTGACCTCGTACAGCGTTGTGCGCTCGGCCGCGGGCCGGCCGGCTTCGTGGGCCGCCGCCACGAGCTGCTCGGGCTCCAGGCGCGTGCCGTGGTAGGAGCCCGCGAGGCGGCTGATCGACTCCTCCATCAGCGTGCCCCCGAGGTCGTTGACGCCCCAGCGCAGAGACTCGCTTGCGGCGTCGAGACCCATCTTCACCCAGCTGGCCTGCAAGCTCCGCACGGTGCGCCCGAGCGCGAGGCGGAACACGGCGGTGTGCTTGAGGTTCTCCGCGCGTGAGATCTCCTCGACCCCGTGCGTGCGCCCGAGCAGCGTCTGAAACGGGATGAACGACAGCGGCACGAACTCGGTGATCCCGCCGGTTCGTTCCTGCAGCTCGCGCACCACGCGCATGTGCTCGGCCAGCTCCCACGGCTCCTCGATGTGGCCGAACATGACGGTCGCCGTCGAGCGCAGCCCGGCCGCGTGCGAGGCTTCGACGATCTCCACCCAGCGCGCGACCGGCAGCTTGTTCGGCGAGATCCGTTCGCGCACGCCGTCGTGCAGCACCTCCGCGGCCGTGCCCGGCGTCGATCCGAGGCCCGCGTCTTTCAGCCGCGCGAACACCTCCGCCGGCGGCAGTTCGGAGATGTCGCACATGTGCGATATCTCCATCGGGCTGTACGCGTGCAGATGCAGCTCTGCCCCCGCGTCCGCCGCGGTTGCCTTCGCCAGTCGCAGCCAGCCGAGGTAGTCGTCGAGCGCCCAGTCCGGATGGATGCCCGATTGGATGCACAGCTCGGTGGCGCCAAACTCGAGCGCGTCGTGGATACGCGTGACGAACTCCTTTTCGTCGTGCTCGTAGGCGTCCGGCGAGCGCTTGCCCTGGCCGAAGCCGCAAAACGCGCAGCCCACCGTGCAGACGTTCGAGATGTTGATGTTGCGGTTGATCACGAACGTCACCGTCTCCCCAGCCACCTCCCCGCGCAGCGCATCGGCCGCCTCGCGCATCTCCTCGATCGCCTCCGGCCGCGTCTCCGCGAACATCGCCGTCAGCTCCTGCGCGCTCAACGCGAGGCCCACTCGCGCGCGCTCGGTCGCGCCCGCCACCAAGTCCGGGCGGATCGGCGGGGCGCCGCTTGCGGCCGGGTCGGTGCGACCCGACCCGCGACGCGGGATGAAGCTCCAGTACTTGACCTTGATCGTGTCCATCACGCCCTGCGCGACCCATTCGGAGTCGATGTAGCGCGGGTATACGCACAAGCGCTCGGTCAGCGCATAGCCATCCTTCTGCAGTTCCTTGCGTACCTGGTGCGGCGAGGGAAACGGGTGCTCTGGAGAGATGTGATCGCCGTTCGCGCTAAGGCCGCCCAGGTCGGTCGCGCCCGCGGCCACGAGCTCACCCCACCAGTCCGCCAGGTTCGGCGGGATCTGAATACCTACGTCGGGCATTAGCCGCCGCGTCTCCGCGATCAGCCGCTTCATGTCCTCGATGTCCACCGGACACGCCCACTCCGGCAGCGGCAGGTCGGGCCGATGATCGGCGACGCCCGTGCGCCAGTACTCGCGCGCGGCCGCGTCCGCAATCTCAGCCGGCTCTTCTCCGTAATAACGCTGGTGAGGGACGAAGTTCTGCAGGATCACCTCCTGGATGTGCCCGTACTCGGCGTGCATCGCCGCCAGCGCCTCGAGCGACTGCACGCGCTCCTGCTCGGTCTCGCCGATGCCGACGAGGATGCCGCTCGTGAATGGGATCCGCAGCTCCCCCGCCGCGCGGATCGTCTCCAGGCGCACCACCGGGTGCTTGGTCGGCGAGCCCGCGTGCACCGTCTCCATCAGCCGCTCCGCGATCGACTCGAGCATCAGCCCCTGGGATGCGGTCACCTCGCGCAACCGCGCCAGATCCTCGCCCGGCAGCGCGCCGAGGTTGGTATGGGGCAGCAGGCCTCGCTCCAGGGCCCGCTCGCATGTCCACACGACGTAAGCCGTGAAGTCCTCGTGGCCGTACTCGCGCAGCCGTGACGCCACCTCCGGGTTGACCTCCGGGCGCTCGCCGGTCAGCACCAGCAGCTCCTTGACCTGGCGCTTGGCCGCGCCATCGAGGATGCCGAGCACCTCGTCGGGCGCGTACAGATGCGCCGTGTGCGTGGCGAACGCGCAGTACTTGCAGTAGCACCGGCACGTTCGCGACAGCGACAGCGTCAGGTTGCGCGAGAAAGTGACTCTGCGACGCACCCGACGCAGTGTATGTCGTATTCGCCGCTCACCCATGGGATGTCGGTCTCGGCGGGATCGGTCTCGGCGGGCTTGGCACGCGCGCGCACGATGTGGCGTTCGAGAGCGGCGGCGGTCGAGGGGCACCTCCTCATCCGGACCGCCATCAACATGCGGGAGCTTGGGCCGGTCCGTCCGACCCGGATCGTAGGTTGCGGACATGTCCAAAGACACCCTGCGCCGCGCGGTCGCCGAGGCGATCGGCGCATTCACGCTCACGTTCGTCGGAGCCGGCGCCGCCGCGGCCGCCGGCGTCTCCCACGACCCCACCCTGATCGGCGCGGCGATCGCCAACGGGCTCGCGATTGGCGTGATGGTGTGCGCGCTCGGCTACATCTCGGGCGGGCACTTCAACCCCGCGATCACGTTCGGCTTCCTGATCACCCGCCGGATCAAACCGGCGCTCGCGGGCGTCTACTGGGTCTTCCAGTTCGGCGGCGCCGCACTCGCCGCGCTGCTCGTTAAGGAGCTGCTGCCACGGGCCACCACCGAAGCCGTGCACCTCGGCGTACCCGCGCTCGGGCACGGCGTGAACGCCGGCTCGGGGTTCCTGCTCGAGGCGATCCTGACGTTCTTCCTGGTGCTCGTCGTATTCGGCGCCGCCGTCGACCAGCGCGGTCCGTTCAACGCCGTCGCCGGATTGGCGATCGGCCTGACGATCTCGATCGACGTGCTCTTCGGCGGACCGTTCACGGGAGCGGCGATGAACCCTTCGCGCGCGTTCGGGCCACAGCTCGTCGGCGACCACTGGGCCAACGGCTGGGTCTGGTACGCGGGGCCGGTCTTGGGCGCCGCGGTCGCGGCGCTGCTCTACGAGTTCCTGTATCTGCGGCCATCAGCCTCCGAGCCGGACGGCCCGCCCGAGACGGGTGTGCTCGAGCCCGGCGTCAGCGACACCACGGCGAGCTGAGCAACGCGCAGATGCCCGGGACCGGCAAGGGCGTGTACCTCGCCCGTCACGGCCAGACGGCCTACAACCTCGAGGGTCGCTTTCAGGGCCAGCTGCCGGTGCCGCTCGACGAGCTGGGGCGTACCCAGGCACACGAGCTGGCCGAGCGCGCCGCCGCGCACGGGTTCGCCGCGTTGTGGTCGAGCACACTGCTAAGAGCGCACGAAACCGCCGAGATCGTCGCGGCCAGGATCGGTCTCGAGCCTCAACCGGACGCGCGGCTGATGGAGACGAACGCGGGCGATTGGACAGACCGGCCGTTCAACGAGGTGCAAGCGGAAGCGCCCGAGCTGTTCGCCAAGTTCATCGCCGGCGACCCGAGCTTCGCGTTTCCCGGAGGTGAGTCGTTCGCCGAACAGGAGGTACGCGTCGGCGCGGCGCTCGACGAGGTTGAACGGGGCGCGCTGCCCGCGCTCGTCGTCTGCCACGGCATGGTCATCCGCGCCGCCCTGTCGGTTCGCGCCGGCCACTGGCTGCCCCACGGGCAGCGCGTGCCGAACGGAGCGCTCGTGCCGCTCGACCCGGCCGAGCTCAAAGAGGGCGACATGGGCGGCGAAGGTGCAACACAGGCCAGCTGAGTTAAGCTCTCGCGAAGCCTGCGAACCGGAGGAAGCAGTGGCTGAGACCCCAACACTGTTCGTTTGCCACGGGGACGACGGCGGTCCGCGAATCCACCCCTGCCGTCGCGTGCAGGAAGCGCTTCGCGCCAAGGGCATCGCGTACGAGAAGGTGATCGCCGCCCACGGCAGCCCGTTGCCGTTTCTGCGCAAAGGCTCGCGCGAGGAGCTTCAGGCCGCGACCGGAGCAAAGAAGCTGCCGGCCCTCAAGCTGCCCGACGGCACCGTCATCACTCATTCGCGCGCGATCCTCGCCTGGATCGATCAGCAGGGTTGAGCATCCTGCAGCTGGAGGCTCTTCCTCGGCTCGGGCCACGCCGGCCTCCTCCACCCGTTCACAAACTATGTAGACACGTCAGCTAGCAGGCTGTCTCAGACGTCCGCTACGTCGCCGCGCTCTCCGCGAGGACCGAGACCGCCGGAACGGCCTCTCGTGCCGGACCGCCGATAGCAGCGAGCGCAAGGCCGGTCGCGATGGCGCCGGCGACCGTGATCAGCCACGCGGAATGAAAGTCGGCGGCGTTGCGGGTGCTCGTGCCGAGCACCGCCACGAGCACGGCGACACCGAGCGCAGCGCCGATCTGGCGGCCCATCGTGAGCACCGCGGCGCCCGTCGCGAAGCGCTCTGGAGGGAGTGAGGAGGCGCCCGCGCCGGTCAGCGTCGGGATCACGAGGCCGACGCCCGCGCCTCCGATCATCGACCCCGGCAGATACTCCGTCAAAAAGGCCGGCCGGTTACCCGTCCGGGTGATGAACCAGACCGAGCCGGCGGCGAACATCACGGCCCCGATCACACCCGGGATTCGGTAGCCGACGCGGGCGCCCAAGCGCGCCGAGGGCACGCTGAACGCAGTCGCCATCGCCGGGCCGGGGAACAGCATCAGGCCGGCCGTCAGCACCTGCTCATGCCACACCGACGTAAGGAACAGCACGCCCGCGAGCAGCATCGCGCCGAAGCCCGCGAAGAACAGTACCGAGCCGGCGACTGCGAGGCCGAAGCTGCGCACGCGTAGCATCTCCGGATCGACGATCGGCGCGGGATGGCGCTTGCAGCGCCACCAGATCGACGGCAGCAGCATGACGCTCACGGCGATCGGTGCGAGGATCGCGAGCGAGTCCCAGCCCCATTCCTGACCCTTGACGATCGCCACCACGAGAGCGCCGATCGCGACGATCAGCGCGCCGGCGCCGAGCACGTCCGGGCGCCCGGAGCCCACCTCGCGCCGCTCGATGAGCGTACGCAGGCCGAAGCCAAGACCGAGCAGGCCGACAGGTACGTTCACGAGGAACACCCAACGCCAGTCGGCCTGCACGAGCAAGCCTCCCAGCGGCGGACCGGCCGCGGCGGCAATGCCGCCCGTAGCGGCCCACACGCCGATCGCGACGTGCCGCTCGTGCGGGCCGAACTCAGGCAGCATCAGCCCCAGCGAGGTCGGCAGCATCAGCGCGCCGCCGCCGGCCTGCACGACGCGCGCGGCGATCAGGAATCCAACCGACGGCGCGAGCGCGCAGGCCGTGCTCGCGGCCACGAAGATACCGAGACCGAGCAGAAACGCGCGCTTGCGCCCGAAAGCGTCGGCCCAGCGTCCGGCGGGGACGAGCAGCGCGGCCAGCACGATCGCGTAGCCACTCAGGATCCACGACAGCGAGGCGAGCGAAGCCCCGCCAAAATGCTTGCCGATCGCGGGGAAAGCGATGTTGACGATGAACAGGTCGAGGCTCGACATGAACACCCCCACACACACGATCAGCGAGACGCGCCACTTACGTTGCATGATAAGACGCACCCTAGCATAGACGTTGCATCATGCAACTTTTAGGTGAGGGCAGAGGTGGGGACAGAGCCGAATGAGGAACCGGCCTCGCATACGCATACGCGAGCTTTGTGTATCCGGTCCAGGCGACGGCGGAGAGACGCTCAGCCAGATGCGGCCAAGCGCGTAATCAGCTCGGCGCCCTCGCGGGCCATCCGCGAGCGGGGCACCACCAGATCGAAGCCAGCTCGCTCTGCCCGCTCGCGCGCGGGCGTGTCGACGTGGGAGTAGAACGCCAGCGTACGCACCTCTCGTAGCTTGCCCTCCCGCAACAGAGCTTCAACGATCCCCGCTCCGTCCAAATCCCCGTCGGTCAAGTCAACTAGCAGCACCGCGGGCGCAGTGTCATCCCCGAGCTGCTCTCTCAGCCGACCCTCGCCACCGACCAGCTCGACGTCGTGCCCGGCGGCCGCGAGCGCCCCTTGCACGCGCGATCCGAACAGCAAATCCGGGACGAGCGCCAGCACGCGGGCCACTATTGCGCCCGCAGGCGGCGAAACTCCTCGCGAGCCGACTGTGGGCGACCCCACATCTGCGTGACCTCCACGCGCCCGCTGCGCACCTCGCGCACCGCCAGCTCGCCCTCGAGGCCGGCGTCGTCGAGCAGGCTCAAGGTGCCGTGCACCGTCGGCGCCGAGGCAGCGTGGCCGAAGCGGTGGGCGACGAGCAGTCGCCAGTGCCAGTCGTGCTTGGAATAGGGACGCGCGTTGCAGGTGGTCATGTAGACCGCCGCTTCGACATAGCGCGACTCGTCCGCGATCCGCAGGTCGAGCTCGAGGTCGGTCCAGTCGTCGGGCAGCGAGTCCACGATCTGCTGAAAGGTGTCGGCCAAACCCATCGCCTGTGAAGCCTAGTACACGCGACCGTGCGCCCTGGCGGGCGCAGCTCGTGCGATAGGAGACGGCGATTGGAAGCGCCAGCACAGTCGATCGATGCCGTCGAGACGTGGATATCCTCGAAACAAGTGTCAGCCACCCCCATCAGCACGCTCGACGGCGAGTACCGCGCGCTTCGCGACGGCTGCGGCCTGATCGATCGCTCCGAGCGGGGCAAGCTCGCGCTGAGCGGCCCCGGCGCGGTCGAGTTCCTGAACGGCCAGGTCACCAACGAGCTGGCCACGCTGCACCCCGGCGAGGGCTGCTACGCGGCGTTCCTCACGTACAAGGGCAAGATGCTCGGCGACCTGCGCATCCTCGCCCGCGGCGACGAGGCCGACCCGCCCGATCTATCCGACCCGCTGTGCGAGCGTTCGCCAGGGCGCGAGCATTCGCCGGGGGCGCCGGAAGAGCCGGAGGAGCTGCTGCTCGACACCGAGCGTGTCGCGCTACAGGCGCTGTTCGACATGATCCGCCGCTTCAAGGTCGGCTACGACGTCGAGTTGCACAAGCGCACCGTCGAGCGCGGCCTGCTATCGCTGATCGGTCCCGGCTCCGGGCCGATCGCGGCCGCCGAAGCGCTGTCCGAAGCCGAGCACGCGAACGCCCCCGTCGAGATCGACGGCGTGGGCACCCTCGCCGTTCGCACCGATGTCGGCGTCGACCTCTTCTGCGATGCAGCCGACAGCGAACGCTTGGCCGCCGCGTTGCTCGCCCGTGGCGCGACGCCCGTCTCTGAGCAGAGCGTCGAGTGCCTGCGCATCGAGCACGGCCGCCCGCGCTACGGGATCGACCTCGACGACACGACGATTCCCCAGGAGGCGGGTCTGAACGAGCGCGCCGTCTCGTTCACGAAGGGCTGCTACGTCGGGCAGGAGACAGTCGCGCGCCTCTTCTACCGGGGAAAGCCCAATCGCCGGCTGTGTGGAATGCGTCTATCGGAGGCGGCCTTGCCCGGCGCGGAGCTGCACCTTGGCGAGCGCGTCGTCGGGCGTTTGACGAGCGCGGCCGTCTCCCCCACCCTCGGCCCGATCGGCCTGGCGCTCGTGCGCCGCGAGGCTGAGATCGGCACGACGGTGGCGGTTGGCGAGGACGGCACGAGCGCTGAGGTGCTCGAGCTGCCGTTCTCGGACTGACGATTCTCTCGGTGGAAACGAGATGAGCATCGGCCCCGGGGCCTGCCGCAGGACCTGCACCGAATCGCAGGACGACGGGTCCCCAGGGCCCGCACTCGAAGAGCGTCATAGAGCGTCGCGAGACCTCTCAGGTCACCCGGGGTAGGATTGAGGCTCGTTTCCTGATCCCGACACGCGAGGTTCTAGAGCACGTGGCAATCGATCTTCAACAAGTCTCCGCCGTAGACGTCGAGCCTGGCGAGCTGCCCCCGACGATGGCCGCGTGGGTCATCCGCGAGGACCGCTTCGGCGAGCCGAAGGACGCTTTTCAGCTCGAGGAGATCGAGGTCCCCGAGCCGGGCGCGTTCGAGGTAATCGTGCGCGTGATGGCCGCGGGCGTCAACTACAACAACGTCTGGGCAGCGCTCGGCAAGCCCGTATCGGTGATGAAATATGGCGATCACCCCGAGTTCGGTCACCACATCGGCGGCTCCGACGCGTCGGGGGTCGTGTGGAAGGTCGGCGCCGGCGTGACCCGCTGGAAGGTCGGCGACGAGGTCGTCGTGCACTGTAACCAGGCCTCCTACGAGGACCCCGAGGTCCACGGCCTCGACCCGATGGCCGCGCCGTCGCAGAAGATCTGGGGCTATGAGACGACCTGGGGCTCGTTCGCGCAGTTCACGAAGGTCCAGGCCCAGCAGCTGCTGCCCAAGCCCCACTCGCTGACGTGGGAGGAGGCCGCCTCCTACGGCCTGGTCTACTTCACCGCCTACCGCATGCTGATCACCCGCTGTCAGCTGCAGGCCGGCGCAAACGTGCTGATCTGGGGAGCGGCCGGCGGCCTCGGCGTGTTCGCCACCCAGCTGTGCGCCGCCGCGGGCGCCAACTGCGTGGGGGTCGTCTCCTCGGCCGAGAAGGGCGAGCTCGTCAAGCGGCTGGGCGCTGTCGACTACATCGACCGCGCCGAGTTCGCGGGGATGATGCGCAAGGGCGGCGAGTCGGACGAGGAGGAGGCAGCACGCTTCAAGGTCTCACGCGCGTTTGCCAAGCGCGTCAAGGAGATCCTCGGCGACGCACCCGACATCGTCTTCGAGCACGTCGGCAAAGCGACCTTCCCGACCTCGGTGTTCACTGCCAAGACGTTCGGCAAAATCGTGATCTGCGCCGGGACCACCGGCATCGATCTCGACTTCAACGTTGCCTACCTGTGGATGCGCCAGAAGGAGATCCTCGGCTCACACTTCGCCAACGCGTACGAGTGCACGAAGGCCAACGAGCTGATCGAGTCGGGCCAGATTCGCCCGGTGCTGTGGCGCACGCTCGGCTTTGAGGGCGTCGCCGAAGCGCACCAGCTGATGCTCGAAAACAAGCATCTTGGCAAGATCTCGATCCTTGTCGGCGCCGACGGAGAGGGCCAGGGCAAGACCGCGGAGGGACCGGGAGCGATCCACGCGGAGGTGGGCGCCTGATGGCCGGAACGGTGATCGTGCCGTGGTACGCCACGGGCTTTCGCGGCGACGCGTTCGAGGAGGCGCTGAACGAGGTAGCCGCCGTGGCTCTGCGCTACGGCGCGAGCTCCTATGACGTCTATCGCGCGCGCGACGATCTCTACAAGTTCCAGCAGCTCGCGAGCTTCGACGAGCACGTCGACTGGGAACGCTACTGGCAGGGTCCGGAGATGACCTACTTCCGGGCGGCTCACTCCAGCTGGTACCAGGTGCCGGTGCTGTACGGCTGGTGGGACCTCACCACGAGCGGCGCGCTTGCCACCGAGCAGGTCGTCTCAGGCAACGGCCACGCAAACGGCCATCTGACGAACGGCCACGGCGGCGTCGCAACCGGCGAGAGCGCCTAGCGCAACGCCGCCACCTTGGTCGAAGATGGGCGCCCTGAGACGACCGTGGACGCGGCGCGCGCGGGGCGTCGTCCTTACCGATCGGCGATCGAAGGGATCTCCGATCGGCCAGCACGTGTGCGGAGCACACTTCGCTCTCTGCGTCCTAGCCCCGCTTGGTCCACGTCCGTCTCAGATGGTCAGCCCTGTTCCAACGGGGCCATCGTCAATCCTGCGCCCTTGAGCTGTTCCCAGTAGTGCTCGGCAGCCTCCTGATGGCCGCTGTAGACGATCGCCTGGCCGGCGGTGTGGATCGTGTTGGCCAGCTCGTGCCCGCGCTCGAGCGTGACGCCGGGGATGAAGCGCGCCAGCGTGCGCGCGACGTGATCGAACGTGTTGTGGTCGTCGTTGCGAACGATCACCTTCCAGGAGTCCCCCAGGCCTCGCCCGGGCTGCCCGGCGCGCGGCACCTCGATCGTCTGGCTCATGCACCGAAGGATAAAGATCGCGGCCCGACCGTACAATTGCGGATATGAGCCAAGACCATTCCCCACGGCTGCCCGAGCGCGACCGACCATGGATGATGCGCACCTACGCCGGCCACTCCACGGCGAAGGACTCGAACGAGCTGTTCCGCGGCAACCTCGCCAAGGGGCAGACCGGCCTGTCGGTCGCCTTCGACCTGCCCACCCAGACCGGATATGACCCCGACGACGAGCTCGCCCGCGGCGAGGTCGGCAAGGTCGGCGTGCCGATCTCCCACCGCGGCGACATGGCGGCACTGATGGACGGGATCCCGCTCGGGGAGATGAACACCTCGATGACGATCAACGCGACCGCTGCATGGCTGCTCGCGCTGTACATCGTCGCCGCCGAGGAAGAGGGTGTCGACCAGGAGCAGCTGCAGGGCACGACGCAGAACGACATCATCAAGGAGTTCCTCGCGCGCGGCACCTACGCCTTTCCGCCGGCCCCCTCGATGCGGCTGATCGCAGACATGATCGCCTACACGGTCGAGCACGTGCCGAAGTGGAACCCGATCAACATCTGCTCCTACCACCTGCAGGAGGCGGGCGCCACGCCGGTGCAGGAGATCGCCTATGCGATGAGCAACGCGATCGCCGTGCTCGACGCCGTGCAGGAGCGGATCGCCGCGCCGTCCGGCGAGGGAGGCTCCTCGCCGATGGAGCAGGTGTTCGGGCGTATCTCGTTCTTCGTCAATGCCGGCGTGCGCTTCGTCGAGGAGCACGCGAAGCTGCGCGCGATGTCGATCCTGTGGGAAGAGCTCGGGCGCGAGCGTTATGGGGTGCAGAGCCCCAAGCACCTGCGCTTCCGCTACGGCGTGCAGGTCAACTCGCTCGGCCTGACCGAGGCGCAGCCGGAGAACAACGTGCAGCGGATCGTGCTCGAGGCGCTCGCCGTCACGCTCGGACGCGACGCACGCGCACGTGCGATCCAGCTGCCCGCCTGGAACGAGGCGCTCGGGCTACCCCGCCCGTGGGACCAGCAGTGGTCGCTGCGCATCCAGCAGGTGCTCGCGTATGAAACCGACATCCTCGAGTACCCCGACATCTTCGAGGGATCGAAGGTGATGGACGGCCTCGTGGCCGAGCTGCTGGACGGCGCCCGGGCGGAGATGGCGGTCGTCGCCGAGCACGGCGGCGCGGTCGAGGCGGTGCCGTACATGAAGGGGGCGCTGGTCGACTCCCATCGCGAGCGCATCCGCCGGATTGAAGCGGGCGAGCAGATCGTTGTCGGCCAGAATCGTTTCTCAGAGACGGAGGACTCGCCGCTGACGGCCGACGGCGACGGTGGCATCCTCGTGGTCGACCCTGCGGTCGAGGCGGCCCAGATCGAGGCCGTGCGCCGCTGGCGCGCTGAGCGCGACCAGGCGGCGGTCGACGTCGCCCTGGCCGAGCTGGCGCGCGTGGCGGGCGCACCGCAGGACGGCGAGAACCTGATGGACGCGACGATCGCCGCCGCGCGCGCGGGTGCGACGACGGGCGAGTGGGCGCGCACGCTGCGCGAGGTGTTCGGTAGCTATCGCGCTCCCACCGGCGTGGGCGACGCGAGCGCGGCGCCGCCCGACGCGCAGCTGAGCGAGCTGCGCGAAGAGGTCTCTCACCTGCAGGAGCAGCTCGGGCGCCGGCCGAAGATCCTCGTCGGCAAGCCCGGCCTCGATGGGCATTCGAACGGCGCCGAGCAGATCGCGGTGCGCGCGCGCGACTCTGGCATGGACGTGGTCTACGAAGGCATCCGCCTGACCCCGAGCCAGATCGCCGCCTCGGCGCTTCAGGAGGGCGTGCACGTGATCGGGCTGTCGATCCTCTCGGGCTCCCACCGCGAGCTGATCCCGGCCGTGATCGCGGCGCTGCACGAGGCCGGCGTAACGGCGCCCGTGGTCGTCGGCGGGATCATTCCCGACCAGGACGTCGCCGCACTCGAGCGGGCGGGGGTGGCGGCCGTGTATACGCCGAAGGACTTCGACATCACGCGCATCATGCACGACATCGTGGAGCTCGTCGGCTCCGGCGCCGGAGGAACCGAGGTCGTGGGCAACGGCGGTACGGGCCCAGGTCGCGGCGCGGCCGGGGACGAGCCCGTCGAGGTCGAGCCGTCGGCAGTCGCCGGCACCGGCGCGGTCGCCGGCGATCCCGCGTGAGCGTGGATGGAGCCGCCCTCGGCGCGCGCCTGCGCGAGCGGGACCTGAGCGCGGCGCCTGCGACGTTGAACCTGCTCGAGAGCACCGCCGCCGCCGACCGCGAGCAGGGGGCCGCGCTGCTCGCCGAGGTATCCCCCGGCGCACTTGGCGGTGAGGCGCCCGGGCACGTGATCGGCATCACCGGGCCGCCCGGGGCGGGCAAGTCGACGCTGCTGTCGGCGTTGCTTCACTCCTGGCGAGACGCCGCGTCCGCGGGTGGCGGCGGCGACGGGCGCACAGTGGCGATGCTCGCCGTCGACCCCAGCTCGCGGCGCTCGGGCGGCTCGCTGCTGGGCGATCGAGCGCGGATCGAGTTCGACCCGACCGACGCGGGCGTATTCATCCGCTCCACGTCCGCCGGCGAACGCCTCGGCGGGCTGGCGTGGGCGACGCGCGCCGCCGCGCACGCGCTCGCGGCCGCGTTCGACATCGTCGTGATCGAGACAGTCGGCGTCGGTCAAGCCGAGACCGAGGTCGCGGACGTCGCCGACACGGTCGCCGTCGTCGTGCAGCCAGGGAGCGGCGATGTGCTGCAGTTTCTGAAGTCCGGCATCATGGAGATCCCGGATGTGCTCGTCGTTACCAAGGCCGACCTCGGTCAGATCGCCCTCAGCGCCAGGCGCGACGTGAGCGCGGCGCTGCGCTCGCTGGGCTCTTCTTCGACGACACGGGCGGTGGCCGTGTCCTCCGTGCCGCCACCACAGGGCATCGACGAGCTGATCGCCGCTTTCGACGCTCATCTCGCGAGCATCGATCTGGGCGCGAGGCGGTTGCGCGCGCGACGAGCAAACGCACTGTCTGACTATGTGCACGAGCACGGGGACCGCGGGCTGCGCGCGCTTGGCGGCAGGCGCGCGGCCGAACGGCTGCTCGAGGCGCAGGATACGGCGCTTGACACGGCGGCGCTCGTGACCGCCCTCGAGCAGGGAGTGGCCGCGAGTTGAGCACGATCGCCGGCCACATCGCGGGTGGGCCCTGAAATGGCGCGCAACCTGCTGCTCATGTTGGGCGCCTTCGTCCTTGCCAGCGCGCTCGCGGGCGCGCTCGGAGCGACGAACCTCGGCACGGCGCTCGCGTTCGGCCAGATGGCGTTCGCCGCGAGCACGGTCTATGTGCTGCTCAAGCGGTGATCGGCGGAATAAACGGCGCTACCAGCCGTCATAGAGCGTTAAGGACGTTGCGCTAGCGTCCGCTCACCCGCCTCACCCACCAGACAATGCTGATCCTGATCCTCTTCGCCATCCTCGCCGGCGCCGGCACAGCCCTGTCGCCGTGCGTGCTGCCTGTGCTGCCAGCGCTGTTGTCGGCCGGTGGCGTCGGCGGCCGACGGCGGCCGCTTGGGATCGTGCTCGGGCTGTCGATCACGTTCACTGTGACGATCGTCGGCGTCGCCAAGGTCGTCGACGGGGTCGGCCTGGGCTCGGATCCGCTGCGCGCCGTGGCCGTCGTCGTGCTGCTCGCGTTCGGCGTCGCGCTGCTGATGCCGAGCGTGGCCGCGCGGATCGAGGCGCCGCTGTCGCGACTTGCACGCCTTGGCCCGCGCACGCGCGGCGACGGCTTTCGCACGGGGCTACTCGTCGGCGGCGCGCTCGGCTTTGTCTACACCCCCTGCGCCAGCCCGATCCTCGCCGCCGTCATCTCCGTCAGCGCCGCCTCGGGCAAAACGATCGTGATCGCCCTCGCCTACGCCCTCGGCTCCGCGGTCGTGCTGCTCGCGCTCACGCTCGGCGGCCGGCGCCTGTTCGACCGTGTGCGTGAGGCCGGTCGCGGGCCGCTGCTGCAGCGAGCGCTAGGCACGATCATGATCCTCACGGCGGTTGCGATCGTCACGAACCTCGACGTCAACTTCGACCAGTTCGTCGCCCAGCACATTCCGGACGTGAACCTGACGGCGTCGCTCGAGTGCTCGAACACGGTCACGAGCCGCCTGCACCAGGTCAGCGGCCACGAAGTAAAGTTCAAGCCGGCGAACGGCTCCTCGGCCTGTGGCGGCTCGGCCGGCGCGGTGCACACTGCCGCGCCCAACGCGAGCCAGGCGACGCTGCTCGCCGCCGCGCACGGACTCAAAGTCCTTGGTGAAGCGCCGGAATTCACCGACACCGAGGACTGGTTCAACACCCCGGGCGACCGGCCGCTGACGCTCGCCTCGTTGCGCGGGCGCGTCGTGCTGGTCGACTTCTGGACTTACACCTGCATCAACTGCATCCGCACGCTGCCCTACCTGAAGGCGTGGGACGCGGCCTACCGCAGTCAGGGCCTCACGGTCGTCGGTGTCGAGACGCCCGAGTTCGCCTTCGAGCACGAGGCCTCGAACGTCGCCGACGCGATCGACCAGTTCGGCATCCGCTACCCGGTGGTGCAGGACAACGAAATGGGCACGTGGAACGCCTACGGCAACGAGGACTGGCCCGCCGACTACCTGATCGACACGCATGGCCAGGTGCGCTACGCGACCGTCGGCGAGGGCGACTACGGCCAGACCGAAACCGCGATCCGCGCATTGTTGGCCGAATCCGGCCACGACGTCGGCGGTAAGAGCCACCCGACGGACGTTGTCGTGCCGAGCGAAGAGGCCACACCCGAGACCTACCTCGGCACCGCCCGCGCACAGGGGTGGGTCAACGGGCCGAAGGCAGGATTGCACGACTATGGGTCCACCCCGCCTGCGAGCCTCGCTCTGAACAGCCTCGCCTACAGCGGCACCTGGAACATCGCCGCGCAGCCCGCCACGGCCGTGGCGAACGCGGGCGTCGACCTCGAGTTCGAGGCCAAGCACGTCTATCTTGTGCTGAGCTCCGCGGGCGAACGCCCGCTCCCGGTGCACGTGCTGCTCGACGGGCGGCCGATCTCCGCCGCGGATGCGGGCTCCGACGTGCACGGCGGTGTCGTCACGGTCCGCGGCGAGCGCCTTTACACGCTCGTCTCGCTCCCCCGCGACGAGCAGCACCGTCTGTCCCTGCGCTTCGCGCCTGGGGTGACGGGGTATGCATTCACGTTTGGATAGGTCACCCCGTCATGGTCCACACACCGGACGTCCGCAGGCAGGTGCATACAATGAACCCCATGGAGGGTTCGATGGCCGAAACGAGCGCGCGTAGCTGGCTGCGCTGCTATCGCTGCTGGTCGCAGGATCTGGAGGTGCAGGTCCACTACGAGGGGATCCACAAGATCGATGCCGATACGGGCGAGCGCGCCGAGGTGGTCGACGAGCTGCAGGAGGCCGTGGTGCAGTGCCTGGACTGCATGCACGACCAGCCCCACCTCGGCTTCGCAAACGGCCGTGTAGAACCGATCGAGGATCGCTGGGAACGGATGATCGCCGGCACTCCCTGGGTCGCCTCATGCACGGTGGCTGTCGACGCCGAAGACGTCGACAGCTGCTCGGGACCGGAGGCCGGGGACGCGCTCTCCTACGCCGCCTTCGGCGACCACGGCGTGCGGGAGTTCTTCACGCATGTGCGCTTTCACAAGCACGAAGAGGACGCGCGCATCATCGTGCACCTGCTTGTAGAGCTGTACGCGCGCTCGCTCGAGGAGGCCACCGACGTGCTCGAGTCCTCAGCGCGCGGAGCGCTGACGATCACCTCGCTCGCCGAGGAGTCGCGCCCGCCGGCGGCAGCGGGCGAAAGCCCGCACGCCCACGAATAAGGACGATCGCGAGCCAGTCGCGAGAGCCGCTTGCCTCCAGTCTGACGGGGACCCGGCAGGACCCCGACGGAGGCGGACGGCTGCCTAAGAGTTGTTGATCTCTTTGGAGTGCGTATAACAATCGCGATACGCACTCTTTGTTTTCAATACATGTACGAAGGCTCTTTATCTTGCTGCAGCGCAAGAGCCCCTATACGAAAGCCAAGCGCCCATGCAAGCACAGCCCCCCTTGCGCCTGGCTGGCCCTGGCGGGCACCGCAGCGACTACCCCAAGCGGGCTTCGAGCGCGTCCAGCTGCTCGTTCAGCTCCGGGGGGAGCTTCTCGAACTGCGCAAGGTGGGCGCGGAACTGGGGGAGCTGGGCCTTCCACTCGTCGGTCTCGACGCGCAACAGCTTGGCCATGTCCGCTTCGGATACGTCCAGCCCGCGCGTGTCGATGCCCTCAGGACCGACCGGCGGGATCAGGCCGATCGGGGTCTCCGTCGCGGCGCCGTGGCCGGCGCAGCGCGCGAACACCCAGCTCAGCACGCGCGAGTTCTCGCCGAAGCCCGGCCACAGGAAGCGTCCGTCGTCGTCCTTGCGGAACCAGTTGACGTAGAAGATCTTCGGCAGCTTCGCGCCGTTCGTGCGCCCGATCTGCAACCAGTGGGCGAAATAGTCGGCCATGTTGTAGCCGCAGAACGGCAGCATCGCAAACGGATCGAAGCGCAGTTCGCCGACCGTGCCGGCGGCGGCGGCGGTCTTCTCGGAGGACATCACCGAGCCGAGAAACACGCCGTGCTCCCAGTCGAGCGCCTCGGTCACGAGCGGCACTACGGTCGAGCGGCGACCACCGAACAGCATCGCGTCGATCGGCACGCCCGCCGGGTCCTCCCACTCCGCGGCGATCGCCGGGTCCTGCGCGGCCGGCGTGGTGAAGCGCGCGTTCGGGTGCGCCGCGGGGGTGCCTGTCTCGGTCGTCCAGTCGTTGCCGTGCCAGTCGATCAGGTGTGCGGGCGGCTCCTTCGTCAGGCCCTCCCACCATACGTCGCCGCTGTCGGTCTTCGCGCAGTTGGTGAAGATCGAGTTGCGCTCGATCGTATGGATCGCGTTCGGGTTCGTCTGCTCGCCCGTGCCCGGCGCGACCCCGAAGAAGCCGTACTCGGGGTTGATCGCGTACAGCCGGCCATCCTCGCCGAACCTCATCCACGCGATGTCGTCGCCGATCGTCTCGACCGTCCAGCCCTCGAGGGTCGGGATCAGCATCGCGAGGTTCGTCTTCCCGCAAGCGCTCGGAAACGCGCCGGCGATGTACTTGACCTCGCCCTCGGGCGAGGTCAGCTTCAAGATCAGCATGTGCTCGGCCATCCAGCCCTCGTCGCGCGCCATCACCGAGGCGATCCGCAGCGCAAAGCACTTCTTGCCGAGCAGCGCGTTGCCGCCGTAGCCCGACCCGTATGACCAGATCTCGCGCGTCTCGGGGAAGTGCACGATGTACTTGTTCTCGGCGTTGCACGGCCACGAGACGTCTTGCACGCCGTCGTCGAGCGGCATGCCGACGGAGTGCAGGCAAGGCACGAACTCGCCTTCGGAGCCGAGCGCGTCGAGCGCCCCCTGGCCCATGCGCGTCATGATCCGCATGCTCACCGCGACGTACGGCGAGTCGGTCAATTGCACGCCGACATAGCTGTGATCGGAGCCCGACGGGCCCATCAGGAACGGCACCACATACATCGTCCTGCCCTTCATCGATCCTTCGAACAGCTCGTTCAGCATCTCGCGCATCTCCTGCGGGTCGCGCCAGTTGTTCGTCGGGCCCGCATCCTCCTCGGAGGTCGAGCAGATGAACGTCCGGTCCTCGACCCGCGCCACGTCTCCGGGATCCGACAGCGCCAGATAGGAGTTGGGTCGCTTTGCGTCGGACAGCTTCTCGAAGGTGCCGCTCTCGACGAGGCCCTGACAGAGGGAGTCGTACTCGTCGGCCGAGCCGTTACACCAATACACCTCGTCGGGCTGGGTCAGCGCGGCGACCTCCTCGACCCAGGCCAGCAGGCGCTCGTTCTTGGTGGGGGCGGAAGCGGTGGTGTTCATGAGATGCAAACGGCTCCTAAATCTCGCTTACGTGATCGGCGTGCGCCAGTCCGTTGGCGCAGCTGCCGGGCCGTGAAGGCTCCGGGAAACGGAAAAACGCCCTTGCGGGGCGATCGGAAAAGCGTATCGCACGCCGCAAACCATGGTTGTAAACCCGATTTCATGCCGCATGCCGCATGCGGCATGACCACGGCCACGTACATGTACGTGGCCGCCGACCGGCGCATGCGCCGGTCGGAAGGAAACGCCGCATGCGGCGTTTCCACGGGGCCGTGCATGCACGGCCCCGCCAGACGGCACATGTGCCGTCTGGGACTACCTGTCGACTACTCGACGTTTCCCTCTGCAGAGCCGGTTCCCGGGGTCTTGCGGGGGACGAGCACGAGCCGCTTGAACTCCGCCACGAGCACGCCGTCCTGGTTGAGCACGCGCGTATGCACCTTGACCGTGCCACGGTCGGGCTTTGACTTCGACTCCTTCTTCTCGAGCACCTCCGACTCGCAGTACAGCGTGTCGCCGTGAAACACCGGCGCGGGGTGCTTGAGCTCTTCGGTCGCAAGGTTCGCGATCGCCTTGCCGCTGACGTCGGAGACCGACATGCCGAGCGCGAGCGAGTACACGAGCGGACCGACGACGACGTTGCGCCCCTGCTGCGATTTGGCCGCGTACACGTCGTTCAGGTGCAGCGGATGGTGGTTCATCGTGATCAGGCAAAACAGGTGGTCGTCGGACTCCGTCACGGTCTTCGCGGGCCAGTGCTTGTACACCGCGCCGACCTCGAACTCCTCGAGATAGCGGCCGTAGGGATGGGCGCCGCTCGCCTCGCGCGCGGCCTGCTCGGTCTCGACGGTCTGGGTCTCGCTCATGAGTGTCTCTGCGTCTCCTGTTTTGCTTGGTCGGGACCGAGAACTGTAGATGAAGCCCTGGGAACGCCTGCCTTGTCAGGCGTTCTAAACCGGCGGCTGTGGTGGGCGGCGCCACAAACGCCGTGCGAAGCCATGCGCACACGTGCATCCCAACAATCGTGTCCCTCCCCCACCGCTCGCGAGGCGATACCGTTCAACCTCCAAAGCCGACCCCTGGAGAGCAGACTTGCGCAACCCCCGAGACTTCTTCAAGCCCCTCGCGATCGACGCCCCCGAGCCCGCGCGGGAGATCCCGTTCAAGCCGTCCCGGATGATCCACTTCATGGACTTCTCGAACCCGAAAATGGTCGAGAAGACGCCCGATCTCGCGCCCAAGGTGGACATCCTGCTCGGCAACCTCGAGGACGCGGTCCCGCTCGAAAAGAAGGAGGCCGCGCGCGCCGGGCTGATCAAGGTCGGCCGCGAGATGGACCTCGGCGACACGGCGCTGTGGACGCGCGTCAACGAGCTCGCGTCGCCCTACGTGCTCGACGACCTCACCCAGCTCGTGACCGAGATCGGGCACAAGCTCGAGGTCATCATGATCCCGAAGGTCGAGGGCCCGTGGGACATCCACTACGCCGACCGGCTGCTCGCGCAATTGGAGGCAAAGGCCGGCATCGAGCGGCCGATCCTGATCCACTGCGTGCTCGAGACCGCGCAGGGCGTGGCCAACCTCGAGGAGATCGCAAGCGCCTCTCCCCGCATTCAGGGCATGTCCTTCGGCCCCGCCGATCTCGCCGCCTCGCGACGCATGAAGACCACGCGCGTCGGCGGCGGCCACCCCGGCTATCGCACGATCGCCGACCCCGATCCGAACAACCCGGACGCACCGCGCGCCAGCTACCAGCAGGACCCGTGGCACTATTCGATCGCGCGTATGGTCGACGCCTGCACCTCCGTCGGCGCCCTCCCGTTCTACGGCCCCTACGGCGACATCTCCGACTCAGAGGGCTGCGAGACGCAGTTCCGCGCCTCCTTCCTGCTCGGCTGCGTCGGCGCCTGGTCGTTGCACCCGGGCCAGATCGCGATCGCGAAGAAGGTCTACTCGCCCGACCCGGACGAGGTCGCGTTCGCGAAAAAGGTGATCGCGGCGATCCCCGACGGCCGCGGCGTCCACATGATCGACGGCAAGATGCAGGACGACGCCACCTGGAAGCAGTGTCAGGTGATGGTCCGTCTCGCGGAGATGCTCGCCAAGAAGGACCCCGAGCTGGCCGAGGCCTACGGGTTCACGCAGCCAGCTCTCGCGTGACTGTCACAGGCCCACTCACCGCTCCCTGGCGAGACCTACGGGTCGTTCCCGACGCGGCGTAGCGGCCGGAACGTAGGACAAAGCAGGCCCGCCTGCAGCTGCCGCTCGTCAGCTGGGCGGGTCGACCAGCGGGTTGCGTACGCGCAGCTGCGGATACCAGCTGAAGTTGCGATCCGCTGTCCACAACTCCGTAACGCCTGCCGCCAGGCACACGGCGGCGATACGTGCATCGTGGACTTTTTGCCCAAGTGGGTGTGCGGCGGGGAGCAGCGCACGCAGGCGCGGCCAGTGACTGGGCGGCTCGGCGAGCAATCTCACTCCAGGCGTTGCGATCCACGCATCGAGCGCCGCGAGCGCCGCGTCGACCTGCGGCTCTTGCCAGATACGACCGTCCGTCAGCACAGAGTAAAACTCGCCCACCACGATCCACGGCAATCCCCACGCGGATTCGCCCACGAGTCGGTCCATTGCGGCAAGCGCCCGTTCATGCGCCGGCGAGGACTTGTCGTAGGCGTAGACGAGGATGTTCGTGTCGACGGCGATCAAACTCTGTCGGTCATGTCGTAGATGGAGGCGCGGATGGCGTCCCAGTCGGAATAGGGGTCGAGGCCAGGCAGCGGCTCGAGCCTCCCCGTGACTGGTTTGAAGGGCACACGCGTATCGTCCGGACGCTCCTCCAGCACTTTGCTCAGCCCGCGTTCGATCAACGCCCGAAGCGTCGTCCCGTCGCAGCGTGCCCGCTCCTTCGCTTCCATCAACAGGCCACTGGCAATATCTATGGTTGTCTTCACCCATATAACCATATCACCTTTCTTGTTGTGCATTTTGTCGATCGATGAAAGCTTCCTCGGCGGACCCACGCGTCATTGGCCACACGCCTCCATATAGGGTTCCGACGCGGATGCTCAGACTGGACACAAAACCATGAGATTCTTCGAGTTCGAGGCGCGCGAGATCGTCAAGCGCGCCGGCATCCCCGTCACCGACTACGGCTTTACGACCGACCCTGCCGAGGCGGCGCAGATCGCCGCGCGGATCGGCGGGCCGACCGTGATCAAGTCGCAGGTGCTCTCCGGCGGGCGGATGAAGGCCGGCGGCGTCAAGTTCGCCGACACCCCCGCCGAAGCGGAGTCCTACGCGAAGGACATCCTCAAGCTCGAGATCGGCGGGCACATGCCCCGCGGCGTGCTCGTCGACCCCAAGGCCGACGTCGAGCAGGAGTTCTACGCAGGCGTCGTCTGGGACGGAACCGCCAAGAAGCCGCTGATGCTGTTCAGCGACATGGGCGGCATCGACATCGAGCAGGTCGCTGAAGAGCACCCCGATCACGTCGGCCGCGGCCACTTCTCCACGCTCGAGCCCTTCTCCGACTTCCAGGCCAAGCAGGTGATCGCTGCCGCCGGCGTCACCGGCAAGGCGCTGCAGCGCGCCACGCCGGTGCTCGCCCGCCTCGCCCAGCTGTTCCTCGACGGGGACATGACGCTCGCCGAGATCAACCCGCTGGCGCAGCTGAAGGACGGCTCGTTCGTCGCGCTCGACGCGCACATGGAGATGGAGAACGAGGGCATGCCGCGCCAGAAAGGTTTGCTCGAGGCGCTCGGCATCGGTGCGGAGGAGGGCACCCGCGAGGACCACACCCCGACCCCGTTCGAAGAGGCCGTCAAGGCGCTCGATGGGGCCGACCATCGCGGCGTCATCCAGGGCAAGGACACCGGCTTCAACGGCAATATCGGCCTCGTGATCGGCGCGGGCGGCGGTTCGCTCACGCTCACCGACGCCGTGCGCCAGCAGGGCGGCAAGCCCGCCAACTACTCCGAGATCGGCGGCAACCCGTCCGTCGCCAAGGCCTGCGGCCTGGCCAAGGAGGTCCTGCAGAAAGACGGCGTGGAGAAGATCGCCGTGATGATGTCGATCGTCTCCAACACGCGCGTGGACATCGTCGCGCGCGGCGTGATCAAGGCCTGCCTCGAGCTCGGTAAGGACCCCGGCGAGACGATCGCGATCTTCCGCATCCCCGGCGCGTGGGAGGAGGAGGGCTTCAAGATCCTCGACAAGTACGGGATCGAGTACTGCGACCGCTCCGTGTCGCTGTGGGAGGCCGCCGGCCGCGCGGTGTCAAAGATTCAATCCGACCCGCCCACCGCCTGATGTGCCGGAAGATAAAGACGGCGGATCTCTGTATAGAGCTTGAAGGGTGCGCATAACCATGGTTACACAGAGCCTTCAAAGAGGGACATCCCCATGTCCATCCTGATCGACCAGGACACGACGTTCATCATCCAGGGCATCACCGGGCGTGAGGCCGTCAACCTCACGCGCGAGTGCCTGGACTACGGCTCGAAGATCGTCGGCGGCGTCACCCCCGGCCGCAAGGGTCGGGAGGTCCACGGCGTGCCGGTGTTCGACACGGTCGAGCAGGTCGTCGAGCACAACGGCGGCGCCGTGCCCGACGGCTCGGTCGTCACCGTCCCGCCCGCGGGCACGCGCGACGCCGTGTTCGAGGCGTTGCACGCGGGCATCAAGACGATCGTGATCGTCACCGAGCGGATCCCGCGCCGCGACGTCGCGATGATGGTCGAGCTCGCCGACGCCAAGGGCGCGCGGATCATCGGGCCCAACTGCCTCGGCGTGATCGTCCCCGGCGTCGCCAAGATGGGTGGCATCGGGGGCCCGGCGCGCAACGCCGCCGTCGCCTACCAGCCTGGCGCGGTCGGCGTGATGAGTCGCTCCGGTGGCATGACCACGGAGATCTCCTCCACCCTGACGGCCGCGGGACTCGGTGTCTCTACGGCGGTCTCGATCGGCGGCGACGCGATCATCGGCTCGACCTACGCCGAGCTGATGCCGTACTTCGAGGCCGACACGCAGACCGAGGCGATCGTGATCTACACCGAGCCCGGCGGGCGCATGGAGGCCCAGCTCGCGCAGTGGGTCAAGGACAACGACTCGCGCCTGCCGATCATCGCCTTCATGGCTGGCAAGTTCATGGACGACGAGGAGATGCAGGGCATGTCCTTCGGGCACGCCGGCACGATCGTCGAGGGCAAGGAGGACTCAGCGACCGAGAAGATCGCCCGCCTTCAGGCGGCCGGCATCCCCGTCGTGCAGCGGATCGATGAGATTCCCGATCTGGTCAAGGCCAAGATCGCCGAGAGGGGGCAAGCGTGAGAAAGGACGCCATCTTCATTGCGGTCGAGGTCGACGACCAGGCGGCCGCCGACACCGAGCTCGCGCGCCGGCTGACCGAAGCCTGCCCGGTCGACATCTTCGCCCAGAAGCCAGACGGCTCCCTGGAGATCATCGAGCAGAACCTCGACGAGTGCGTTCTCTGCCGGCTCTGCCTCGATGCGGCGCCGGACGGCGCGGTGAAGATCGTCAAGCTCTACGACGACTCCGCCGTCCTCGCCTAAGCTACATACAAGCTGGGCTGGCGGTCGACCGCGCAGTGCACTATCGTTCGGGAGGAGGAGCGTAAGACGATATGAACGAGAACCTGTCCCTCATCGCGATGTGCCTGTTCCTCATGGCCTCGCTCGCATTCTTGGCCCAGCAGCTGACTTCCTACCACTAGCACTAGCCGGCATACGGCCCGCTAGGAGCCGGGCTTGCGTGCGTGGCGCACTCGCTCGCGTTCCTGCTGGCGCTCGACCACGTTGATGATCAAGCGCAGGAACTGCTCCGGTCCTGTGGCCTTGGCTTGGCCGTAGGCGAACGCCTCGATCCAGTCGGGCACTTTCGCTTCGCGGGCCATCACGTTGAAGAACTCGCGGCGCATGTTCACGTGCACGCGGGCGTCCGCGGCCGGCCCCTTCGTCACTTTCAGGCCCGGCATCTCCAGACGGAAGTGCTGCACGTCCCCGCGGCCGCGCAGCTCGACGCCGACGACCAGCTTGATCGGCTCCAGTGCGGGCACCTCCCCGATGAACCTGCGCGTGGCAAGTTCGATCAGGGCCTTGGCGTCTTCGGCCATACAACCATCATCCTCTCCCGGCTATCACCCAAACGTATATCGATCTGACGGACCAACCCAGCAAATCAAATCTTATGACGTTGCAGCAGCTTGCGCCCGATCACCATGCGCTGGATCTCCGAAGTGCCCTCGCCGATCAAGAGCAGCGGCGCATCGCGATAGATGCGCTCGATCTCGTACTCCTTTGAGTATCCGTAGCCGCCGTGGATCCGCAGGCACTCCTCGGCGCAGAAGCGGCCGGCCTCGGACGCGAACAGCTTCGCCATCCCGGCCTCCAGATCGGAGCGCTCCCCGGCATCCTTCATCGCCGCCGCGCGGCGCACGAGCAGTCGCGCCGCGTCGACCTGGGTCGCCATGTCGGCGAGCTTGAACTGGATCGCTTGGTGCTCGGCGATCGCCTTGCCGAACGTCTTACGCTCCTGTGCGTATTTGAGCGCCAGCTCGAGCGCGCGCTGGGCGAGACCGACGCCGCGCGCGGCGACGTTCACGCGACCGAGGTCGAGCGCGTCCATCATCTGCACGAAGCCCTTGTTCAGCCCCGCCTCCTCGCCGCCGAGGATGTTCTCGGCCGGGCAGCGGTAGCCGTCGAACACGAGCTCTGTCGACTCGACGCCCTTATAGCCCATCTTCTTGATCTGCGGCGGCACGTTGAAGCCCTTCAGCGCGCCGGTGTTCTCCGCGACGCCCGGCTCTTTCTCGCAGATGAAGCACGTCATCCCGCGATAGCGCGGGTCGGCCTGCGGATCGGTCTTAACGAGCGTGAAGACGAGCGCCGAGCGCAGGCCGTTGGTGACCCACATCTTCTGGCCGTTGATCTCCCACGCGCCGTCGTCCTGCTTCTTCGCAGAGGTCTTGATCGCCTGCACGTCGGAGCCAAGCTCGGGCTCTGACAGCGAGAAGGCGGCGCGGATCTCGCCGCTCGCCATCTTCGGCAGGTACTTCTGCTTCTGCTCCTCAGTGCCGAAGTTCATCAGCAGGTAGGAGCCGATGAAGTGAGTGTTGACGACCCCCGAGATCGAGATCCAGCCGCGCGAGAGCTCCTCGACGATCATCGCGTATGTCATCAGGTCCAGCCCCATGCCGCCGTACTCCTCGGGGATCGTCACCCCGAACAGGCCGAGCTCCTTCATCTGCTCGACGATCGGTTCGGGAAACTCGTCCTCGTGGTCGTAGTGCTCGGCGTTCGGCAGGATCTGCTCGTCGGCGAACTGGTGCACCATCTCGGTGATCGCCTGCTGCTCGTCGGTCTTCTCGGTGTACGGCGTGGCGGCTACGGCCATCTGATCAATGCTCCAAGGTCGTATGGCAAGGTCGTCTAAGCGTGTTCAGGGAGAATACCGGCGTGAACTTCGCGCGCGACGTACTCGACTGGCTGCCACCGCAAGAGCTTGCCCTGCTGGAGCTCGCGCGCGACGGCACACGGCGCGAGTGGACCTTCGGCGAGGTCAGCGAGCGCAGCGCGCGTCTGGCAGGCGCACTGCGCTCGCACGGGGTGAAGCGAGGCGACGTGGTGATGACCCTGATCGGCAACCGGCCGGAGTGGGTGCTGGCGATGTGCGCGTGCTTTCGCATCGGCGCGGTCGCGCTGTCCTGCACCGAGCAGCTGCGCGCGAAAGACCTGCGACTGCGCCTGGCGGTGACGCGACCGGCGCTCGTGATCGCAGACGAGCGCAACCGTTCAGAGCTTGAAGCGGCGATGGCGGGCGGCGGTGAGATACCCGTGGCGCTCGTGCCGGACGAGGCGTTGTTGGAGACGGAGCCCGCGCCAATCGTCGAGCTGTGCGATGAGGATCCCTGCCTGATCACGTTCACGAGCGGTACCGCGGGCGAGCCGAAGGCGGTCGTGCACGGGCAGCGCTACCTGCTTGGCCAGCAGCTGCAGGCCAAGCATTGGCTCGGCGCGCGCAAAGGCGAGCTCGTGTGGTGCACCGCCGCCAGCGGGTGGAGCAAGAGCGCGCGCAACGTGTTCATCGCACCATGGCTGTCGGGGGCCGCCGGCGTGCTGCACGACGCGCGCTTCGATCCGCACGAGCGCTTGGAGATACTTGCGCGCGAGCGGGTCAACGTGCTGTGTATGGCGCCGACGGAGTACCGGGCGATCGCCAAGCAGGCGCCGTTACGGCCGTTCGCCGACCTGCGCGGGATGGTGGCGGCCGGGGAGGCGTTGAACCCCGAGGTGCTGCACGCATGGGAGCAGGCTACGGGCCTGCAGATCCGCGACGGCTACGGACAGACGGAGACGGGGCAGCTGACGGGAACGCCGCTCGACAAGCAGGCCAGGCCGGGATCGATGGGACGGCCGCTGCCCGGGGTGGGGCTCGTGATTAAAGACGGCGAGCTGACGGCGAACCCGATGACCGTGCCGACGTTCTTCCTGGGCTACATGGGCGAGGAGGTGCGCCGGGCGGGCGACGGGAGCTGGATCGTCCAGGACCGCCGGCGGGGGGGCCCGTGGCGCACGGGCGACCGCGTGCGCGAGGACGGCGGTGGCTGGCTGCGGTTCGAGGGGCGGGGCGACGACGTGATCGTCTCCGCCGGCTACCGGATCGGGCCGTTCGAGGTCGAGTCCGCGCTCGTCGCCCACCCGGCGGTGGCGGAGGCCGCGGCGGTGGCGGCCTCCGAGGAGGTGCGGGGGGCGGTCGTGCGCGCCGTGATCGTGCTGCGCGAGGGATATGACCCCTCGCCCGAGCTCGCACGCGAGCTACAGGAGCACGTCAAGCGCGAGACCGCCCCCTACAAGTACCCGCGGATCGTCGACTTCGTCGATCAGCTGCCAAAGACCGCCAGCGGCAAGATCAGGCGAGCTGCGTTGCGGGCTGAGACCCAGAGTCCCTGACGCCGGCTCCCTCCCGCTCGATGGCGTGCTCGCCTGTCCCCGCAAGGGGGATCTCCTGCATCGCCGCCGTCGCGGGCGGGCGCAGAATCAGGAACGCCGCGAGGATGCCGAGCCCGACACAGGTCGCGGCCACGACGTAGGCGAGGTGGTAGCCCCCGGTAAGCGAGCTCGCGAGCGTGTCCCCGCCGGCGCTCAGCGCTTTCGTGTGGTCGGTCGCGATCGTGCCGAGCGTCGCCAGGCCGATCGCGCCGAACAGCTGTACGGAGACGTTGATGATGCCCGACGCGAGGCCCGCGTCGCGTGCGGGCGCATCGGCCATCCCGATCGTGAGCAGCGGCAGGAACGAGGCTCCCGCGCCGAGCCCGAGCGCCAGAAAGGCGAAGAACAAGCCAGGGAAGTAGCTCGCGTGAACGCCTTGCACCGATAGCAGCAGCAGGCCGACGACGATCCCGAGCAGACCGGCGGCGAGCGTGGGAATCGAGCCGAAGCGCTCCACCGCACGCGCCGAGACGCCCATCGACATCGTGGCGATCGCGATCGTCAGCGGCATGAACGCAAGCCCGGTGTCGATCGCGTCGTAGCCGAGCACACGCTCGAGGTACAGCGCGCCGAGGAAGAACGCCGAGAACATGCCCGTGATCAGCAGGCCACGGACGAGGCTCGAGCCCATCAGCATGCGCAGGCGTAGGATCCGCAGCGGCATGATCGGGTTAGCCACACGCGCCTCGAGGGCGAGAAAAGCGCCCAACAGGAGCAGCGAGGTGCCGCTCGCGCCGAGCGTGCGGGCGGACAGCAGACCGTAGTCGCTCGACTTGACGATCGCGAACGCGCCGAACATCGTCGCGAGCGTGATCAGCGCCGAGCCGAGCACGTCGACGCCGCCGGCCAGGCCGATGCCCTCGTTCTCCTCGATCAGTACCCAGCCGAGTAGCAAGGCTACGGCGCCGATCGGTACGTTGACGAAGAAGATCCAGTGCCAGCTGAGCGACTGCGTGAGCGCGCCGCCAGCGAGCAGACCGATCGAGCCGCCGCCGGCCGAGACGAACGCGTACATGCCCATCGCCTTGGCCTGCTCGGCCCGCTCGGGGAACTCGGTGACGATGATCGCGAGGATCACGCTCGACGCCACCGCGCCGCCGACCCCCTGGATCAGGCGGGCGCCGATCAGCATCGCCTGGCTGCCCGCCACCCCGCACAAGATCGACGCGGCGGTGAACAGCACGAGGCCCGAGAGGAAGATCTTCTTGCGCCCGACGAGGTCGCCGAGCCTGCCGGCGAGCAGCAGGAAGCCGCCGAACGTGATCAGGTAGCCGTCGATCACCCACGTGAGGTTCGCCTGGGTGAAGTGCAGCTCGCGCTGGATCGACGGCAGCGCGACGTTGACGATCGTCGCGTCGAGCACCATCATCAGCTGCCCCAGGCAGAGCACCGCAAGCGCGATCCAGCGGCGGCGCTCGCGCTTGCTGGCCGATCTCTGATCGGCGCTCTCGCTCTCGCTCTCAGTCGCGCTCGCGGTCGCGGTCGCGGTCGCGGTCGCGGTGTTCGTGACCCTCCGATGGGAGGACTCGAGCTCCGGCCGCTCGGAGGCGGTGACGGGGGCTGTCGTGTCGATCTCTGGCTCTTGAATGACCGTGCTGGGGCTCATGCGTGGCTCCTTCTGGGTGGCGAAGTAGCACACCATATCATGGATCATCCTTGTTATAGAGATGATCTACATAAAATTTATGATCGCTGCTACGATGAGGGCGGATGGACAATGGTGTAAAATCACGCGTCATGGGTGCTGAGAGGGCCTCATCATGTGCTCCCGGCTCGATGGTGCTGCTCACCCGGCTGGCCAAGCAGGTCTACCGGCGCAGCAGCGACGAGCTGCTCGGTATGCAACTGCGTCATTTGGTCGCGCTCAGCTACGTGCGCGATCACGACGCCTGCCCCCAGCACGAGCTGGCCGACGCGTTCTGCATGGACGCCAACAACGTCGTCTTGCTGCTCAACGAGCTCGAGCCACTGGGCTATGTGACGCGCCTGCGCGACCCCGAGGACCGCCGTCGCCACCTGGTCCAGCTCACCCCCGCGGGCGCCGAGGCGCTGGCGCTCGCCGAGCGCGCCCAGGAAGCGATCGAGGACGATGTCTTGCGGGCGCTCGATCCGAGCGAGCGCGCCACCCTGTGGCAGCTGTTGACCCGCGCGCTCTACGGCGTCGAGCCGACCACGGAGCCGCAGTACAGCGGCAGCGGCGTCAGCTCATAGCGCCTCTCTAGGCGGTCGATGGTCAAGCGAGGCAAGGACGTACCCCTTCGGGGCACAGGCAGGGTCTGGCGTGGCGTGCTGTCCGAAACGGGGATGCTGGCCGGTTCGGGGATACGGGTGTCTCCCGGTCCGGCAAAGCGAGTGTCTCCCGGCTTCAGTACGCGAGCCGCCGAGGACGCAGCATCGCGCCGGCCAGCGGCGGCCTAGAGCGCGACTACCGCGTCGATCTCGACTTGAGCGCCCTTCGGCAGCTGCGCCACCCCGATCGTCACGCGGGCGGGGGCCTCGGTCGCAAAGAACGCCGCGTACACCTCGTTGACTTCGGCGAACGCCGCAAGGTCGGTCATATACACGGTCACACGCACCGCGCGCTCGAGCGCTGTGCCCGCGGCGACACATACCGCGCGTAGGTTCTCCAGACAGCGACGCGCCTGCTCGCCCGGGGTCACGCCCACCAACTCGCCGGTGACGGGGTCGAGCGGTATCTGGCCCGAGCAGAACAGGAGCCCATCCACCCGGACGGCGTGGCTATAGGGGCCGACCGCCGCGGGCGCGCCGGGAGCCTCGACGATTTCGCGGTCCACAGCCATCGCGAGGACCCTACCGGCCGGTGGGGTAGCGCGGCGCGGGGGTGAAATGACTAGATTCCGATCAGTGCAAGGGTCAGTGGCGAAGATCGCGGCGACGCTTCTGACGACATGCCTTTGCGTGCTGGGCGTAACCGCCGTGCCCGCCGCGCAGGCGCAGATCGCGTTCGCTCCGTGCGGCGACAGCAACGACTTCGCCTGCGGCCACCTGGCCGTGCCGCTGGCGCCGGGCAACGGCTCCCCGGAAACCATCGCCCTCGCGATCCGCCGCCACCGGGCGCCCGTCGGGGAAGCGCGCAGCGCGGTCATCGCGTTGGCGGGCGGCCCCGGGCAGGCGGCGCTGCCGTTCGCCGAACAGTTCGCCGCCCTGCTCGGCCCGATCGTCTCCACACGTGACCTGATCGCCTTCGACCAGCGCGGCATCGGCCTCTCCCATCCGCTGTCGTGCCACCGCTTCGAACAGCCCCTCGGCGGCGGGCCGGCGGGACAGGCGATCGCCGAATGCGCCGCCCAGCTCGGGCCTTCCCGCAGCGACTACACCTCGGCCGACACCGTCGCCGACATCGAGGCGATCCGCGTGGCGGGAGGCTATGAAAAGCTCGTGCTGTACGGCACCTCTTACGGGACGAAGGTCGCCGAGGAGTACGCGCAGGCATATCCGAGCCATGTCGAAGCGCTCGTGCTCGACTCGGTCGTGCCGCCGAACGGCCCCGATCCGCTGAACCGCGCGACCTTCGCGGCCGTGGGGCGCATCCTGCGCCAGCTCTGTGCAGCGCGCGCGTGCGCTCACATCACCCGCAGCCCCACGGCCGGCCTTGCCAGGCTGCTCGCGCGCCTTGGAGGAGGCGAAGAGCGTGGGCGGTGGATCGACGGCCACGGGCGCGCGCACACGATCGACATCTCCGCCAACGCCCTGCTCGGGGCGCTCGTAGCGGGCGACCTGGAACCGATCCTGCGCGCCGAATTCCCCGCCGCGATTCGGGCGGCCGTGAGCGGCGACATGGCGCCAGTCGCGCGCCTGCTTGCGCGGGCCGAAAGCGGGGAAAGCGAAGCGGAAAGCCCGAGCGAGAGCTTTGACACGCCCCTCTACTATGCGACGAGCTGCGAAGAGGAGCAGTTCCCGTGGAACCGCTCCTCGAGCCCTCGCCGACGACTGGCCGAAGCGAAGGGGCAGATCGCCAAGCTCGCGCCGAGCTCGATCGCGCCGTTCACCGCGGCGAACGTGCTCGACTTCAGCGACATGGATGCCTGCGCTTTCTGGCCGTTTGCAACCCCCGCCCCGGCGAGGCAGATCGCACCGCTGCCCGCCATCCCCACGCTGATCTTGAGCGGCGCCGACGATCTGCGCACGCCCACCGCAAACGCGCGCGAAGTCGCGGCGCAGATCCCGGGTTCACACCTGCTGGTGGTGCCCAACGTGGGCCATTCGGTGCTCGGCACCGACCCGAGCAACTGCTCACACGTTGCGCTGCTGGCGCTGTTCGCGGGCACGGCGATCAAGCCGTGCCGGGCCGCACCGCCCTCGCCGCTGTTGCGCGTCGTCCCGCTCGCGCCGAAGCGCCTCGCCGACGTCGCCCCCGCACAGGGGACGCGCGGCAAGCCGGGGCGCACGCTCCAGGCGGTCGCGCTCACCCTGGCCGACTTCAACCGACAGCTGGCGCTGCAGGAGCTCACGCAGCTCGAGTCCGGCAGCCTGGCGGCGACGACGCTCGATGTCGGCGGCCTGCACGCCGGCTGGGCCGCGTTCGCGGCGGGCAAGCTGGCGCTCCACGCGTACTCCTACGTGCCCGGAGTCACCATCTCCGGTGAGATCGGCGCGGAAATCGTCCAGCTGAGCATCGGCGGCACGGCCGCCGCGCACGGCACCCTGCGGCTGGGGCCAAGCAGAGCCTTGACCGGCGTGCTCGAAGGCCAGCACGTGCATCTCGCCGGCGGTCGATCGAGCGGGCTCGATGCGAGCGCCGCCCAGTTCGGCGCCGTGCTGAGAGCAGCCTCGGCGACGCAGATCGGATCGACCGCCGAGCTCGCCCGCCTGCGAGCCGAGCTCGGACGCTAACGTGCGCGACGTGCCGGCCAACCCTGCGAGCAAGCTGTTGATCGGTGTCGCACTCGCGGCGGCGCTCTCGATTGGCGCCCTGGGTGCGGCGTACGCACCGGCGGCCGGCGCGCTTACGTTTGCGCCCTGCACGAGCAGCCCCGCCTTCGCCTGCTCCAGCCTGCCGGTCCCGCTCGAGCGCTCGGGCGCGGTGGGAGGAGCGATCTCGCTGAGCCTCGAGCTCAAACCGGCGGGCCCCACGCCGAGCCACAGCGCCGTGATCGCGCTCGCGGGCGGACCGGGCCAGGCCGCGCTCCCGCTCGGCGAATTTGCCGCGAAGGCGCTGGCCCCGGCGCTCGTCGACCGCGACCTGATCGTCTTCGACCAGCGCGGCACCGGAGCATCGGACCCGCTCAGCTGCGCCGCCCTTGAAAGCTTCGCCACGGAAGCGGGCCAGCTCTCCGAACGGTGCGCGCTGCAGATCGGTCCCGCGCGCGGCGCCTTCACCACACAGGAATCGGTGGAAGACATCGAGTCGATCCGCCAGGCCGGTGGCTATGAAAAGCTCGTGCTGTACGGGACCTCCTATGGGACGAAGGTCGCCGAGGAGTACGCCGAGCGCTACCCCCAGCACGTCGAAGCGCTCGTGCTCGACTCGGTCGTGCCGACCGACGGGCCGGAACCGTTCGCGGTTCCTACCTTCCAGGCAATCGCACCCGCGCTCCAGGAGCTCTGCGCAGCCGGGGCCTGCGCCGGGACCACCTCCAACCCACTGGCCGATCTTATGAGCTTGAACGCGCGGCTGCGCAAGCACGTCCTCAACGGCTCGGTCTATGACGGCTCCGGACACCGCCATGCAGCGACGCTGAACGAGGTAGGCCTGCTCGGCGTGCTGGAGGCCGGCGACCTGAATCCGGCCCTGCGCGCGCTGTTGCCGGCAGCCGTGCGCTCCGCGCTGCATGGCGACCCCGATCCGCTGCTGCGCCTGCATCTGCTCTCCGAGGGGCTGATCCCGAACGTGCCGAGCAACACGCCCGGTGAAAGCTCCGAGGAGATCGACGAAGCGGTGTATCTGACGACCAGCTGCGAGGAGACTCCTTTTCCCTGGAATCGAGCCGGCTCGCCTGCGAGCCGCACGGCCGAAGCGCTCACAGCGTTGCACGCCCTGCCCGCCGCCGACTTCAGCCCGTTCGACGCGAGCACCGCGCTGCACAACAGCCTCATCTCCCTCTGCGCCGGCTGGCCCGACGCATCGCCCGCCCCCCCGCCGGCGAGCGCGCTGCCGGACGTGCCGACCCTGATCCTCTCCGGCGCACAGGACCTTAGAACACCCACGACGAACGCCCGCGCGGTGGCCGCGCAGATTCCAGACACACAGCTGCTGGTCGTACCGTTCACAGGGCATTCCGTGCTCGGCGCCGACTTCAGCGGCTGCGCCGAGCAGGCGTTGGCGACCTTCTTCGCGGACGCACCCGTGCAGCCGTGCCTAGCGACAAAGAACCTCTTTGCGCCCACCCCACTGACCCCGACGAAGCTCGCTTACGTGCACTCGCCGCCGGGGCTCGGCGGCGAGCCTGGGCGTACGCTGACGGCGGTGCTCGACACGATCGTCGACCTCAACCGTCAAGTGATCGGAGCAACGCTGCAGGCTGATCGCGAACTGCCCAGCGGTTCGAGCTTCGGCGGCTTGCACGGCGGGTACGCCAAGCTCGGCGCCTCCTCGGTGACCCTCAAGAGCCTCGTGTTCGTCCCCGGCGTCCAGCTCAACGGCACGATCCCGGTGAAGGACGGAGCGCTGCAAACGGCCACGATCCGCGTGGGCGGCCCGGCGGCCTCCTCCGGCACGGTCACCGTCGGCTCCGCCAGCAAGGTGGTCGCCGGCACGCTGGGAGGGAAGCACTTCGACCTGAGCCTCGCCACGGTCAAGCTCTCGCGGGTCTCCTCCGCCGCGAGTGTATGGCCGTCCCGTCCCCTCAGCTTCCCACTGGCGGGCCTCGTCGAAGTCCAGCCGCACGCTCGCTGACCCGCCCGCGTTGCCCCACCGGCCCACTGCCCGACCACCGCACTGCCCACGGGCCCACCGGCCCACCGGCCCACCGGCCCACCGGCCCGATCGTCTGGGAGCTTGTCACTACGCTGCCATGACTATGCCCAACGCCCTCGCCGCGGAGACATCGCCCTACCTGCGCCAGCACGCCGAGAACCCGGTCGACTGGCTGCCATGGGGACCACCGGCGTTTGAACGCGCGCGCGAGCGCGACGTGCCGCTGCTCGTCTCGATCGGCTACTCCTCCTGCCACTGGTGCCACGTGATGGAGCGCGAGTCCTTCGAGAATCCACGCACAGCCGAGCTGATGAACGAGAGCTTCGTCTGCGTCAAGGTCGACCGCGAGGAGCGCCCCGATGTCGACGCGCTGTACATGGAGGCCGTGCAGAGCATGACCGGCCACGGTGGCTGGCCGCTGAACGTGTTCCTCACGCCCGAGCAGCTGCCGTTCTACGGCGGCACCTACTTCCCGCCTGAGGCTCGACACGGGATGCCGGCGTGGACACAGGTGCTGCAGGCGATCGCGGCATCGTGGCAGGAGAGCAGCGCGGATATCCGCGCGGGCAGCGAGCGCCTGCGCGAGCGGCTCTCTGGTGGCGCGACGCTCGCGCCCTCCACACAGCCGCTCACGGCCGACGCGCTGGACGCCGCCGTTGGGAATCTCTCAGCGATCTTCGACCGCGCCCGCGGTGGTTTTGGCGGCGCTCCGAAGTTCCCGCAGGCATCCGTCATCGAGTTCCTGCTGCTGCGCGCAGATCACGCCCACGAGGTCCCCGAAAGCTCGCAGCTCAGCTCAACGACGAGCGCGGGCTCAGCGTCGGAGATGGCTTTGAGCACGTTGCACGCGATGGCAAGGGGAGGCATCCACGACCAGATCGGCGGTGGGTTCGCGCGCTACAGCGTCGACGCGACCTGGACGGTGCCGCACTTCGAGAAGATGCTCTACGACAACGCCCTGCTCGCGCGCGCCTATCTCCACGGTTGGCAGGCATCCGGGGATGCCCTCCTGCGCGACGTCTGCCGCGACACGCTCGACTGGACGCTGCGCGAGATGCGCGGCCCGGAGGGCGGGTTCTATTCCGCGCTCGACGCCGACTCTGAAGGCGTCGAGGGACGGTTCTACGTATGGACGCTCGCCGAGCTGCGCGACGCGCTTGGTGAGGACGCCGACGCGGCGATCGCATGGCTCGGGGCGAGCGAGCAGGGCAACTTCGCCGGGGAGGGTGGGCCCGGATCCGCCGCTCTCGGGCTGAACGTGCTCGAGGATCGCGGGCCACGCCCCGACGACGCCGCTCGTGAGCGCATTCGCGCGCGCCTGTTGAGCGTGCGCGAACGCCGCGTGCGCCCGCGCCTCGACGACAAGCGGCTGACCTCCTGGAACGCGCTACTGATCGCCGCCCTCGCCGAGGCCGGCGCCGCGCTCGACGAGCCTCGCTACAGCGAGGCAGCGGTCACCTGCGCGGAGTTCGTCCTGCGCGACCTGCGCGCCCCGGACGGACGGCTGCTGCGCACCTATAACAGCGCCCGCGCCAAGCTCGACGGGTATCTCGAGGACCACGCCTTCCTCTTGGAGGCCCTGATCGAGCTGTTCGAAGCAACGTGCGAAGAGCGCTGGTTCGTGGAGGCCTGTGCGCTGGCCGACAGCTTGATCGCGCGGTTCTCAGACCTCGAGAACGGCGGCTTCTTCTCGACCGCCGCCGACGGCGAGCCACTGATCGTGCGGCGCAAGGATCTCGAGGACACGCCGATCCCCGCGGGCGCCTCGAGCGCCGCCGTCGGCTTGCTGCGCCTGGCACAGATCACCGGCGAGGCCGAGTACGAGCGCCACGCCGTTTCGGTGCTTGTGCTGCTGTACGAGATCGCCCCACGCCACCCGACCGCGTTTGGCCACCTGCTGCAGGGCCTGCACTGGTATCTCTCCCCCGCCCGTCCGCTCGCCTGCCCGGTTCCACTCCCCGAGTGATCTCGCCGGATCGATAGCAACCGCCGCGAGCCGCCAAAGGCTGCAGCCCGACAGGGCGCAGTCCCTCCGCGCCGGCAGGACATGCCTGCGGTGAGCCGAAATATTGCTGGTGGGCACTCCCGCGCAGCCAACCTACCCGCCGCTCCCACCCGACCACCACCGGCCGTTCGGCGGCGACACGTTCGGCGTGCAGGCCGAGCGTTTTGCGCGCTTCTTCGGCACCCCCAAGTTCATCCTTGCTCAGACAGCGTTGGTCCTCCTGTGGATCCTGCTCAATGTGCTTGCCATCACGCAGGCGATCGCCTGGGACAAGTACCCCTTCATCGCCCTGAACCTCGCCTTCTCGCTGCAGGCGGCCTACGCCGCGCCGCTGATACTGCTCGCCCAAACGCGTCAGGCAGACCGCGACAAGATCCGCGACGGCCTGCTGCAGCGCCACCGCGAGGCGGAGGCCAAGCACGTCGCCGAGTACGAGGCCCAGCAGGCGCGCGTGCTCGTCCAGGATAAGGATCTAGCCGAGCAGCATCTGCGGATGCTGGCGCAGAATACCGAGCTGACAAGTCAGGTAGCGAAGCTCACACAAGAGCTACACACGGTGATCTGCAAGGACGGCACAGGGCCCGTCGAGGGCTCCTTCGGGTCCGACACCCCGTCGTGACGCACGCAGAGCGCCCCAGAAGCGCGACTTGCGCGATCAGATGATCGACAGGTAGCGATCCAACTCCCACTGCGTCACCTGCACGCGGTAGTCGTCCCACTCCTGGCGCTTGATCTCGACATAGCGGTTGAACATGTGCTCGCCGAGCGTGCGCAGCACGAGCTCCGACTGCGCGGTCAGCTCAATCGCCTCGCCGAGGCTCTCCGGCAACTGCTCGACCCCCAGCCGCCGGCGCTCCTCGCCGGAGAGGTGGTACAGGTTCTTCTCCATCGGCTCGGGCAGCTCATAGCCCTTCTCGATCCCCTCCAGTCCCGCCTGCAGGAGCACCGCGAACGTCAGGTACGGGTTGCACGCCGGGTCCGGACAGCGCAGCTCCATGCGCGTCGCGCGCTCGTTGCCCGGGTGGTACAGCGGCACGCGCACGAGCGCCGAGCGGTTGCGCCGCGACCACGCGACATACACCGGCGCCTCGAACCCGGGGACCAGGCGCTTGTAGGAATTCACCCATTGCGCGAAGATCGAGCAGATCTCTCGCGAATGCTTGAGCTGGCCGGCGATGAACGCCTTGCCCACGTCTGACAGGAAGTACTGGTCGTCGGGGTCGTAAAAGGCGTTCTTGCCTTCGCTGAACAGCGACTGGTGGGTGTGCATGCCCGAGCCGTTCTCGCCGAACAGCGGCTTCGGCATGAAGGTTGCATGCCAGCCGTACTTCATCGCATACTCCTTGACCGTGATCCGGTAGGTCATGCAGTCGTCGGCCATCTTCAACGCGTCGGCGTAGCGCATGTCGATCTCGTGCTGCGACGGGCCGACCTCGTGATGGGTGTACTCCACGTGGATCCCCAGCCGCTCGAGCGCGATCACCGTCTCCCGCCGCACGTCGGAGCCAGCATCGAGTGTCGTCAAGTCGAAGTAGCCGCCTTCGTCCAGCACCTCCGTGCCCTTGCTGTCGCGAAACAGGAAGTACTCGAGCTCCGGACCGACGTTGAACGTGTCGAAGCCCATCGCCCGCGCGCGCTCCACTGCGCGGCGTAGCACGTGCCGGGGGTCGCCCTCATACGGGGTGCGCTCGGGTGTGACGATGTCGCAGAACATCCTCCCCACCCCCTGCTCCTCCGGACGCCACGGCAGCACCGCGAACGTCGTCGGGTCCGGCATCGCGATCATGTCGGACTCCTCGATCGCGTTGAACCCCGTGATCGAGCTGCCGTCGAAGCCCATCCCCGCTTCGAACGCGTCGTCGAGCTCGGCGACGTTGATCGAGAACGACTTCAACTGCCCCAGCACATCGGTGAACCAGAAGCGGATGAACCTGATGTCGCGCTCGGCCACGAGCGCCTTGACGTCCTCCGCAGTCTTAGTGTCCTGAGTCATATCCCGCAGGACCTTAACCGATGGCCTGTCTGGCGCGCTATCGACGGATGGCCAAACCTGCGGGCTATCAGTGACCTGCAACGGCTGCTACGAAGTCAGCCACGTCTTCGGCTTCCCGGCCCTGGTAGAGCAGCGCCGGCATCTGGCCCAGGCCGCGCGCGCGGCCTTCCTGGATCGCGTTTTCTACGATCGCTTTGCGCCCTGCGGCAGTGGAGATGTCATCGCCGACGCGCACATCCAGGTTCGGTCCGATGCGCCCGACCGACTTCACGGCCGCGAGCGTATGGCAAACGGCGCATGCGTGCGCGAACAGTTCGCGGCCCTTGGTCTCGCGCCCGTTCAGGTGCACGCCGCCGATCGCCGCGCTCGCCTTGTGCTCGCCATTGTCCACCAGCACGAACGCGGGCACGATCAGGCCAAAGGCGAACATCACGACAACTCCGAGCATCACCAAGCGCTGGCCGGTCTGCGAGTCGGTGTGCAGCGACTCGCGGGCGCCGCGCGGCCCGCCGCGCATCGCGACGAAGAACACGCCGAGCCCGACGAGGACCCAGAAAACGATGACGGCGGCGACGAGCATGCGGGCGGGAAGATATCGAGTGTCGCCGCCGGATGATCGATTGGACCACCTCTGGCGGATCGCTCGTGGCAAACGCAACGTGCATCCGAGCGTCCAGATCCGCCCGGTGCTCAGCGGCCGGGCGCTCTCGATGGCGGAGATCCACGGCGGAGATCCTATGAGAGGTCTCTCACCTTTAGCTCCCCGCAAGCTACGTCGCTACCCTTGAGTTAGGGAGTCACATGAGCAATCTTCTTCGCCGCCTTCCACTCTCCCGCCTCCTGCTCCTCTGCGGGCTCGTGGTCGTTCTCGGGGTCTCCGCGACCGCGATCGCCCTCGCGGTCGGTACCGGCCCGACGCCGCCGCCCAAGCCGCTGGCGGACGCAGTGCACGACGCGCTGAGCGCGCCTCCGGTCGAAGGCGTCAGCGCGAGCATCCAGCTGACCGACCATCTCCTGGAAGGAGCCAACCTCACGAGCGGCGGCAATGGCGAGAGCGGCGGACTCACGTCCAGCCCGCTCGCCACCGGCGCCTCCGGGCGGCTGTGGATCGCCAAGGACGGGCGCGTGCGGTTGGAACTGCAGTCGGAGAAGGGCGATACCCAGATCTACTACGACGGGCAGCACACCGTCTCGATGTACGACGCCTCGTCGAACACGCTCTACCGCTACGTCATCCCCGCCCACGAAGGCACACCCGGCGACAGCTCGGGCTCGAACGCGGGCGCGGGCGCCACGACGACCGGCCACGAAATCCCGACCGTGGCGAAGATCGAAGAAGCGATCTCCCACCTGAGCAAGCACGCGAACGTGTCCGGCGCGACGCCGACCGACATCGCCGGTCAGGCGGCCTACACGGTGCGCGTCTCCCCCAACGAAAACGGCAGCCTGCTCGGCGGCGCCGAGCTCTCCTGGGATGCAGTCCGCGGCGTGCCGCTGCGCGCAGCGATCTACTCCTCGACGAGCTCCTCCCCCGCGCTCGAACTAGCCGCCACCTCGATCTCTTACGGCCCGGTCGAATCGTCAGTGCTCGAATTCACGCCCCCTGCAAACGCCAAGGTCGAAGAAGTCGTCCTCCCGCACAAGCACAGCGGCGCGGATTCCTCCACACAGCCGGGCGAACGCCCGCACGTCACCAGCCAAGGCCACGGCATCACCTCGATCGCGGTGATCGAAAGCAAGGCCAAGGCGAATACCGGCCAGAACTCTCAGACGAGCTTGCCCGAAGGGCTGCAGAAGGTCAAGATCAATGGCGTCGAAGCGACCGAGCTACCCACCGAGCTAGGCACGCTGCTCAGCTTCGAGAGCTCAGGCGTGCGCTACCTCCTCGCCGGCTCGGTCGGCCCGGCCCCGCTCGAAGCGGTCGCCAAGGGCCTCTGACGGTGATCGAAGAGGCGGGCGAGGAGGCCCCGCCCCGGCGGCGGGATCGTCGTTCCTGGCAAGGACGCAAAGGAGCGTGGCGTGCTTCGCACGCGAGCGACTGAGGACGCAGCCAGGGGCGAGGAGGCCCCGCCGGTAAGAGCGCGTGGCTTGGTCAAGCGCTACGACGAGGTCCTCGCGGTCGACCACATCGACCTGAACGTCCGTTCCGGCGACGTGTACGGGTTCCTGGGACCGAATGGCGCGGGCAAGACCACGACGCTGCGCATGGCGCTCGGCCTGATCGTGCCCTCCGAGGGCGTCGTCGAGCTGTTCGGGCGCGATCCGATGCGCGTCGGCGCCCGCGCGCTGGAGGGCGTCGCCGGGTTCGTCGAGGCCCCACGCTTCTACCCATATCTCAGCGCGCGCAAGAACCTCGAGCTGCTCGCGGCGCTCGACGGCGAGGGCGCCCGCGAGCGTATCGCCGAGGTCCTCGAGATCGTCGAGCTCAGCCCGCGCGCCGCGCACCGCGTCGGTGGCTTCTCCCACGGCATGCGCCAGCGCCTGGGCATCGCCGCGGCGCTGCTGCGCCGCCCGCGGCTGCTGATCCTCGACGAGCCGGCCACCGGCCTCGACCCGGCCGGTATGCGCGATATGCGCGCGCTGATCCGTCGCCTGGCAGACGAAGGAATCACGGTGCTGCTCTCCAGCCACCAGCTTCCGGAGGTGCAGGAGCTGTGCGATCGCGTCGCGATCGTCGACTCCGGGCGCGTCGTCTACGAGGGCGCGCTCTCCGACCTGCGCCGCCAGGGCGGAGCCGGCTACCGGCTGCGCAGCACTGACGATGCGCGTGCGCTCGAGATCCTGCGCACGCAGCCCGGAATCGAGCACGCCGCGAGCGGCGAGCACGGTCTTGGGTTCCAGGCTCAAGAGGCAGACGTAGCAGCGCTGTCGCTCGCGCTGGGTGCCGCCGGCGTGGGCATCCTTGCGTTGACGCCGGAGCTCGCCACGCTCGAGGATTTGTTCTTCCGGCTGACCGAGTCCGGCGGAGCGCCCAATGGCGCCATGCAAAACGGCGATACACAGAGCGGCGATAAGCACAACAGCGACGCGCAGAAAGACCGCCCGCCCGCCGATCGCGCGCGCACAGACGGCGTGGGAGCGGGGACGTGAGCAGCGCTACCGCGAGTACTCCCGCCGTCCCGCCCCTCGCCAGAGTCCGGGGCGTCCTCGACCACGCGCGGCGCCCGTCGACGCTGACCGTCTGGCGCTGGGAGCTGCGCAAGCTCGTCTCCCAAAAGCGGACCTACCTGGGACTGGCGCTTGCGGCGATCCTGCCGGTGATCTTCGTGATCGTGCAAGGCCTGCATCAGCATCGAGGCCGCGGCAACGAGAACATCTTCGCCTCGCACATCACCCAGTCAGGTCTCGCCACCCCGGTGCTGATGCTGCTGTTCTTGTCAGCCTTCATGCTGCCGCTGATCGCCGCGCTGGTCGCAGGCGACATCGTCGCGGCCGAGGACGGCAACGGCACGCTGAAGACGATCCTCACGCGCTCGGTCGATCGCGGTCAGGTGTTCGCCGCAAAGACATTCGCCGCGATGACCTACGCCACGATCGCGGTGTTCCTGTCCGCGATCGTGGCTACGGTCGCCGGGATCGCCTCCTGGGGCTTTCACCACGTCGTCACCTTCTCGGGCTCGATCGTCTCCGCTCCGGAAGGCCTGCTGCTGGTGTTCGCCGCCAACGTCTGCTACTTGATCCCGCTGCTCGCCGTCGTCGCGATCGGCGTGCTGCTGTCCACCGCCACCCGCAACAGCGCCGCCTCCGTGGTCGGCACCGTGGGACTCGTGATCATGCTCTACATCGTCGCCCAGATCCCCGGCATCGAAGGTATCAAGCCCTACCTGCTCACCGAACAGTTCCAGAACTGGCAGGGTCTGCTGCGCACCCCGACGGATTGGGCCCCGATCGCCCACTCGGCCTGGGTATGCGCGCTGTACGCCGTGCCGGCGCTGCTCGCCGGCTATCTAGTGTTTCTACGCCGCGACGTCGCGGGCGGGTAGTGATGAGGTTTACGGGCGGTTGTAGACGCCGAGGGTCAATCCCGTGCCGAGCGTCGAGCCTTTCAGCGCGTTGCGGGCGACGATCGGGTTGAACCCCGATTTCAGATTGAGCTTCTGCTTCAGCGCATAGAACAAGAACGCGACGTGATGCACCTGGCCTTTGGCGCCGCAGACACCGCCCCAGCCGGCCTTGCCGGCGCTATTCAGACCGGCCACTGCGCCAGCTGGCAGGCTGCCCGCCGATAGACCGCTCGCGCTCGGGGGGATGCCGCCAACGGCCCATTGGATCGCGTCCTTGGAGCTGCCGCTCAAGTCGATCGCGAGCAGAAACAATTCAGCGGCGCCATGAGGCACGCCGTGCCATTCCAGCGGTGGGGAGACGTCCGCCCCATCGCAGGTATAGCGGGTGGGAATCGCACCGCCGGCCTTGAACCCAGCGCTGGTGAGCGTGATCTTGCCCAGCGTGGCCAGCGCCTTCGACGTTTGACTCGGCGTGCTCGACGTTTTCGCGGGCGGGGTTTTGACTGGCTGCGTCGTCGGTTTCGAGGGAATCGTCGTCGGCTTCTTCTGCGTCTTCCCGGATGGTGGCTTGGCGGCCGTGCTGGTCGTGGTGGCGGTCGTCGCCGGGGTGCTCGCCGTAGTGGCCACACTCGCAGCCTTGCCGGTGGTAGAGCTCGAGCCTCCCCCGCAGCCTGCGATCAAAAGCGCCGCGAGCAGCGCCGTGCCAATCGCGATCGAGCCAATAGGTGTGCAATTCCAGATCTTCAAGCCGTTCAGCTTACCTCAGAACGATTCTCAAAGCGCGGTTTGCACGTTGCGCGCCGGTAGCTCGACATCGGAGAGCTCGACGTCGCCCATCAGCCGTCGCGCCTCGCGCGGGTCGATCAGCCCGGCGCCGAAGCGCCCGGTGGACTCCGCCCCGCAGGCCACACCGAAGCGCAGGCACTGGTCTGCGGCGCGACCCTCGTAGCGCGCGGCCACGTAGCCGGCGAGGAACGCATCGCCGGAGCCACGCTTGGCGATCGGCTCGCGCGGCTCGATGCGGGCCCGCTTCAATCGCGGCTGGCCATCGACGAGCACCTGGGCGAAACAGCCGTCGGGTAGCGTCATGATCGCTTCCCGCGGCCCGAGCGTCGCCATCTCGCGCACCGCCAGCAAGCGCTCCTGCTCACCGGCGAACTCGTGCCCGACCAGCTCCTCGGCCTCGAGCACGTTCGGCGAGACCACATCCGGCTCGGCGCGCGCCGCGAGCAGCAGGGGCTCGCCGTCGGTGTCGATCACGGTCGTGACGTCCGCGCGCTGCAGGTCGCGGATCAGCGATGCATAGAAGTCGGGGGCCACGGCACGGGGGAGCGAGCCGGCGAACACCACGATCGCGGCGCCACGCGCCAGATAGAGGAGCTTGTCGCGGAACAGCTCGATCTCCTGCTCCGACACGGCCGGACCGCGTTCGTTGATCTCCGTCTGCTGCCCGTCCGTGGGGTCGAGCACAGAGGTGTTCGTGCGCGACTCCTCGCGGATCCGCACGAAGTCGTTGAGGATCGACTCGTCAGTGAGCTGCTCGACGATGTGTGTCCCGGTCGCCCCGCCCGCGAAGCCGGTGGCGATCACGGGCTGCCCGAGCGCCTTCAACGTCCGCGCGATGTTGACGCCCTTGCCGCCGGCCATCGTGCGCTGCTCGACGGTGCGGTGACGGCGCCCGAGCTGAAAGCTCGGAACAGACAGCGACTTGTCGATCGCCGCGTTGAGCGTGACCGTGATGATCATGCTCGACCACCTTACCCCAGCTTTCCGCTTTCCACGATGGAACGCCGCGAGGGCTATCGCAGCGCCATCCCTATCCGAGCATCCAAGCCTCCGCGCGCAAGCGCTCGGCCTCGGTCCGCGCCGCATCGGCGGGGGTCTTCCCGGCCGCCCGGTGAGCGTTTGCAATGCTGCGCGACGCTGTGACGAGCCCGCCCGCGCGACCCGGAGCGAACGCGGGCGCGAGGCTCTCCACGCTCCCGCCCTGCGCACCGACGCCCGGCAGCAGGAAGATGGCGCTCGGCATCAGCTCGCGGGCGCGCATCAGGTGGCTGGGCGCAGTGGCGCCGACCACGGCGCCCACATCGCTCAGACCCGCCTCGCCGATGCCCGGCTCGCCCAGCTCATCCACGATCGCCCCAACCCGCTCCCAGACCGCCGCTCCGTCTGTCAGCCGCAGATCCTCGACGTCGGCGGCGCCAGGGTTCGATGTACGCACCAGCAGAAGCGTGCCCGCGCCGGCCGCGCGCGCGGCCGCCACGAACGGCTGGATCGCGTCCCTGCCCATCAAGGGATTGACCGTCACCAGATCGGCGCCGAGGCCGGGCACACTTCCAAACGGCGTATCCACGCCACCAAACAGCGCCTGCGCATAGGCCTGTGCGCTCACGTCGATGTCGCCACGCTTGCCATCGGCGATCACAAGCAGGCCCACCGTCCGCGCGTGTTCAGCCACGGCAGCCAGCGCACCGGCGCCTGCCGCGCCGAGCACCTCGAAGCGCGCGAGCTGCAGCTTGACCGCGACACAGGCCTGCTCGGTCGCGTCGATCAGCGCGCGACAATGGCCGACGACTGCCCGCGCGGCGCGCTGGGCCGGTGTCGTCCCCTCCGGCCTCGATGCCGGCTCCTCGCCGCGCGCCACCTCCGTCCCCGGCCACAGCGCCCGGAGGTCGGGATCGATGCCCAGCACGATCTGCGACTCGCGCTCGCGCACACGCGCAGCCAGCGTGTCTCCGAATGGCGTCAGCGACCCTTCACCGCGCTCTTCAAGCCGCTGCCCGCGGTGAACCTCGGCACGCGCGAGGCGGCGATCTGAATGCGCTCGCCCGTACGCGGATTGACGCCCTGTCGAGCGCCGCGCTCGCCCACGTGGAACTTGCCGAACCCCGACACCGTCACCTCGCTGCCGCGACGCAGCGCGTCCTCGACCGTCGCGAGCACGGCGTCGACCGCCCGCGCCGCCTCATGCTTGGTCAGATCGGCGCGATCCGCCACCTGATCGACCAACTCGGACTTCGTCACCTCGTCCTCCTCCTCGTTCGTAAAGACCTTTATCTGACTCGAAGCTAACACTGCGCGCGGACAGCCGTGCGGCGTTTGGCGTCCGCGGCGCGAGCCCGGAGAGGAGATCCGAGCCCCGGCGCGCAGGGCGCCGCGAAGAACGGGAGAATAGGGCGAGATGACCGTGACCCGAATCGCCTGGAGCGTGACCGTGTTCGTCGCGCTTCTCACCGCCCTGTTGTTGTTGCTCAGCGGCTACAACGGCTATGCCGGCCTCGGCCTCGCGGTCGCGATCTCGGCGGCGATCAATCTGCTGTAGGAAGCTTCTCGGGGCGGTGGTGCGCAAAATAGAATGCGGTCGGTGTGCCGCGCCGCTCAAGGGCCTCCAAGCGCGGCCAGCAATGCGCGCGCTGCGCGCCCCCTGTGACTGATCGCGTCCTTCTGCCGGTCGCTCAGCTGGGCCATCGTCATCGCCTCCGTCGTCCCCGCCCCCTCGGGTGGCGCCTCGTCCGGTAGAAATGCCGGGTCATAGCCGAAGCCCCGCTCTCCGCGCGCCAGCTCTGCCACACGCCCGGCGCAGCGACCTTCGAACACATGCTCCTCGCCGGTGCTCGGATCGACGTGCGCGATCACGCACACGTACTCGAGCGCACTGCCCGCGGGCGCCTCATGCAGGAGCTTTGCGAGGTTCTCCCCATCGCTCGCCGCCTCCCCCGCATATCGCGCCGAACGCACGCCCGGGGCGCCCCCCAGAGCCGCCGCCTCGATCCCGGAGTCGTCGGCGATCGTCACCCGGCCAGTTGCGCGCGCGGCGGCGCGAGCCTTGCCGAGCGCGTTCTCGGCAAACGTCTCCCCATCCTCCGGCGGCAACGTCACCTGCTCGGGCAACTTCTCCACCTCCCAGCCCACCAGCAGGCGGGCAAACTCGCGCCGCTTGTGCTCATTGAGCGTGGCGAGCAAGAGCTTACGACTCACTCGTCCCGCCGATCGCCTGCTCTTGAATTGCTCGCAACCGCTCGATCCCTCCGCCCGCGAGCGCGAGCAGCTCGTCCAAATGCGCGCGCGACAGCGGCGTGCGCTCGGCCGTCGCCTGCACCTCGACCAGACCGCCCGCTCCGGTCATCACCACGTTCGCGTCTACGTCGGCGTTGGAGTCCTCGCCGTAGTCGAGGTCCAGTAGCGCGATGCCGGCGACCATCCCGCATGACACCGCTGCCACCGATTCGGTCAGCGGCGAGCGCTCCAGCCGGCCCTTCTCCTGCAAGCGCGCACAGGCGAGCGCCAACGCAACGTATGCGCCCGTGATCGATGCGCAGCGCGTGCCTCCGTCGGCCTGCAGGACGTCGCAATCGAGGTAGATCGTCCGTTCGCCGAGTGCCTGGAAGTCGATCGTCCCGCGCAGCGCGCGCCCGATCAGGCGTTGAATCTCGACGCCGCGCCCGTCCGCCCGTCCCTTGGAGATGTCGCGCTGCTTGCGATCGCCTGTCGATGCCGGCAGCATCCCGTACTCCGCCGTCACCCAGCCCTTGCCCTTGCCCGCCATCCAGCGCGGCACGCTCTCCTGCGCGGAGGCAGTGCAGATCACGCGCGTCTCGCCCATCGAGATCAGCGCGGAGCCCGTCGCGGTGCGTACGAACCCTGGCTCGATGCTCGTCGGCCGCAGGCCGTCGGCGCCACGTCCATGGCTGCGACTCACGCGATCGCCTCCACCGCGGCCAGCTCGACATGCTCGACCTCGCCCAACGGCATCTGCAGGAAACGCGTCCCCAGCTCACGGAACGCCTCGACGTCGCCGGTGCAAAGAAAGCGGTACTCGCCCTCACCCTCGCTGCGGGGATTGCGCAGCTCGCGCGTGCTCAGCGCGTGCTCGACCTGGCGCGCGAGCGCCGCGCCGGAGCTTACGAGCGTCACCTGCGGGCCGAGCATGCGCTGCAGCATCGGGCCGATCAGCGGGTAGTGCGTGCAGCCGAGAATCGCCGTATCGACATTCGCCTCACGCAGCGGGCGGCAGGCCTCGCGCACGGTCGCCACAGCGCGCTCATCGAACTGCTCGCCCGCCTGGATCACCGCGGCGAGGTCCGGACATGCGACAGCGTGCAGCGTGACGTGCGGATCGACGGCATGCACCGCCTGCTCGTAGGCGCCGCTCGCGACCGTGGTCGGGGTCGCCAGCAGACCGATGCGACCGCTGCGCGTGCTGGCGACGGCGCGCAGAGCCTCGGGACGCACGACCCCGAGCACGTCCAACCCGAGCGTGGTCTGCATCATGCGCCTGCTCAAGCTCGGCAGCGCGGCCGAGGTCGCTGAGTTACAGGCGACGACCAGCAGCTTCGCGCGCCGGCGCAGCAACTCCTCGGCGATCTCCGCCGCGAAGCGCTCGATCTCCTCGGGTGAGCGTTCGCCGTAGGGAAACCGCGCGGTGTCGCCGAGATAGACGAAGTCCTCTTGCGGCAGCCTCACGAGCAGCTCGTGCAACACGGTCAGACCGCCGACGCCGGAGTCGAACACGCCGATCGGCCGTCTGCTCTGCCCGGATGCGCGCGCATTGGTTGAGCCCTCGGTCATGGGGCCATCATTCCATAGGGCCCCGAGCGCTACGGTCAGGGCTGCTCGTGCGCGTCCTCGTGGTCTCCAACATGCTCCCCTCCCCCGCTCACCCCGAGCGCGGGACCTTCGTCCGCGACCAGGTATCCGCGCTGCGGCGCCTGGACGGGCTCGACATCGAGCTCTACGAGTTTCCCCCAGGGGGGCGGGCCTTGGCGCGCGCAGGCCGGGATCTGCGCCGTCGCTTCGCCACTCGCGGCTCCGGCGCTCGGGGCACCGAGCGCTTCGATGTCGTTCATGCTCACTATGGCCTTACGGCTTGGCCTTCGCTGGCAGTTCCCGCACCCGTGCACGCGCTGACCGTGCACGGCAACGACATGCGCCATCCCCGCACGCGGATGATCACCGGCGCCGCGCTCAGCCGGATCGACCTTCTCGCCGCCGTATCGAGCTCGCTGGCACAAGAACTGCCCGGTCGCAAAGCCCGTGCCCGCGCGCAGGTGCTGCCCTGCGGTGTGGATCTGGTGCGCTTCCGCTCGATACCCCGCTCCCAGGCGCGCGCCGAGCTCGGCCTCGACCTCGACCTCGACCGACCGTACCTGCTGTTCGCGGCCGACCCCGCTCGCGCGATCAAGCGCTATGACCTTGCGCTCACGCTGGCACGAGCGGTGGGCGTCGAGCTGCTCGTCCTCGGTGGCGTCGATCCGGCCAGCGCGCCGCTGTGGTTCAACGCCGTGAATGCCGTGTTGATGCCCTCGGGACACGAGGGCTTTGGGCTGGCGGTGCTCGAGGCGCTGGCCTGCGACGTGCCGGTGCTGACCACCCCGGTCGGCATCCATCCCGAGGCGCTCGCTCACGTCGCGGGCACGCTGTGCGCGCCGTTCGACCTCGCCCGCTGGGCCGCAGCCCTAAGACCCCATTTGCAGGCGGCCGATCCGCGCATCGACGGCCGCACGAGCGCGATGCGCTACTCCGATCGGATCATGGCCGAACGGGTGGCCGACGCGTGGCGCTCCGCGCTCGCGCGCGTATCGTGAGTGAGCCGTGAGTGAGCCAGACAGCTGGACAACTGTGAGACAGCTGTGCGTCTGGGCCCGATGTGAGCGCAATACTCGCTCGCAAAACGTCTCGGACGGGGACTCCGTCTCGGAGGCGTAGAAGGAGTAGTCGCGCGCTGGTGCCGTCGAACGACCCATCCGCCGGGTAGCATGAATCGGCGGTGGAGAAGAGCACGACCGGAACGGCTCCCGTAGCCGCCCCCACGAAGACGCACGACGACGGCCCGCCGGCCGACGGCGAGCTTGCTGGGCCGACCGGGCCTCCCGGGTTCGGCGCGCGCGGACGCATGCGCCGGCGCGCACGCTTTCTGCGCAAGGCGCGCGAGCTCGCCTACCGTGACCTGGGCGGGCTGGTCTTCAACCTGCATCGCTTCGGCCAGCGCAACGACGCGCTGGTGATCGCCAAGCTCTCAACGCTTAGCCACATCGACGGCGAGCTGCGTACGCTCGAGACCGCCTTGCGGGAGCGTCAGGCAGTGACCGTCATGCGCGAGGCCGGGATCGCGGCCTGTCCGCGCTGCGCGGCGATCCACGGCAGCGACGATCGCTTCTGTCCTAACTGCGGCCTGGCGATGGACCGTCACGCCGAGCGGCCTGTCGGTAGCGCGCCGGCCGCGGCCGCGGCGGCTCCTCCTCTCACATCCCCATCCACGGCGGAGACGCTCTCTCCAACGCCCTCCTCGCCGCCAGCTTCCGCCTCGGCGCCCACGCAGGCCTCAGGCCCTGGGCCTGCATCGACGCCCGCTCCCGTGCCTGCCTCCCCACCCGCGCATGCATCTCCGCCCACTCCTACACCTGCCCCGGCGCCCGTGTCGACCCCAGCCGACCGGCCCGCTCGTCGCGCATCCTCAAGCGACTCAGGCGTAGACCAGCCCACCGAGATCATTCGCCCACCGGACTCTGGCGCGTGAGCGTCACCGCCTCGAGCCCACCGCCCCCCACCGTCCCCAGCGCTCCCGCGGGCGAGACCTGTCCGCTGTGCGGCGCGCCGCTTCACCCCGAGCAGGAGTGGTGTCTGCGCTGCGGCGCCGCCGCGCGCACACGCTTGGCGGCGCCGCCCAACTGGAAGGCTCCAATCGCTGTGATCGCCGCCGTGATCGCACTGTCGCTCGGAGTCCTCGCCGCCGCGCTCGTCAAGCTCGCGGGCGGCTCCAGCACGACCACGGCGGCGAGCACCACGACCGTGACGACCGCGCCTACCGCGGTGGCTCCTACCCCGACGACGCCCGGGACGACGACCACGGGCGGAGCGCTCGGCGGCGCGACCACCACTTCCGGGACGACCACGACACCCGGCGCCGCCATCGTTCCAGGCGCGAGCACCACGCCCGATGCGAGGACTGCCCCCGGAGCGCAAACAACCTCCGGAGCTGCGGCTCCCGGCACGGGCGCCAACCGCACGACCGCCACGGGCGCCGTCAAGACCTCCACGACCTTTCCAAGTACGAACATCCCGCTTCCGACGACACGACGCGTCGTCACGCCCGCTCCAAAACGGTGACCTCGACGCACGGCGGTCCCTCCGTCGAGACCGACATCGCCGTCGTCGGGGCGGGTGCGGCAGGACTCTACGCCGCGCTCTGCGCGGCGCGCGCCGACGCTACCGTAGCGCTGGTCTCGGCCACACCGCTGGCCCAGACTGCCTCCTATTGGGCTCAGGGCGGCCTCGCCGCCGCGCTCGCCGCGGACGACAGCTTTGCTTTGCATCTGCGCGATACCGAGCAGGCCGGGCGTGCCCTGGTCAGGCATTCGGCCGCCGAGGTCCTCGTGCGCGAGGCGCCTGCGTGCGTCGAGGACCTGCAGACGCTGGGCGTTCGCTTCGACGCCGATCGGTTCGGGCGTCTGGCTTTGGGCCTTGAGGGCGGCCACTCCGTCAGGCGGGTGGTACACGCCGGCGGCAGCGCCACCGGACGACGCGTCGTGCGCCAGCTCTCTGCGCTCGTGGCCGAAGAGCCGCGCATCACCGTCCTCGAGGGTGCTCGTGCGCGCGCGCTGTGGACCGGCGAAAGCGCCACCGATCGATGCTGCCGCGGCCTGATTTGCGACGACGGGCGCATCCTCACGGCGCGCGCCGTCGTGCTCGGCGCCGGTGGCGCGGCGGCGTTGTGGGAGCGCACCACCAATCCGCCCGGTTCGCAGGGCATCGGTCTGCTCCTTGCCCACGCCGCCGGCGCCACGCTGGCCGATCTCGAGCTGCTGCAATTCCATCCGACCGCCGTCATCGGGCTGGCTGGGCGCGAGGGCTTTCTCGTCACCGAGGCGATCCGCGGCGAGGGCGCGACCCTTCACGACAGCGCCACCGGCGAGCGCTTCGTCGACGAGCTCGCCCCCCGCGACGAGGTCTCGCACGCGATCCACTCACGTCTGGCGCAGGGCGGGGCGCGCTCCGTCGGCCTGGACATGCGGATGGTCGATCCCGCCCACTTTCCGAATGTCGTCTCTGCGCTGCGCGAAGCCGGCCTCGACCCCATGCGCGAGCAGATCCCGGTGGCGCCTGCCGCTCATTACACGATGGGCGGCATCCTCACCGATCTGAACGCGCGCTCCACGCTCCCCGGCCTGTATGCGGTCGGAGAGTCCTCCTGCACTGGGCTGCACGGCGCCAACCGCCTCGCCTCCAACTCCCTGTCGGAGTGCTTTGTCTTCGCCCGTCGGGCCGTCGCCGACGCCCTCTCCCAGCCCGCGCCCACGCTGACGCCACCCTCCACGGAGGAGTTGCAAACGCTTCGCGCCGGCGCGCCCGTGCCGCTCGCCGACGCCTCGACCCGCGCCGCGCTGTGGCGGGAGGCGGGCATCGTCCGCTCGGCTGAGGGCCTGACCAGGCTGCTGGCCGATCCCCATCCGCTGGCACAGCTGATCGCACGGTCCGCGCTCGCCCGTCAGGAGAGCCGCGGCGCGCACCGTCGCGAGGACTATCCCGCCCGCGATCCCGCCCTCGATCACCGCCACGTCGTGATCGCAGGCGAGGACATCTCCTGGCAGACCTGGACCTGACTCGCCGCCGCCCCATCCGCTCGACGGACCTAGGCGCTCCACGACACGCTCGTCGCGAACTGAGGCGCCGGTATGCGGCTCATGCGCAGAGCTCTTTTCTAAAAAAATCTCCTTCTTCTCTTTATCTCGGTCCTTTCAGATCGTGCAGGTGTTGTCTGTCTTGGAAAGGTCTTGGAGGCAGTCGGAGTCTTTGGGAATGGCGGGTGCGTTCCAACCACCGAGTGAGCCGAAAGGTAAGGGGATAGCTGCCATGTACCAGTTCAGCAGAGCCATCTACCGGGAGCTGGCGTCCCAGATCGTCGTCCCCCCGCCCGGCGCCGCCATAGCCAGCAATCACGAGTACGTGCTGCGAGCTTGCGAGGCGGTCGTCGAGCGACTGGCCACCGACCGTCATTACTTCGCACGCCCGGAGCGCACCTTGTTCTGCGATATCCGCAACTACTTCCCGATGTCCGCTCAGCAGCACGTTCACAAGACCGTCTGCCGCTATATCGGCTACGCGCAGCAGTTCCTCGCCGAGCATCCGCTCGAGGGCTATACGGCGGTGAGCGGGGAGGCGCCGCAGTGTCGCGCCACCACCCGCAAAGGCGCCGCCTGCCAGCGCGTGCCGTTGCCTCACAACGGCTACTGTCCCTCCCATCAGCATTTGGCAGACACCGAGGACCGCGAGCTCACCGCCGCTGCCGCTTGAATGACTGAGCGAATCGGCTTTCTCGGCCTAGGCATCATGGGCTCGCGGATGGCGGCGAACGTCGCCCGCGCCGGGTTTCCGCTCGCCGTGTGGACGCATACCCACGGCAAGGCCGAGCGCTGGGCCTCCACTCACGGCGCGACAGCCCACGCTACGCCAGCCGACGTCGCTCGTGCCAGCGACATCGTCATCAGCATGGTCGTCGACGGCGAGCAGGTAGCGACGATCCTGCTCGGTGAGGACGGGGTCCTGCAGGGAGCCCATCCTGGGCTGCTGTGCATCGATATGTCCACGATCGCGCCGGTAGATACGCGGCGGATCGGTGCTGCCCTGAGCGAGCGTGACGTGCGCCTGCTCGACGCCCCCGTCACCGGCTCCTCGCCACGCGCAGAGGCGGGCACCCTGACGATCATGGCCGGGGGCGAGGCGACCGATTTCGCGCGTGCGAGAGCGCTCCTTCAGACGATCGGCGAGCTGGTGGTGCATGTCGGCGAGCTCGGGCAGGGCGAGATGTTGAAGCTGATCAACAACGCTCTCGGCGCCGCCAACGCCGCGGCGCTCGCAGAGGCGCTGCTGCTCGCGCGCGCCACCGATGTCGACCTCGACTCGTTCGCCGCAGTGGTCGCAACCGGATCGGGCGCCTCCGCTCAGCTAGAGCTCAAGTCGGGTCCGATGCGCGCACACGACTACACCACGCTGTTCAAGACCGCACACCTGCTGAAGGACGTGCGCCTCTGCCTGGAGGAAGCGCAGGCGGCCGGCGTGCCCTTTCCCGCAGCCGCTCATGCGCGCGATCTGCTGTCTGCCACAATCGGCCGAGGTCACGGCGAGGACGACTACGCGGCGATGATCGAGGCCGCCGAGGGCCTGGCGGGGCGGCGGTTGTAGGGCGTCCGCGGCGGGCGATGGAGCGCTTTGCGGGCGCATTACGGAGCCCTGCGAGGGCCGCGCAGCGAACGGCTTGACCTTCCCGATCGTGATAATGGCCCGAAAAAATAGCCTATTTGCAGGGGATTTGGGATTTCCGCCTGGATTTCGTATCTTTAATGGACCAGCCGCCCAAATAGGTTCGGGTGGCACGCAGCACTCAGTCCAGACGCACCTCCATCTCGTTCGTTTCCCCTTTATGCCAATTGCTTTCAAAGAATGGGCTGTCACCGTCCGCGCTCTAGCGGAAGGCGAGCAGCTGATCACTCTCCGCAAGGGCGGCATCCGCCAGCCCGGCAAGCCTTTCAGGCTCGCCCACGAGCGCTTCTTCCTCTACCCGACCTTCGATCACCAGCCGGGCGACCTCGTGCGCGAGTCCCATCAGCCCGAGCTGCGTCGCGCCCTCGAGGAGGGTGTCTGGAGCGACGGCGAGCCACCGCTGCAGACGTTTACCTCCGGCGCTCCCGTCCAGCAGCCCGACCGCGTTCGCATCCGTGCCTGGGCCGAAGTCGCCGGCCACTTCACGATCGCCGACCCGCGTTGCGTCGACGCGCTCTCCCCCTTTTACGTGTGGACTCCTGACTACGCCGAAAAGCGCCTAGGCTGGCGCCGCCATCAGCCGCTGCACGTGCTGCTCCTGCGCACCTACCGCATTCCTCGCCCGGTCACGGTCAAGGTCAAGGACGAGTACAACGGCGCCCAGGCTTGGATCGAGCTGCAGCGCGACCTTCCCTTCGAGGGCACTCCGGTGCTGTCCGACGCCGAGTTCGAGCGCGCCTCCGAAGAGATCCGCGCGATTACCCGCGAGGCTGGCCAGCCTGTCCTGGTATAGGCCCGCTGCACGGCGCGAGGCTGTGTCCTTACCGATTGTCGATCAGATGCGATCGACTAATCGGCCAGCTCACGTGCAGAGCACGCCACGCTCCCTGCGTCCTTGCCTCGCTTGTCCAGCGAACCTATACCAGGACAGGCAACCAGTACTCGTCTAGGGCGTGTCCCAGGCGAGCGCTTCGCGCGCCGCTTCGGCGCCGGACTCGGGGACGAGGATTTCGCGGGTGCCGATCACCGGCGCGTAGCCCGCGATCGAGCCGCGCAGCATGGAGGGGATGCCCTCCTCGAGCAGCAGCCCTTGAAGGAGCTCGGCCTGCGCCAGGTTCTCGGCGCGGGCGACCTGCACGAGCGGCCCTTCGGTGTACTGCGGCTTGATCTTGCGCGCCTTGCGCCGGCGCTCGCTTGGCTCGCTCTCACCGCCGACGGCATGCACGAGCAGCATCCCGCACGACGCACAAAAGCGCTCGCTGGCGGGGTGCACGCGAGCGCAGCCTGGACAGATCAGCTCCTTCGTCTCCATCAGAGCACCTCCAGCTCGACCTCCCTGACCTGGCCGTCCTCGATCATGTAACAGCGGACGTCGGGCTGATCGCCGCCAAGTCCGACGATCACCCACTCGACGCCAGGCCACTCCCTGGAGTAGTTGATGTCGGTCTGCGACGGATACGGCTCGGTGTGCGTGTGGGAGTGGTAGAGCGCGCCGATCTCCCAGCCCTTTGCGTCGAAATCCTTGTAGATGCCATAAAGCTCGTCGCCTTCAATCTCAAAGCGCTTGGGACTGGCCCACTTGTTCTTGGCACGACGGACCTCGAGCGCCTGTCCCTCCCCGCCGGGCGCCAGATCTTGGTAGGCAATGACACCGCAACACTCGGCTTCGTACTCTTCGCGAGCGTGGGCGATGACATCGTCCAGCAGGTCGCGCGCGACGATCATCGCCTGCGCCTCGCAGGCGGAATGGCTACCACCAGACGGTGGAGTCGAGGTTCTCGATCTCCTCGACCGGCAGGGTGTAGATGCCGCTGGAGAGATACTTCCAGCCGTCGTCGGCGACGACGAACACGACGTTGCCCTCGTCCAGCTCGCCCGCGATCCGCACCGCGATTGAAGCGATCGCGCCGCTGGAGACGCCGGCGAACACGCCCTCCTCGTCGAGCAACTTGCGCGTCCACGTGATTGCGTCGCTGTTGGTCACGAAGATCTTGCGGTCCAGCAGCGACAGGTCGATGATCGGCGGGATGAAGCCATCGTCCAGCGAGCGCAAGCCCTGCACCGGCTCGCCCTGCATCGGCTCGGCGGCGACGATCTTCACGGCGTCTCCGAACGTCTCCTTCAGTCGCCGGCCGTTGCCCATCAACGTGCCCCCGGTGCCGAGCCCCGCCACGAACGCCGAGACCTCGTCGAGCTCTTCGAGGATCTCTAGCGCTGTGCCGTTGTAGTGGGCGTTGGGGTTCGCCTGGTTGCCGTACTGGTAGGGCATGTACATCGAGGAATCCGCCGCGGCCATCTGAAGCGCCTTCTCGACCGCGCCGTTGGAGCCGAGCGAGCCGGGGGAGTAGACGATCTCCGCGCCATACATCCGCAGCAGCTGGGTGCGCTCGGGCGTCACGTTCTCGGGCATCACGACCTTCAGCTTGTAGCCCTTCAACGAGCAGATCATCGCCAGCGAGATGCCGGTGTTGCCCGATGTCGGCTCGAGGATCGTCTGCCCCGGCGCGATCGCGCCCTGGGTCTCGGCGTCCTCGATCAGCGCCCTGGCCACGCGGTCCTTGACCGACCCCGTCGGGTTGCGCGACTCGAGCTTCGCCCAGATGCGCACGCCGGGCTTGGGTGAGAGTCGCGGCAGCTCGATCAGCGGCGTGTTGCCGATCGACTGCACGATGTCCCCGTACCGGCCTCCGCAGGGCCTGTTCCTGAGCCGCTCCGCCGCCATTACTTCACGGAATATAGCGGGGTCAGTAGCGGGCCCCGCGCGCAGCTCGAAAGGGCGAGCCCAACCGACCCCGCCGGGCGCCCGAGCCGACACCCGTCAGGAGCCGTCGATGACGGCTCCGACCGCGGGCGGTAGGATTGGTCCAGGCGCGATGGGACCCGACTTCGATTTCGACTGGCTGGTCATCGGCTCCGGCTTCGGGGGCAGCGTCTCCGCGCTGCGACTGTCCGAGAAGGGCTACTCGGTGGGCGTGCTCGAGTGCGGACGGCGCTTCGCCGACGACGAGCTGCCGAGCTCGACCGCCGACCTGCGGCGCTACTTCTGGCGGCCGTTTCTCGGGATGAAGGGGATCTTCCGGCTGACCATGTTCAAAGACGTCTCCGTCGTCTCCGGCTGCGGCGTCGGCGGCGGCAGCCTCGGTTACGCGAACACGCTGTACGTCCCCCCGAAGCAGTTCTTCGAGGACCGCCAGTGGGCAGAGATGAACGACTGGGAATCGGCGCTCGCCCCTCACTATGCGGAAGCTCAGCGCATGCTTGGCGTCACGCAGACCCCGAACGACGACCCCGCCGATCAGCTGCTGCGCGAGCTCGGCGAGGAGCTCGGCGTCGGCGATACGTATAAAAAAACGCCTGTCGGCGTCTACTTCGGCGAGCCGGGCGTGACCGTGCCCGACCCGTTCTTCGGAGGCGAGGGTCCCGCGCGGACCGGATGCAGGGAATGCGGTCGCTGCATGGTCGGCTGCCCGCACGGGTCGAAGAACACGCTGGTCAAGAACTACCTCTACCTCGCCGAGAAGCGCGGCGCGCGGGTGATGCCGGAACGCACGGTCGTGGACGTCCGCCCGCTCGGCGACGGCACCGGCAAAGACGGCTTCGAGGTCGAAAGCATCCGCTCCGGAGCGTGGCTGCGCAAGGAACGCCGGGTCCAGCGCGCGCGCGGCGTCGTCGTCTCTGCCGGGCCGTTGGGCACGAACAGGCTGCTGCAGCGCTGCCGTCTGAACGGCTCCCTGGGCAGGATCTCAGCGCGCCTCGGCGAGCTGGTGCGGACCAACTCAGAGTCGATCCTGATGGTCACCGTGCCAGAGGACTACCCCGAGAACCTGATCAAACGGGTTGCGATCACCTCCTCGATCTACCCCGACCCGAACACCCACATCGAGACCGTGACCTACGGCGACGACGGCAACTCGATGCATCGCCTCTACACGCTGCTGGTCGGCGACGGCACGCGCGTGACGCGGCCGCTGAAGTGGCTCGTCCAAGTATTGCTGCACCCGAAGCGCCTGGCCCAGGTCCTGTTCCCGAAACACTATTCCCGGCGCACGATCATCATCCTCGTGATGCAGACGCTCGACAACGCGATCGCGCTGCGTCCGCGTGAGGGACCGTTCGGATCGCTGTGGCTGAAGACCGAGCAGGATCCTGAGAAGCCGATCCCGACGTTCATCCCGGTCGCCAATCAGGCCGCCGAATGGTTCGCCAAGCGCACGGGCGGCATCGCCCAGAGCTCAACCACGGAGGCGCTCTTCAACATTCCCACGACCGCCCACATCCTCGGCGGAGCGGTGATCGCCCCCGACCCCTCCCAGGGCGTCGTGGACGCGCGCCAGCGCGTGTTCGGCTACGAGAACCTGCTCGTCTGCGACGGCTCGGCGATCCCCGCGAACGTCGGCGTCAACCCATCGCTCACGATCACCGCGCTGGCCGAGCACGCGATGAGCCACATTCCTGCCGCGGGCGCGGGCGCGACCGCCGAGGCAAGCACCGTCGCCACGGCCACGATGGCTTAGCGGCCCGGTAGCCCGCACCCAGCCCTTACAGCCGGCTTTGGCGCGACGGCACGGCCGCCGGTGCGCTGATCAGCGCACCGCTCCGCAGACGCAGGCGTGCGGCGCCCGTGAGCGAGATCAGCGCGTTGAGCACGTAGTTACCGCCTGACCGCAGACGCGCGACGGTCCGCCAAGCGCCGCCAGTGCGCGTCTGCCGTTGCAGCGTGACCGTCTGCCCGGCTCGCGTCAGCAGCGCCCATACGCGCACGTGGCGGCGGTTTACGCGCAGCGGGTCGAACGGGAATGTGAAGCCGCGCAGGAACGGCTTCGGCCGCGCGGCCGCGACATCGCCGCCGGGGCCCGGGCTGTAGAGGCCTGCAGGACGCGACACCTCTATCGTGCCGCCGGTGGGCGTCGCCAGCGACACACCTGGATAGGGGTCGATCAGGAACTGCCAGTCGGCGAGCCCGATGCCGGCGACCCACAGCCGGTGCAGAGCGCGCGAGATCCATTGTGCCTGTAGCCGGCCAGGTACTCCGCGGACAGCCGGAGGATCGCTTTCCCAATTGAGCTCGGTCACCCATACCGGCTTGCGTGCTCGTGGTAGCGCCGTGCCCGCGCGTTCGGCCCTGGCCAGCAGCGTGGTCGCCTTCGGGACGTCTGAGATCGCGATGTCCTGCGAGGAGGCTGCCGCACGGTCTGGGCTTGCAAACGACAGCGGGTGCAAGGTGAGCACGTCGAAGTGCGGTGGATCGAGGCAGCCCCCGCGCGCGGTGCCTTCGATGCACAACAGCGCCTCCAGGAAGCGCACCGGGGTCATCCGCCCAACGCCGGCCGGTTCTCCGTTGGGGGCCACCCCGGCCGTGATCACCACGTCGCTCGGCTCGACCGCCTTAACTGCCGTAAAGAAGGCATTGAGCAGCTGCCGGTAGATCAGCGGCGAGAAAGGGCGCCAGCGGCCGTGCTCGACGACCCATTGGGGCTCCAGATAGCGAGCCAGGTTCGGCTCGTTCCAGGCTTCCAGGAGCCGTACCCGCGGCAGGGCTCGCCCCGGCTGCAGGGGGTCGGGGACCCGGCCATCGTAGCGGCGCGCGACGGCGGTCGCAAACTGTCCGAACGCCACCGGACTCGGCGCCCAGCTACCCGGGTAGGCGTACGGCCAGCGGCCCGGAGCTTCGGCGAAGGCGGGCGCCCTCGTGACCACCAGCAGCGGGGTCAAGCCGGCCGCAACCGTGTCGCGTACGGCGGCATCGACCGCCGTGAAGGTGTAGGCGGGACTCGCGGGGTCGACGGCGTCGAACCCGGCCGGGGGGCTAGAGCTGACGATGTAGCGCCATTCGACAGGTATTCGCACAACGCTCGCCCCGGTGGCCCGCATGCGCACGAGCGCCAGCTGACGTACTTCGGCGTCTCTGCTCAGGATCAGGCTGCTGTCGGAGATGCCACGAGCGAGTCCTCCGCGCGGGAACGGACCGTAGAGCAGCGCGTGGTCCTGCGCCGCGACGAGTCGTGGATCGGTGGGGGGCGGCGCGGAGCCGGGTGACGGCTGTCCTCCAAGCGGCGGTGGCGGACCTTCGGGGCCGTACCGCGAAGGCAATGGCAGCACCGGCGGCGGCTGCGGCCATACGGCGCCTGTCTGCTCGCGGCTGCGTGGCGGGGAACCGTCCCGTGATCCCGCCTTTGCTCCGGCCGCACCACCTGCAGCTGACAGGGTGGCCGTCGTCAGCAATGCCGCGAGCACGGAGCGACGGCTAAGTGTTTGCAAGCTCGAGCTAGTGTCCCGCGTCATAAATTCGCTGGTATTTCCCGGCGCTTGGACGCGCCCGACGTCCGCCGCCGTCGGTCCATGTGCGAAAGGCACACCGCCCGACACCGTCGAACGTCAGACACCCCCATCCATCCGGCAAATACTGACCGAATTTATGACGCAGGACACTAACGACGGAGCGAGACCGTGCGCCGTCCGATCGTCAGCTTGGCGCCTGCGGGGTCCTGCAGCGTGATTACCAGCACCGCTTTGACGCTCTTCGCGTGCTTGAGCACCTTGCGACCCAACGCGGTCGCGCGAATCAGCACGTTGACCTTGCCGGCGCCCTTCGCCGTCACCGTTCCGCGCGCGATCAGCAGAGCCGGCGGCGGCTTGCGCTTGTGATGGCGCTTGCCTTTACCTGTGGAGGACGCGAATGCCGGCACGGTGCCGTCTTTCAGATAGAGATCCTCGGTGACCGTCCCCGGCTGGTTGATCGTCACCGCGGTCAGCCAGCCGGACTTGAGCAGCTTCTTGATGGTGATCTTCGTGAGCTTCAGGATCCCGCCTTGAAGCGCCGGCGCGGCCGGCGGCAGCGGCGGGGGCGGAGGCGGCGGAGGGGGTGGCGGGCACGTGCTGACCGGGCGCACCGTTTCGCTCGTGTAGTCGAATACCGCTCCGCCCGCGACTGGGGTTTCCAGCGACTCGACCGCGGAGACCGTCTGTCCGATCGTCAGCGGGGACAGGAAGCTGCCGCCGAAGCTCGTACCGGACAGGATCGTGACCTGTGCCCTCTCAAAGCCTGTCTGTTCCGGGTAGTAGGGCCCGCGCGCGATCTCGGTGTAGGCGCTGCCTTTGACCGTCTCGTCGGTCGAGTTGTGTCCGGAAAAGTTCGTCGAGCCGGCGCAGACCGTCGGGTCGATGGTCGGCTGGCCGTCGTAGACGACCGATGCGATCGTGGTTCCGATCGGGGATTCCAAGCTGACTACGTCACCGGTCTGCGGGGTCTGCGACATCCCGGCGCTGTGTTCGGTGCCGGTGCTCTTCGCCACGACCGTGCCGCCACGGGTGATCGACACGGCGACCGATGGGTTCAATTCGGAGCCACCGCCGGTGCCGGCGATCGAGTATTCCGGGAGCGTGGTCTCGCCCTCGACGACCGACAGGGTGTACTTCGGCGGTTGCTTGTTGGCCAACGCGGGGGCGGCGCCAAGCAGCAGCACGGCGCCCACCGTCCCAGCGAACGCCTGTACGCGCCTTGGGCTGTGAGCGCTGTTGCGCGCGAGGATCCTGGCGGTTCTGATGCTCATGCGATTCGACCCCGATCGTTCGACGGGCAGCGAGGATTTAGCGTTCTCGAAGAACTTGGACGCGAAGGCTAGAGTGAGCGGCGGCGGAACCGCCGACAGGCGCAGCAGTTCGGACGATCAGACTCCCCCGGCCATCGCCGGGAGGATTACAAGGGTGTCGCCCTCGCCGACTGCGGTGTCGAGCCCGTCGAGCACGCGTACGTCCTCGTCGTTCAAATAGACGTTGACGTAGCGGTTCAGCTCGCCGTCGGCGGAGAACAGCTGGTCCTGGGTCGCGGGGTGGTTGGCGGCGAGGTCGCGCAGCACGGCGCCGATGTTCTCGCCGGAGGCGTCGACCTGCTTCTCGCCGCCCACTGAGGCGCGCAGTACCGGAGGTATCTTGATCGTGGCCATCGGGAATGATTACCAGGTCTTGGTGAATCGCGAGTTAGCGGTTCGCTGATCAAGCCAGGCAAGGACGCAGTGAGCGAAATGTGCTGTGCACATGAGTGATCGAGGACGCAGCCTGGCGCAGGTCAGCGGGCCGCTAACCTGCGGCGGCGCAGAACGCCTCGTAGTCGGGGAACACGCCGAGCTCCTCGTCGGTGATGTCCTCGGGCTCGCGCGAGCAGATCGGGCACTCGGGGTCGCGGTGGACCTTGACCTCGGTGAGCGTAGCGCCGAGCGCGTCGTACAGGAGCAGCCGCCCGATCGCGGGCTCGCCGATGTCGAGGATCAGCTTGACGACCTCGGTCGCCTGCAGGAGGCCCATCGTGCCGGGGAGCACGCCGAGCACGCCGTTGGCGCCGCAGGAGGGCGCGAGCTCGGCCGGTGGCGGCTCGCGGAACAGGCAGCGGTAGCAGGGACCGTCGTACGGTTTGAATACGGACAGCTGGCCGTCGAAGCCGAGGATCGAGGCGGATACGACGGGGATCTGAAGGCGCACGGTGGCGTCGTTGAGCAGGTAGCGCGTGGGGAAGTTGTCGACGCCGTCGACGATCACGTCGTAGCCGTCGATGATCTCCATGATGTTCGAGGCGTCGATCCGGGTCTGGTACTTGACGACGTTGACGTCTGGGTTCAGCGCCCTGATCGACTCCTCGGCGGAGTCGACCTTCGGCGTCCCGACACGATCGGTCGTGTGGATCACCTGACGCTGGAGGTTGGAGAGGTCAACGACGTCGTCGTCGACGATCCCGAGCGTGCCCACGCCGGCCGCTGCGAGGTACAGGGCGGTAGGCGAGCCGAGGCCGCCGGCTCCGAGCAGCAGCACCTTGGCGTCGAGCAGCTTCTGCTGGCCCTCGGCGCCGATCTCCGGCACGAGCATGTGGCGCGAGTAGCGGTCGCGCTGTTCGGCGCTGAGCGCGCGCGGGACCACGACCTCATAGCCCCGGTCCTTCCACAGGGTGATGCCGCCGGTCATCGAGCGCACGTGCTCGTAGCCGAGCTCCTCGGTGAGCGTGCGCGCGGCGTAGGCGGAGCGGTTGGCCGATGCGCAGTAGAGGATCACCTGCGTGGAGCGGTCGGGTACGACGCCCTCGATCCGAGTCTCCAGGTAGCTCCTGGGCACGTGCTTGGCGCCGGGCAGGTGCCCGGCGGCGAACTCCTCGGTCTCGCGCACGTCGATGATCGCCACGCCCTCGTCGATCAGCTCGTGCACCTCCGCCGGGTCGATCTCCTCGATTTGGCTCTTGACTTGTCTGAGTAGCTCCGGGCCTGACGGGCTCATCGTGAAACTCCTAAATCATGGTCGGGATTCATGGAGACTTCACAAAGTATAGCGAGAAGAATCGCCATCGCCGGGCGCGGGCAGCCGTGAGAGCCGGGACCTTTCAGCTCGCCCCGTGGACAGCTCCCTGACCTCCACGCCCTCCGCGCGAGCCACGCGTGTGAGCGGACCATCGGCCTGATCGGCGCCTCGGCGGAGTCCCCGCTGTTACGCAGCCCGTGTGGCTGCCTCGATCTGCTGTCCTTTGTGTGTGAGTGTCCAGGCGTTGGGTTCGCCTTTGGGTGCTCCGGTGGTGGTGTTGTGGATCAGGTGTAGGCGTTCGAGGCGGGTGAGTAGCTTTGAGATCTGGCCTTGGTCTTTGACGCCGGCGTGGTTGGCGATGTCGCGGTTGCTCGCGCCGGGCTGGGCGGCGATCGCTGACAGGACGCGGAGGGTGCGATACGTGAGGCGCATGTCGAGATCCTCGAGGGGACTGCCTGGTGTGTCTGCCCTTTTGTTGTAGGGGTTGCCGGGGATGGGATTTGGGGATGGGTTGGAGTGCTCTCTGGTGGCAGCCGCTCTGCCCGCGTACGGAAGCACTATCGTTCCCATCAGCGGCCCGGTAAGGCCGAGCAGCGGTGCGGGATGATGCTGGGGTGTTGTGTGCTGCTCGAGCAGGCGTGCGTGAACGATCGCAAGGACACCGCCGACCACGCTCTCCGCCGTCATCGGCGGCGGACCAGAACCCTTCGCCGATCCCCGCGCGTAGGAATCGATCATGCCCGTGATGCGCTCGAGGATCTCCGTTCTGCGCGCGAGAACCGCCGGTCCCGCGCCGAGGGAGTGCACGATGCACAATCGCGCGACCTGCGGCTCCTCGTCGAAGAACCCAAGCAAAGCGGCCAACCCGGCCCTGACACTGTCAACCCAGCCATGCTCGGCTTCGAACACCGGAACAACACGGCGCTCAGCACGCCGCACACCATCCTCGAAGGTCGCAAGGAACGCGTCGTTGCGATCGTCGAACAGGTCATAGAACGTACGCCGCGACACCCGCGCACGACGCACGACATCCGCGACCGTAGTGTCCTCCAAGCCCCGCTCGCACACCACGACTGCCATCGCCGCGACGATCCTCATCCTCTGGACCTCAGCCAACGGCCCGTCGCAGGATCGAGACGTTTCCTCCCGGATGGCCCGCTTTCGCGGGCTTCTCATCCGGGATGAAAGTCCGACCTGCTCTGCTGATTTGGTCTTCAGTCCCACGGGCATGACGCCATCACGCCTTGCCCTTGCCCTTGGTCTTCCGCTTCGCCTTGACCGGGCCGTAACGCTTGCGGGCTGTTGCGTTGCACGAGGCGCGCTTTGCCTTCGCCTTCTTCTTGCACAGCTTCAGTGCGGCGGCGAGCTTTTGCGCACGGGTGAGCGCCTTCTTCTTCGCGCACCCCGTGACGCTGACCGGAGTGTTCTGGTTCAGCTTCGCGCCGTTCTGTCCGAGGAATTCGCTCGGCATCGTGAGACTGCTCGTGCACAGGTCCCCGTTCGCCGCGAGCGCACTGAACTTCCCCTGGGGCAACGTCAGCGTGAACGTGTTGAACGGAACGTCGGGCACCGTCTTGAACGTTGTGCTCGTGATCCCCCCTTTGCTGATGAACGTCGTGCCGACCAGGTCGACGCTCACGCCGTAACCCTGCAATACCATCGTGAGGCTCGGGAACGCTTCACCGCCGTGGGAGACGAAGATCGCGGGGCCTTCCAACGGGACCGGCAACAACGGCGTCGTGACTTTCGCGAACCCGATCTTCGATTCCGGGGGACAGGCTGCGGGGTTCAGTTCGAACTGCTTGTTCGTACACGCCTTCTGCAACGTCGTCAACCGACTGGGTAGCTGCTTCGGAAGCTCCACTTTGACCAGCGCGATGTTCGCCTGAGAGCCCTGCGGTTCGTTCGGCTCAGACAGCTTCGCGATGAGGCTCGCGCCCTGCGCTTTGCTCGTTTTGCCGCTCGTAGAGATGTCGAATTTGGGGGTGAACTTCAGCGCGGCACAGTTCGTGACCTGGAACGGCACGGACACCGGCGAGGAGCCTCCTTCGAACGCTCCGACGCTCCCGCTGATCGTCTGCTGGTTGCAGTTGGTCGGGTTGAACGTGAACCCGTTGCGGTCGATCGTCACGTTGACGTGCTTGATCTGGAGGGGTATCCCGTCCAGGATGTGCGGGATTTCCCCGGTCGTCACGGTCAGCGCCGCGGTGTGCGGGTCGACCTCGATCGTGGCACGGACGATCACTTTCCCTAGGTCGAACGGGCCGGCCTTCGCGGGGTTCACGATCGACAGGCCGAACGGTGCGTCGCCGGGGGAGCCGGCGATCTTTTCGGTCAGGAACACCTGGCCGCCGACGACCGTGAACGGATCACCACCAAGCCCTACGGACACGATCGTTTTGCCGATCAGGCTCGCCTGCGGGCAGGTGCCGGCGTTCGCGTCCGCTTCGTCGCAGAGCGGGACGCCGGAGAGGATCCCGGACATCCCAGGGGCGAAATGGAGCTGCACTTTGCTGATGTTCTGCTGGCCGTCTTCCCGGCCGATCGTCGTCACCAACGGACTGAAACTCCCGGCGCTCACGTTCGGGCTACCCGCCGTCAGCGACGGCGCGAACGGCAGCGCGGGCGGTGGGCACGTGGTGCCGTTCGGGCCGGTCGTGATCTTGAACTGCGACTTCGAGGTCACGGGCGCAGTCCCCGACCACGGCGTGAACGTCGCTTCCGTCGTATACGTCCCACAGTGCGTCGGGGTCGAGAGCGGCGCACGGTCCCCGCCGAACAGGTGGATTTCGGCTGATTCCAGTGGCGCGTCGGGGCTGTCGTTGAACGTCGCGGTCAGCCGGCCGGTGACGGGGTCGAGCGAGACCTCGCCCGGGAGCTTGACGAGCACCCCGGATTCTTTGTCTTCGGCGACAATGTACGCCGCGACCAGGGAGTTGAACGGGTTGACGTCCTGCGTCGCCAGGTAGAGCGAGCCTTCGAGCGGGTGCGCGATCACGGGGACCTTGATCAGGACCGTCCCGATCTTCGACGCGTCCGGACAGAAGTTCGTTCCGGGTTCAAACGGGTTCGGAAGCTGTGGTGTGAACTGCGGGGTGCTCGCACCCGGTTCACCGGAGGGGTCCAGTTCCGTAAAGCCCGTGAACCCGACCTGTTCCTCGCTGCAAGCCTCTAGCCCGTCGGCTGACGCCGGGTTGACCGTGACGCCTTCGGGGAACTTGACTTCGATGTCCCTGACGCTCGAGCTCGCGAGGCCTTTCGCGCCGTGGCTCACTTCCTGGGGGACCTTGACCGTCGTCGCGAGCCCGGTCGGCGTGCTGGCCGCGCTGACATCGGGTGCGGTTTCGACGAACGGTGCGAAAGACAGCTGGTTACAGCCGGAGAGCCCCAGTTCACGACCGAACCCGTCGGTCAGACTGTACGCTCGCCTTTCGAGCGAGAGGCTTTTTGGGTGCGCAGGCGAGGCCGGCGGGTTAGACGTCGGCCAGGAGTCCCCTTCGACGCTCGCAACGAACGGCGCCTTACAGGAGCTCGGCATCGTCCAGAACGGCGCCGGATTGCTCTGCGGCGGGTTGACACACGGCAGTTCGCGCCCGCCCGTTTCGGTCCAGTGGCGGCTGGCCAGACACGTCCAGCCACGCGCACCGTCGTGACTTGAGTCACCCGGTACACCCCAGATCGTCACGCTCGAGGAGGCGAAGTTCACGAGCTCGGTGGTGTTGCTGACAGTCGCCGTGATGCCGTAGTCCGCGCCGGTCCTGACGGCGGTGTCGATCGTCACCGGGTCGCCCGCGACGATGAAGCCAAGCCTGGCGGGCTCGCCCTTTTCGGGGACCAGGTTGAAGAGCGGCACCGGCAGGGTCGAGAGTTCGATGTTGAGGGGTTCAAAGACCGTCACGGTCGCCACGCCGAGAACCGTGTCCGAGGGGCATTCGTTTTCGAAGCCGCCGTTGACGACGTGCGTGAACTCGGGGTCGGTGCACTGGGACACGAGCGTCGCGTTACCGATCAGCCCCGCCGGCAACTTGAAGTGCAGGTTCCGTGGCGCCGCCGGCGGATGCGCGAGCCCACGGATTAGCCCGGGAAGCGCTTCTTCGGCGTTCTGGTTGAGCGCGAACGTCGTCGTCACCTGGTAGGGATGCGAGCCCGCATGCACGTCAAGGCCACCGCCTTCTTCTTCAGGCACCATCTGGAATTCTTCCGCGCCGAAAGCAGGAGCCGGGCCGATCGGCACCGGACGCGCGAGCGCCGCCGCCGCCGAACCGCCGCTCACTTCAAAACGGTTCAGAGCACCGGGGATAGCGCCCGTGTCCATGACCGCGACACGGACTTCGAGATCTTCATAAGGTTCGACCTGCGCGACCGAGAATTCCGCTTCGAATTCCGCTTTGGGATGCACAAATTCTTCGACAACGCCCTTGTAAAATTCCCTCTGCGACGGTTCTGATTCGATCAGTTCCTTCCACGGCGCTTCGGTCAGCGTCTTTTCGATAAACGCCTCGTAACCGGCCGGGGGCGGCGTCGAAGCACAGGTCACCTGCTGGCCGGTCACCGAACAGTCGCCGGCGCTCAGGTTCTTTTTGCCGACTTTCTTCGAGAAAGCGACGAACGTGACGCCCGTAACTTCCAGACCGGCGGGGACGGTATCGGTGAGCGAGATCGTTCCGCCGGCCGGCGCGTCACCGAGGTTCGTAGCGGTGAGAACCACTTTCCCTTCACCACCGGCAGGAACATTCGCCGGCCACAAATGCGTCTGCAGATGCCACCACGGCCTACAACTCGCGCACGTTTCCGCAGACGCACGAGCAGCCAGACCAAACGCGCCACACACAACCCCCACCATCAGCAGCGCAAACACAGCCGCCCTACGTGCCCAACGCCGTGTGCGGAACACGCTCCCCACATCCTTCGCCGGCGCGCAGGCACCCGCCGGGACAGACAAGACCCCGGCGCTCTGGTTCACGGCTCTCATCACTTCACCCTCCGTTTGCTGGTCGTTCGCTTCAGCACAGCAGGCTCATACCTCTTGCGTGCGGCGCGTTCACAGGCCTGGCGTTTATGCTTGTTGCGTTTAGCGCGACACCGCCTGAGTGCTTTCACCAGCAACTTTGCACGGGTCGCCGCTTTCGCTCTCGATTTGCCAAGCGAAGCAGCCGGAGTCGCATTCCCCGGACCGGAATAGCTCTGGCTCGCAGGCTCCCCAAAGATCCCCGGCTGCGGACTCGGCGCCACGCGACAAGAATCCGCCGTCACACACGGCGGTGGCATACCCGCCGCGGGCGACGCGCACCCAGGCGCAAGAGCGCACACATGGGCGTCGTAGATGTCAAGCGCGGTATCGGTGTCCTGCACCGAGAGCTGTGCAGCAGTCAAGAAGAACACGTCATCACCAGATTCGCTCGCATCCAGGAAGGCTGATTCTTCGCTTGAGCTCCCCGAGGAGATCAGGCTCACGCAGGCCGGGGCCAGCGTGCACGAGCCAACGGTCTGCGGCTCGTACTCGTAGACGTCCTGCACGCCGTTCCCATCACCCGGCACGAGACCCACCGGACTGTTGAAAAACAAGCGCCCACTATCTGAGAGATACCGCGACTGATAAAGGGCATGCGCCGCGTCGACGCTCGTCCACCCCGGGATCGAGCCCGCGAGCGTCTGCCCTCCCCACAGCAGCGGCGCGTCGACCAACAGGCCCGGGAACACGCCTTCGTCGAGCTGCCCTGCCGGGCGCTGCCCGCTCGGGTCACAGCTCGCGCAGGCAAGGCGCCCGCTCTGCGCGTCGTACTCATAGACCTCCTCATCGCGCACGCCGGCGTTCTTTGCATCACGGTTGTCATAGCCGGTCAGGCTGCGCTTTGACATGAACGCCAGGAAGCGGCCGTTGGGCGACACGCGCGCGGTCAGCTTGCGGAGGTTTTCGACTCCAGCGGGCAGCGTGCCCCAGTCTGGGTCATCTTCGCCCGAGAGCATCGCCACCAGCCGCGGCTGCGGTTCGCTGCTGTGCGTGTCGTACTCGTACAGGTTCGCGCACTGCTCTTCACCCGCCCGCGGGCAGACCCCGCCTCTCGCTTCTTCCCCACTGTTCCCGAGCGCGCCGTTGGCCACGTAGTACACACGCGTGCCGTCTTCGCTTGAGCCGATCACGGCGCCCAGGACGTCGGCCGCTTCGTTCGCGTGCGGGTCGACGCTCAGATCCGTCAGCGCGCAGCTCAACGTTTCGCCTGACACTTCGATCTGGCACTCGTAAAGATCCGGCTGGCCCTGTTTGGCCGTCGCTTCGCTCGTCAGGCGGTCCTGGTCTGTGAAGAACACCCGCGAGCCGTCAGTACTCGCGAATTGGAATTCCGCGCGCGGGGAGGCAGGTTCTTTGACGCCCTGCGCCACGTCGAGGCGCAGGGTCTTCCCCGTCGCGCCGAGCGTCACGTCACGCATGTACAGCTGCCCAACGCCAGCGGAAAAGACCACCCGCGAGCCATCAGCCGAGATCGCGTTTGGCACGCGGAAATTCTCGTAGCCCACACTGCCTCCTGTCGCTGTTTCGTTTGGCAGCACGGTGACGGGCGCGAGCTTCCCTTCGCTCCACTCATACACCGCCGGGGCACCTTCGTTGTCGAACCCCTCCACCAGCGAGGTCTCCGAACTGACGAGCACGTGCGAGAGATCCGGCGTGGCGGTGACGAAATTCACGCCGTTGCCGAACAGTTCGGGTTTGGATTCCGTGCCCCCGAATTTCGTTCCCGCCGGCACGTTGCCCGCGTACACCAGCGGCGTGAACGTCCCGTCGGGCTGGCGGACGTAGGGTGTGCGTTCTGCGTCCGGTTCGCTCGGTTCACTCGGTGTCGGCGCGAGCGGCGTGCGCCCAATCGGTTCGACCGCCGCCCTCGACAAATCCGAGGAAAACAGCTTGTACTCCGAAAGTTCGCCGAGAGCCAACCCCGTCGGCCCCTGATGCGGCGTCGTAATGTCCTTCGTGCTCCACACCCCCGGCGCCCCGCGCGTCGAGAGAAACTGCGAACGCGACGCGCTGCGGTTACCCGCCGGTTCTTCGGTGATCGGCCCGCTGGCGACATACGCGATACCCGAGCCATCCGCCGCCGCCTGAATCGTCTCACCTTCTTTGCCCATCGGTTCCAGCAGACCACCATGCTTCTGAGGCGGCGAAACCAATTCCCAGGCACGCCCATCGGGCAGCGCGACCGCTTCCGCGCCCTGGGTCGTGAACGTCTGATCAGCACCATGCACGTATTCACCAGGCGCATTCAGTGAGTTACGTGCCGCGACACGATAGTGATAGACCGTCGCTGCCTGCAGATGTTGGATCGTGATTTCGAACGTCGCGGTTGCCGAGCTTTCGCCAGCTTCGCCGTCAGGAACCGGCAGCACTTCGGGCTGATCGGGGCCTTCAAACGAGCCCCCGTCGGCTTCGAACTGCGCCTGGGTGATGTATTCGAAGTGATACGTGCTCGCCAAGCCGTGGGCGTTGAGTTCGGTCGAGAGCAGCGCGCTGTCAGCGCTCACCTTCGAGACCCCCTCGGATTCGTCCGAGACCGCCGGCGCCGTCGCGAACGTCGCATCAGCACCTGCCACCCTGCCCTCCCCGTTTTCAGCAACGACACGGAAGTGATAGACACTGCCCGGTCTCAAGCCCGCGACCGGGGCGCTCACCGCTTCGTCATTGAAACCTTCCGGGAGCGTCGCTTCCGCCGTGCCGTTGGTGTAAACCCCGGCTGTTTCGCCGTATTCGAAGTGGTAGTGCGTTTCCGCACCCTCCGGGTTCACGACCGCTTCAAGGCTCACGCTCGTCGAGAGCAGACTCCCAGCTTTCTCCGAGCCTTCCAGGACCGCCGGACCCGGCGCCGGCAAACCCAGAACCCGCACCGCAGGCGGCACTTGATAAGCCACATAGAGCGCCCCGTCCGGCGCCGCGTTCGAGTAGACCAGCCCACCTTCCCTACTCCCGGCGGCATCCGGCAACACAGTACTCAGCAACTGCGCGCCCGACGGACCATAGCCAAGGATATGTCCTTGGTTGGGGTCGTTCACGAACAGCGCTTCTTCACCGGCTATTTCACCGATCGCGATCGAAGACGCCGCGGTCGCACCCGAGTCACGCGGCAACCCCAGTTCAACACCCGCCCCATCAAACTTCCGCACCCCACCCTCATTGCCCTGCGCATAAAGATCCCCCGACGCATCGACCGCCAGCGAATTGATCGCTTCCACCGACGGGCCGCCCGCGGCAAGTTCGATCGGCGCGCCTTCAAGCACCCCCGCCGCGCTGAACCTCTGCACACGACCGATATCCCCGACGTACACCGTGCCCGTCGAACCCACCGCCACCCCGCGCTTGCCGAGTCCGTCGAACTGCCCCGCACCCGCACCCGCTTCCCCAAAACTCAGAATGAATTCGCCGTTCGGCCCGAAACGCTCGACGCGATCGTTTTCGCGATCGACGACATAGATGTCGCCATGAGCGGCGCTCAAGACATCGTTGTCGATCGCGACACCGCTCGCCTTGCTGAACTGCCCCGCGCCAGAGCCCGGCAGCCCGCCCTCGCACCGGCTGGGGGCTTCGCAGATCTCGAATTCGGGTTTGCCGTCACGCACACCCCAGCCCCAGGTGCGCACGAACTCACCTTCGCCCGTGAACTCATCGACACGGTTGTTGGCGGTATCGGCGAGCACGACGTCGCCGGTTTCGCTGTTGATCGCGATGCCCGTCGGTTCCTGAAACTGCCCCGCACCTTCGCCTTCCTGGCCGAACTGGCTCTCCGCGGAGAGCGCCGGGGCGACACCCACGGCGCAGCCACAGACCACAACGCAAACCGACACCAACGCGACAACAAGGCGCGGGACCTGGCGCGCGCTCGCCGAGACGAAAAGACGCACACCTGAAAACCCGGAACGCACACGGGCACGAGCAAACACCGCCCGCAGGCGGCGGCGCGAAAAACGAGGAAAGCTGTCGCTACCGGCGGTTAGCCGAGCGGCGCTAGACGGAGCAGAGAGAGAGAGAGAGAGAGAGAGAGAGATGTGTCAGCGACGCTGACGCATCTAGCTACGGCACCATCCCGGGCACCATAGGTCCCTGGCACGTCTGTCCCCATCGAACTCACGCGAAAACGATCCCTTCTCATACGGAAAGCCCCTCTCCCCATCGTGCGACCCTCCGCAAAGCGCGCTTCACCTTCGACCCGGAAGATCTAAAACCCAAACTCACCTATCGTGCCCGGCAAACCCCTTCTCGGAATGCCAAGACCAGACCAAGATAACCACTGCCTGAACAAATGTCAAGCCCCCCTCCCCCCCCGTCCCCGCGGCGACGCTCCGATCACCCCCCATGCGATTCACCTCACGGTGCTCGCGGTCGTGCTCGCGGCCATCGCGCTCCTGCTCGGTGGGTGCTCCGATGGGTCCTCCCCGGCCGCCTCCCCCGCCTCGCCGGGCACAGGCGCCTCCGCCCCCACGAGCTCGTCTTCCGGCTTCGACGGCGCGGCGCTGCCCGTGGTCCCCGCGCACGGGTTCACGCTCGCCGACCTGACCGGCGGCGGCGACGGCCGGCCCGTCTCCCTGTCGCAATACCGCGGCCGGGTCGTGGTCCTCACCTTCCTCTACTCCACGTGCGGCGCCCCGTGCGTCGTGATCGCCCAGCAGATCCGCGGCGCGCTCGACGAACTGGGCCCCCGCCCCGCCCCGGTCCTGATCGTCAGCGCCGACCCCGCGACCGACACGCCCGCGCGTGTGAGAGGCTTTCTCGCGCAGGTCTCGCTCACCGGGCGCGCCCAGTGGCTGACCGGCTCGCTCGCGCAGCTGCGCGCGGTCTGGCACGCATACGGGATCACGCCCCCGAGCGCGGGACGGGGAGTGTTCGCCAACTCCGTGTCGGTCTTCCTGCTCGACCGCGCCGGTCGCGAGCGGGTGCTGTTCCAGTCGGAACAGTTGACGCCCGAAGGACTCGCCCACGACATTGATACCCTAGCTCGCAGGTAGGTATTTGCGGAGATGATGTTCTCAACCAAGGCCGAGTACGGCGTGCGCGTGATGGTCGAGCTGGCTCGGCGAGCCGGCGAGGATCCGATCCCACTCGCGGAGATCGCCGCGCACGACGGGCTGCCGCTCGCCTATCTCGAGCACCTCGTCGCGCGATTGCGCAAGGCCGGGCTGGTCGACTCGCGGCGTGGCTCGCGCGGCGGGTACCTGCTCGCGCGCTCGCCCACGGAGATCACGATGGCCGAGGTCGTCGAGGCGCTCGAGGGGTCGATCGCACCGATCGAGTGCATCTCCGAGGCGTCCGACGGCTCGATCGTGTGCTCGCGCGAGTCCGACCCCGCGCACGTCTGCCCCACCAAGCTCTTGTGGACGCGCGTGCGCTTCGCGATCGTGCGCACGCTGCGCGAGACGACACTCGCCGAACTGGTGCTCGCGCCCATGCTGCCGGCCACGCCCATCCTTGACATACAACCCCTGACAACCGGAGCTCGATAACCGAACATGGCCGACCTAGAGATCAGAGACCTGCACGTGCGCATCGAGGAGCGCGAGATCCTCCGAGGCGTCGATCTGGACGTCTCGCGCGGTGAGGTCCACGCGCTGATGGGCCCGAACGGCTCTGGCAAGTCGACGCTTGCCAACACCCTGCTCGGCCACCCCTCGTATGAGATCACCCAAGGGTCGATCGTGTTCAAGGGCGAGGACATCACCGAGAAGGAACCGCACGAGCGCGCCAAGGCCGGGCTGTTCCTTGCATTTCAGTACCCGGTGTCGATCCCCGGCGTGTCGGTGGCGAACTTCCTGCGCATGGCGATCAACGCCAAGCGCGACGAGCCGATCCAGGTGAAGGAGTTTCGCAACCAGCTGCAGCACGCGATCGAGTTGCTCGACGTCGACAAAGCGTTCACGTCGCGTCACCTGAACGACGGGTTTTCCGGCGGCGAGAAGAAGCGCGCGGAGATCTTGCAGATGGCGATGCTCGCCCCCGACGTCGCGATCCTCGACGAGACCGACTCGGGCCTCGACATCGACGCGCTGCGCACGGTCGCCGAGGGCGTGCAGAAGCTGCACGACGAGCAGGGATTGGGCGCGCTGATCATCACCCACTACCAGCGCATCCTCCACTACGTCAAGCCCGAGTTCGTGCACATCCTGATGGACGGCCGGATCGTGCTGCAGGGTGGCGTCGAGCTGGTCGAGCGCCTCGAGCGCGAGGGGTACGACGAGATCCGCCAGGAAGTGGGCGCGCGTGCCTGAGGCGGGCGCAGCGACGAACGGCGCTTCCACGAACGGCGCCGCGCCCGTGCAGTCGAAGCCCGGCCGCCACCGCGAGGCGACGCTCTACCACGCGCTGCACGGCGCGGGCGCGGGCGACGGCGTGCGCACGCTCGCGGACCTCCGCAAAGCGGCGCTGGAGGTCTATGAGACCTCGGAGCTGCCCGTGTGGCGGCGCTCGGGGTTCTGGACGACGACGCTGCAAGCGCTCGACCTCGACGCACTCGAAATGCCCCCTCCCGGCGGCGAGCCCGGTGGCGAGGTACCCGACGTGGTCGCGCGCACGCTGCCCGACCGCCCACGCGCGGGCCGGCTCGTGCAGAGCGGCGGCACGGTCGTCCACTCAGAGCTCGATCCCGCGCTCGCGGCGCGCGGCGTGATCCTCTGCTCGCTCGAGGACGCCTTCAACGACCACGCGGACCTTGTGACGCCCTGGTACTCCAAGCGCCTGACGCACGACCGCAACAAGCTCGAGGCGGCGAACGCGGCGTTCTGGACCGGCGGTGCGTTCCTGCACATCCCCAAGGGCGTCGTGATCGAGGACCCGTTCGAGATCGTCTACGCGATCGACGGCCCCGGCGTCGCGCAGTACGCGCGCACGCTCGTGCTCGGCGGCGAGAGCAGCGAGTTCCGCGTGCACGAGTACGACCTGGCGGAGGACTTCGCCGACGGCCAGTCGCTGCATGCGGGCGCGTTCGAGCTGTACTTGCAGGACGGGGCGCGCTGTCGCCTGGCGCAGGTGCAGGACTGGGGCTCGGGTGAGGTGTACGACGCCTCCACCCGCTTCGTCGGCGTGGGGCGCGACGCCTACTGCCACTGGCTGCCGGCGCTGCTCGGCGGGCACCTCGTGCGCCAGCACCTCGAGCTCGCGATCTCGGAGCCGGGCGCGGACATGGCGTTCCGCGGGTTGTTCTTCGCCGAGGAGCACGAGCACCTCGACCTGTTCGCCGTCGACCTGCACGAGACCGGCCCGTCCGGCGGCGACGTGCACTGGCGTGGGGCGGCGACGGGCGAGAGCCGCGCGAGCTTCGAGGGGCTGATCCAGATCGACCCGGGCGCGCAGCAGACCCACACCTACCTGCAGATCCACACGATGATGCTGTCGCCGAAAGCGCGCGTCGACGCGATCCCCTCGGTGCTCGTGTCCGCCGACGACGTCTCCGCCTCGCACGGCGGCACGGTCGGCGAGCTCGACGAGGCGGCGATCTTCTACATGCAGACGCGCGGCCTCGACCGCCCCGCCGCGGTGCGCGTGATCGTCGAGGGCTTCTTCGAGCCGCTGATCGCAGAGCTCCAGGACGAGCCACTGGAAGAGCTCGTGCGCGCGAAGGTCGCCATGAAGCTCGAGGCGGCGCGCGAGGACATCGAGGCGTATGCCACTAGTCGGTAGCGATTTCGGGGAGACACGTACGCCGGTCCCCCATACAGCGCCGTCGGCGCCGGTCGGGCACACGCGGCGCAGCCGTGGGTCAGCTGTCGGCACGGTTGCAGGCGGACGGGTCGCCGTGATCGCCGGTGCGCGCCTCACCGATCTTGTCGCGGCCCACAGACGGGCGTGACGAGCGCGATGGGCACCCGCGCCGCCGTCGATGACCTGAGCGCCGGATCGGCCTCGCTCGACGTGAAGGCGGACTTCCCGATCTTCGCGCGCACGTTCGACGGTCGCCCCCTGATCTACCTCGACTCGGGCGCAACATCGCAGAAGCCGCAGGTCGTGATCGACGCGGTCGCGGAGCACTTGCGCGACCACAACGCGAACGTGCACCGCGGCGTGTACGCGCTTGCGCAGGAGGCCGACGCCGCCTACGACGGCGCGCGCAACCGTGTCGCCGCGTTCGTTGGAGCCCATCCGCAGACGACGATCTTCACGAAGAACGTGACCGAGGCGATCAACCTCGTCGCGTACGCGTGGGGACGAGCAAACGTCGGCCCCGGCGACGCGGTGCTGATCACACAGATGGAGCACCACGCGAACATCGTCCCCTGGCAGGTGCTGTGCCGCGAGCGCGGCGCGAGCCTGCGCTACCTCGAGGTCGACGAGCGCGGCGAGCTGTCGCTGGAGCAGCTCGACGCGGAGCTGGAACGGGGCGATGTGAAGCTCGTCGCGTTCACGCACGTGTCGAACGTGCTCGGCACGATCGTCCCGGTCGCAGAGATGACCTCGCGCGTGCGCACGGCGGGCGCGATCTCGCTCATCGACGGCGCCCAGGCTGTCCCCCACATGGCGGTGGACGTCGAAGCGCTCGGGGCGGACTTCTACGCGTGGACGGGCCATAAGGCGCTCGGGCCGACGGGCGTCGGCGTGCTGCACGGCCGCCGCGAGCTGCTCGAGCGGATGGAGCCGTTCCTAACCGGCGGCGACATGATCGCCGCCGTCGACTTCCAGAGCGCGACGTGGAACGAGCTGCCGTACAAGTTCGAGGCCGGCACGCCGCCGATCGCCGAGGCGGTCGGGCTGGGAGCGGCCGTCGACTACCTCTCGCAACTCGGCATCGATCGCGTGCGCGCGCACGAGCAGGCGTTGACGGCATACATGCTCGAGCGCCTGGCGACGGTGCCCGGCCTGCGCGTCGCCGGCCCGCCCGAGGCAGAGCGCCGCGGCGGCCTTGCCTCGTTCACGATCGAGGGCATCCACCCCCACGACGTCGCGGAGCTCGCGGACCGCGGCGGCGTCTGCATCCGCGCCGGCCACCACTGCGCGCAGCCGCTGATGCGCTGCCTCGGCGTCGGCGCCACGGCGCGCGCGTCCGTCGGCGTGTACAACGAGCCGAGCGACATCGACGCGCTCGTCGACGCGCTGCTCGCCGGCCGCGAGGTGTTCGGGCTGTGACGCTCGCGCCGATTCGCCGCCCGCACCGAGCACGAGCAGGGCGAGCAGCCTCGTCGGGCCATGCTCGCACGATTCGGCCCTCGAATATCCGTCCAGCGGCCGGGATCACCATGTTTGAGGGACGCCGGTAGGCGGGAACAATCGATGGACGACCTCTACCGCGACTACATCCTCGATCATTACAAGCGCCCCCGAAATTTCGGTGAGCTGGAGCCCCACGACCTCGAGGCGCTCGAGCACAACCCCCTGTGCGGCGACGAGCTCGGAGTCCACATCCGCGTGCACGAGGGGCGCATCGAGGACCTGCGCTTCCACGGC